>JASGGJ010000043.1:0-19172 GCA_047605085.1 Protaetiibacter sp.
CCGGGCGGAAGCCGCGGGCGGAGGCGGAGGCTAGTCGAGGAGGCGGTCGTCCGCGTGGCGGGCGAGGTGGCGGGCGTAGCGCTCGGTGAGCTGCACCATGAGGTCGGGGGTGGAGCGGTCGAGGCCGAAGACGTAGCCGGGGAAGTCGAGATCCTGCTGGATCGCCCAGATCTCGTCGTGCCGGTCGGGGGCGAGGATTCGCGCCGGGTCTCCCACCGCGACCCAGGCGATCGGCACGACCCCGCCCTCGGGCAGCACGGTGCGCAGGTGCACGACGGCGTTGATGCGCACCTCGCTGCGCGCCCCGATCCGAGCGCCGTTGAAGACGCGCGCGCCCGTCGCGAGGAACACCTCGTCCGCGATCGTCGCCCCCGAGACGGATGCCATGGGCCCGACCAGCACGTGGTCGCCGAGGTGCAGGGGGTCGGTCGCGCTCGCCCGCAGCAGGGCGTTCTCCATGACGATGCTCGAGGCACCGATCGTGATCGGGCCGCCCTCGGCGCTGATGACGGCGCCGTGCAGGATCTGGCATCCGGGTCCGATCGTCACGTCGCCAGAGACGACGGCGGTCGGCGCGACGACGGCGCTCGAGTCGACGCGGGGGTGGTGGCCGAGGTGCTCGTACAGCATGCGCGTCACCGTACTCCGCCGATGAGGGGGCGCAAAGTGCGCGAGACACGCCGCAATGGGAGCAGTTTGCGACCCCTCAAGCGGTGGCCGGCAGCGCGGCCGTGAGAAGGCTGCCCACCCACGCGACGAGCTCCGCGTCGGATGCCCCCTCCGGCATGGGCACGTTCACCGCGTGCTGCGCCGCGAAGAACCGGACGCCCGGGTAGAGGCGCGTGAGCCGCACCTGGATCGAATCGGGCGGATCGAGCGGCGCGAGCCGCATCCGACCGCCCATCGCGACGACCTCGCCGAGCCCCGCCTGCTGCGCCCGCCGCCGCAGCCGCGACACGGCGACGAGCTGCGCCACGGCATCCGGCGGCTCACCGTAGCGGTCGGTCAGCTCCTCGACGACGCGGTCGATCGCGTCGTCCGGCGAGAGCGGGCCGGCCGCGGTCGACAGCTTCTGATAGGCCTCGAGCCGCAGCCGTTCCGACTCGATGTACTCCTCCGGGATGCGCGCGTCGACCGGCAGCTCGAGCCGCAGCTCGGTCTGCCCCTCCGCCACGTCGCCGCGGAACGCCGACACCGCCTCCCCGATCATCCGCAGGTAGAGGTCGAAGCCGACCCCCGCGATGTGCCCCGACTGCTCACCGCCGAGCAGGTTGCCTGCGCCCCGGATCTCGAGGTCCTTGAGGGCGATCTGCATGCCGCCGCCGAGCTCGTTGCCCACGGCGATCGTCTCGAGCCGGTCCTCGGCGGTCTCGGTGAGCGGCTTGTCGGGGTCGTAGAGGAAGTAGGCGTAGGCGCGCTCGCGCCCGCGGCCCACCCGTCCGCGGATCTGGTGCAGCTGGCTGAGGCCGTACTTGTCGGCCTGGTCGATGATGAGCGTGTTGGCGTTGGCGATGTCGATGCCGGTCTCGATGATCGTGGTCGTGACGAGCACGTCGAACCGCCGCTCCCAGAAGTCGACGATGACCTGCTCGAGCTCGCGCTCGCTGAGCTTCCCGTGCGCGATGCCGATGCGCGCCTCCGGCACGAGTTCGGCGAGCTGCGCGGCGACCCGGGTGATCGACGACACCCGGTTGTGCACGAAGAACACCTGCCCCTCGCGCAGCAGTTCGCGGCGGATGGCGGCGGCGATCTGCTTGTCGGATCGCGGCCCCACGAAGGTGAGGATCGGATGCCGGTCCTCTGGCGGCGTCGCGAGCGTCGACATCTCGCGGATGCCGGTGACCGCCATCTCGAGGGTGCGCGGGATGGGGGTGGCGCTCATCGCGAGGATGTCGACACCCGTCTTGAGCTTCTTCAGCTGATCCTTGTGCTCGACGCCGAAGCGCTGCTCCTCGTCGATGATGACGAGCCCCAGGTCCTTGAAACGCACACCGTCGGACAGGACGCGGTGGGTGCCGATCACGACATCCACCTCGCCCCGCGCGAGGGAATCGATCGTCTCTCTCGCCTCCGCGTCGCTCTGGAAGCGGCTGAGCGCGCGCAGATGCACGGGGAATCCGGCAAAGCGCTCGGCGAAGGTCTCCATGTGCTGCTTGACGAGCAGGGTCGTCGGCACGAGCACGGCGACCTGCTTGCCGTCCTGCACCGCCTTGAACGCGGCGCGCACGGCGATCTCCGTCTTGCCGTAGCCGACGTCGCCAGAGATGAGCCGGTCCATCGGGATCGGCCGCTCCATGTCGGCCTTGACCTCGTCGATGGTCTGCAGCTGGTCGGGGGTCTCCACGAAGGGGAACGCCTCCTCGAGCTCGCGCTGCCACGGGGTATCGGGGCTGAACGCGAAACCGGGGCTCGCCATCCGGGCGCTGTAGAGCTTCACGAGCTCGACGGCGATGTCGCGCACCGCTCTGCGCGCCTTGCCCTTCGCGGCGGCCCAGTCGGATCCGCCCATCCTCGAGAGGGCCGGGTTCTCTCCGCCGACGTAGCGGGTCAGCTGGTCGAGCTGGTCGGTCGGGACGTAGAGGCGGTCACCCGGCTGCCCGCGCTTGCTGGGCGCGTATTCGAGCACCAGGTACTCGCGCGCCACCTTCTCGTGCTGGGTGCCGAGCGGCCCGCGCGAGACGCGCCCGCCACCGGCGACCTCGCGCGTCACGAGCTCGACGAAGCGCCCGATGCCGTGCGTCTCGTGCACGACCGGATCGCCGGGACGCAGCTGCAGCGGGTCGACGACGCCGCGGCGTCGGCTTGCGAGCTTCTTCGGCTGGCGGGTGTCGATGCCGGCCGCGCGGCCGTAGAACTCCGCCTCGCTCAAAAGCGCGAGGCGCGCGTCGTCCTGCTCGAAGCCCGCCTCGACGGATGCCGTGACGAGGTACGCGACGCCTGGCTCCGGATCGGCGGGCACGGCCGGGGCGATGCGCGCGGCCACCTCGTGCTCGGCGAGCAGCTGCGCGGCGCGATCGACGAGCCCGGCGCCTGCGGCGGCGATCGCGACCGACCACCCGCGCCTCACGAGCGCGGCCACCTGCGATGCGGCGCCGTCGACCTGCCCGGCGAAGCTCGGGATGGCGCGGCCGTCGACGCGCAGCACCTCGTCGTCGTCCGCGTCGAAGGGGCTGACCGTCCACCAGCTGCGCGGACGCGCCTGGGCCCGCAGTCCCGGCACGGTCAGGAAGTCGCCCGTATCGAGACTCGCCTGCAGATCGATCGGGGCCGCGCCGCCCGCGGTCGCCGCGCTCCACGCCGCCTCGAGGAACTCGCGGTTCGTCTCGGCGAGACTGAGGGCGCGGGTGGCGACGCGTTCCGGCGAGAGCACGGCGACCGCCGCATCCTCCGGCAGGTAGTCGGTGAGCGGCACGAGGCGCCCGAGGAGGGCGGGGGTGAGCGACTCCATGCCCTCGACGGGGATGCCCTCGGCGATTCTCGCGAGCATCGGCGCGACGGCCTCGTATTCGTGCCGCAACTGACTCGCGCGCTCGCGCACGGCATCCGTGATGAGCAGCTCGCGGGCCGGTCCCAGCTCGACGGGACCGGTCTCGCCGGGCAGCGAGCGCTGGTCGGCGACCGAGAAGGCGCGCAGCTGCTCGAGCTCGTCGCCGAAGAAGTCGGCGCGCACCGGATGCTCGGCGTCCGGCGGGAACACGTCGAGGATGCCGCCGCGCACCGCGAACTCGCCGCGCCTGGTGACGAGGTCGACGCGCGCGTAGGCGAGCTCGGCGAGGCGGAGGGAGAGTCCGGCGAGGTCGTAGCCGCGCCCGCCCGGCGTGAGCACGGCGGGATCGAGCTCGTCGAGGCCCGGGGCGAGCGGCTGCAGGGCCGCGCGCACGGACGCCACGAGCACGAGGGACCTCTCGCGCGGTCCGTCGCGCCAGCGCCGCAGCTCGCGGAGGCTCGTGAGACGGCGGCCGACCGTCTCGGCCGAGGGGCTCAGCCGCTCGTGCGGCAGGGTCTCCCAGGCGGGGAACGGCAGCACGAGGGCGTCGGGGGACCATGAGACGAACGCCTCCGTCACCGCCTGAGCCTCCCGACTCGTCGCGACGATCGCGAGGAGGGCCTGGCCGGTTCCCGCGGTCTGTGCGCGGCGGTCGAGGAGACCGGCCAGCAACGGGACCCGCAGGCCCTCCACGGCCGAGAAGTCGGCGTCCGACCGGGCGCCGGCGAGTGCCTCCTCGAAGGTGCTGGCGCGCGCCAGCACCGGAATCAGCGAGGCGAGTCCCACTGAATCGAGCTTACGCGGCCCCGAGCAGCAGCCGGACCGGGTTCTCGATCCTCTCGACGAAGGCGCCGAGCCAGCGGGCCGCCGAGGCGCCGTCGAGCACTCGGTGGTCGGCCGAGAGGGTGACAGTCATCACGGTCGCGACCGATAGCACGCCGTCGAGGACCACCGGACGCGGGGTGGCCGCGCCGACCGCGAGGATGCCGGAGTGCGGAGGGTTGATGATCGCCGAGAACTCCGTGACGCCGAACATGCCGAGGTTCGACACCGTGAAGGCGCCGCCCTCGAGCTCGTGCTGCTGCAGCCGTCCGGCGCGGGCCCGGGTCGCGAGCTCCTCGACGACCTCGCTCAACGCGACGACCCCCAGCCGGTCGACGCCCCGCACGACGGGCGTCACGAGACCGCCCTCGAGCGCCACCGCGAGCGCGACGTCGGCCGTGTCGAACTGCCGGATGCTGTCACCCAGCCACACCGCGTTGGCCTCCGGCACCGCGCGCAGCGCCTGCCCGACGGCCGCGATCACGAGGTCGTTGAGCGACACCCTCCGGGGCGCGACGGCGTTGATGTCCGCGCGCAGTGCGAGGAGCCGGTCGACCTTGCAATCGGCGGTCAGGAAGAAGTGCGGAACGGTCGTGACGCTCTCGACGAGCCGGCGGGCGATCGTCCGCCGCATCGGTGTGACGGGGAGATCCCGGCCGCTCCCCGCGGCCATGGCCTGCTCGGGGTCCGGCGTCGCGGTCAGAGCCCTCGCCGGGGCCGTCGCCGGGGCCGTCGCGCGCTCGAGATCACGACGTACGATCCGGCCCGCGGGGCCGGTGCCGACGATGCCGGCAAGATCGAGTCCGCGCTCCTGCGCCAGCCGACGAACGAGCGGGCTCGCGAAAAGGCGGGGAGCGCCGGGCGCAGCGGGGGCCTCCGACGCGGACTCCGTCGCGCGTGAGGCCGCACCCCCGCCCGACGGAGCGGAGGAGGACGCCACCGCGTCCGGATCCTCCTCGGTCTCCCCGGCATCGAGGAGCACGGCGATGGGGGTGCCGACGGGCACGTTCTCGCCCGCCTCGACGAGCAACCGCGAGACGGTGCCCGACGATTCGGCGAGATAGTCGACGACGGCCTTCTCGGTCTCGATCTCGGCGAGCGGCTCTCCGGCTGCGACGGCCTGGCCGGGCGCCACGAGCCAGCTCTGGATCGCCGCCTCCTCGACTCCCGCGAGCGCGGCGGGCATACGGACGAGCTGGGTCATCGAGCGCCCCCCATGCCGCGCTGCGCGGCCCGGATCCCCGCGACGACCTCGGGCGCGCGGGCGATGGCGGCTCGCTCCAGAACACGCGAGATGCTCGGCGACGCCTCGCCGCCCGTCACGCGCTGCACGGGCTGATCGAGCCAGTCGAACATCCGCCGCTGCAGCTCGTCGGAGAGCCAGGCCCCGTAGGAGGTCCCTCTGGCGCCCTGCTCGACGATGAGCACGGCGTTCGTGGTGCGCACGCTCTGCTCGATCGTCTCCCAGTCGAGGGAGGCGCGGTCGAGCCAGCGCAGGTCGATGAGGTCGGCCGAGACACCGGTCTCGTCGATCGCGGCCTCGCATTCTGCGACCATCGACAGGTAGCTGATGATCGTGAGGTCCTCTCCGCTGCGGCGCAGGGCTGCCCGCCCCGGCGGGAGCACATAGTCGAGGTCGCCGCCGGGCACCGCATCCGCACGCCCGTAGAGGTCGATGTGCTCGATCACGAGCACGGGGTCATCGAGGGCGAGGGCCGCGTTCATGAGGCCCACGTAGTCGGCGGCGGTCGAGGGGGCGACGATGCGCCATCCGGGGCTCGTCGCGAAGACACCGGCCGGATCCATGAGGTGCTGCGATCCGTAGCCAGAGCCCATGGCCACCTTGGTGCGCAGCACAAGGGGCATCGGATGCCGCCCGCCGAACATGTGCCGGGCCTTGCCGATCTGGTTGAACACCTGATCGGCCGCGACCCACATGAAGTCCGGATACATGAACTCGACGACGGGCCGGAACCGGCCGTCGAGTGCGAGGCCGCCCGCGAGCCCGCAGAACGCGTTCTCGCTGATCGGGGTGCCGAGCACACGGTCCGGAAAGGCGGCGGCGAGCCCCTTGGTGGCGCCGTTCGTCCCGCCACCGAGGCGATGAACGTCCTCGCCCATCACGACGATGCGGGGATCCTGCTCCATGCGACGGCTCATCACGCCCGCGACGGCGTCGACGAACCGTGTGTCACGCCAGGACCCGTCACGCTCGAGCGGTGGGGCGATGCGGTGGCCGCCCAGCTCCGTTCCGTCGCCGCGGATGCCGACGTCGACGAAGCCGGGATCGGGCCAGAGCTCGGGGCGGATGCGGCGGCTGCCCGGCGCATCCGGGTCCTCCTCGAGGATTCCCGCGACGATGCCCGCCATCGCCTCACGCGCCTGTTCGCGCGCCGCGGCGTCGGCCCCTGGTTCGATGATCCTGCGCTCGCCGAGCTCACGGGCGACCCGGATGAGCGGGTCGCGCTCCCGCCAGGCGGCCTCTTCGTCCTTGGTGCGGTAGCCGAAGGCGCTGCCCGGGTAGGGGCCGTTCTGGTGGAAGAAGCGGTAGACCTCCGCCTCGACGATCGCGGGACCCTCGCCCGCGCGCATCCGTTCCTCGGCCTCGCCCATCGCGAGGTGCACGGCGAGCGGGTCCATGCCGTCGACGCGCCACGAGGGGATCGCGAAGCCCTGGCCTCGCACCGACATGCGGATGTCGGCGGTGATCTCGTCGACCCGCGTCGAGACACCGTAGAGGTTGTTCTCGATGAAGAGGCACAGCGGCAGCTTCCACACCGCCGCGAGGTTCATGGTCTCGAGCACCGAACCGATCTGCCCTGCGCCGTCGCCGAGGTAGTTGACGCTCACATCGCTCGTTCCGGCGTGCTTCTGCGCCCAGGCGTTGCCGGCCGCCATGGGCGCGCCACCACCCACGATCGCGTTGGTGCCGAGGGCGCCCGCCTCGAGCCATTGCAGGTGCATCGAGCCGCCGCGTCCCGCGCAGTAGCCGTCGGCCAGCCCCAGGATCTCGGAGAGCGTGCGCGAGAGCACCTCACGCACGGGTGCCTCGACAAGCCGGTCCAGCTCCATCCGTCCGCCCGTCACGTGGCCGAGCGCCTTCGCCAGGAACTGGTGGTGCCCGCGGTGCGATCCGCTGACCGCATCGCTCGAGCGCAGCCCGGCGATCGAGCCGACCGCGCCACCCTCCTGGCCGATGCTCGAGTGCGCCGGGCCGTGCACGAGCCCCTCGCCGGCGAGTTCGAGCACGGTCTCCTCGAAGGCGCGGATGAGGTGCAGCTGGGCGAGCATCGTCACGAGCAGCTGCGGATCGGCGGCATCCCAATCCTTCCGGGTCGTCCGCAGTTCGACCCACGGGGTCCCGGTCTCGAGGCGACGGCGCTGAGGCATGGCGGAAAGCTAACCGCGGAGCGAAGGCACCGGATAGGACGCCGGTGCCAGCTTCTTGACGAGTGTCACAGTGCCTCGGAGGGACGGCGGACCGACGGCACCTCGATGAACTCGGCGACGACGCCGAGCTCATCCATGAAGTCGTAATAGGCGTAGCCGCCGTCGCCATTCAGTCCGTAGCGGGCTCCGGTCATATCGGGCTCGCGCCCGAGGGCGCGGAAGCGCTCGACGACGTCGGTGATCGAGGGGATCCAGTATCCGATGTGATGCATGCCCCAGCCCCGCTCCTCGACCCACTCGTGGTAGAGGCTCGGCCCCTCGAGCAGCTCGATGAGTTCGAGCTGGGGACCGCGGCCGTGCAAGGCGAGCCGGATGCTGAAACGCCCGGGCGCACCGCGGAAGCTGCTCTCGGGCAGGGTGTCGGGGTTGTAGCTGTAGACGAGCCACTCGTCGTCCCCGAACACGGCGCTCCACCGGCGCACCGCGTCCGCGAGCTCGGGAACCAGCAGCGACACCTGATCGGGCTGACGCCCTCCGGTGATCGTTCGATAGGTCTCGAGCAAGGACTCGAACTGGGCATCGGGCATTGCGTACCTCCTCTGGACGATGTGCTCGGCGATCACACGCCGACGAAGCCGAGGCGCCCCGACGGATGGCCGGGGCGCCTCGGGCGGGAATCAGCCCTGGTAGGCCTCATCCATCGCGGTCAGCACGTCGACCGCGGTCGCCTTGCCGCTCAGCAGGTTCTGCAGGCCGGCATACATGGCCTGCTGCACCTCGGCGTTCGGCCAGTTCTGGTCGAGGTAGGCGACCGTGCGGCCGTCCGAGAGGTACTGGTTGATGAGTGCCAGGTTCGGGTCCTCGAGCGAGAAGCTGTCGTTCGGGATGCTCGGCACGACCGCACCGACCGACTCGGCGAACAGGTTCAGCTGCTCGGGCTGGGACATGAAGTCCAGGAACTCGAGCGCCAGGTCGATGTGCTCCGACTTCGCGTACACGGCGGGACCGGCGGTCGGGCCCGCCGAGAGGTAGAAGTCGTCGGGATCGTCGCTCGCGGGGAACACCGAGAACACGAGGTCCGCATCCGGGTTGGTCGCGGTGATCGCGCTCATGAGCGAGGTGATCTGCACGACGCCGAGCGAGTCGCCGTTCGCGACCGCCGCGAGCGACTGCTCGAGCGAGGTGCCGACCGGGTCCGCGTTGTAGCAGCCGGCCGCCTGCATCTCGAGGTACTGGTTGAACGACTCCTGGTACCCCTCCGACTCGGCGAAGGTCGTGTCGCCGGATGCGAGCTTCTCGTTGAAATCGGGGTCCTGGGCGAACACGAGAGTGGGCACCGAGGTGTAGGGCTGGTTCTGCACGGTCCACTGGGTCTGTGCGCCGAGGGCGAGCGCCGACTTGCCGGCCGCCGCCGCGGTCGAGCAGAGGGCGAGCAGCTCGGAGTAGGTCGTCGGGATGGTCGCGCCGATCGAATCGAGCGCCTGCTGATTCCAGACGATGCCGAACGCGCCGACATAGGGCGAGAGCAGGTAGGTCTTGCCGTCGTACTGCGTCGACGGCGCGACGCCCGCCGGGAAGTCGTCCGCCCAGTCCTGGTCGGAGAGGTCGTACAGCACGCCGGTGGGGGCGAGCTGCTGGACCGAACCCGAGTTCCCGTTGCCGGGCCAGACATAGAAGATGTCGGAGATCGTGCCGGCCTGGATCTGGGTCAGCTGCGTGGCCTGCAGCGTCGCGTCCGAGGTGAACGTGACGTTGACCTCGACGTCCGGGTGCTCCGTCTTGAAGGCGGCGATGACGGCTTCGACACCCGGCTTCTCGATGCTGTTCCACGAGATGCTGAGGGTCTGGCTGCCGCTCGAACCTCCGTCGTCGGAGGTGGAGCAGGCGGCGAGTGCGACACCGACGGTCACCACCGTCGCGGCCGCGATGAGCTTCCGCTTGTTCATGTGATCGGTTCCTCTCTGGTGCGCCGACGCCTTCGCCGGCTGCGGTTGGATGGGTTGAAGGTGGGCTGGGTTCAGCCCTTGAGTCCTCCTGCGAAGCCCTTGATGATCGAGCGCTGCATGAGGAAGTACACGACGAGGACCGGGGCCGACGAGATGATGAGTCCCGCGAACACGAGGTTCCACTGCTGCACGTAGTCGCCGACGAAGCCGTAGAGGGCGATCGGGATCGTGAGGTTGCCCGATCCGGAGAGGTAGAGCAACGGGGTGAGGAAGTCGTTCCACACCGCGATGGCATTGAGGATCGCGACGGTGCCGGTCACGGGCCGCAGCAGCGGGAACACGACGCTGAAGTAGCTGCGGATGGGGTTGCAGCCATCGATGAGCGCCGCCTCCTCAAAGTCCCGAGGGAGCGACCGCAGGAACTGCGTGTAGAGGAAGATCGAGAACGGCATCTGCACGCCCACGTAGAAGATCACCAGTCCCCACAGCGTGCCGACGAGGCCGAGGTCGCGGATCGCCGCGTACAGCGGGATCATCGCGAGCTGGAACGGCAGCAGCAGCCCGGCCATGAAGAGGCCGTAGCTGAGCTTCGACCAGCGCCGCGTGACGCGCGCGAGCGGGTAAGCCGCCGCAGCCGAGAACAGGACGATGAGGAGAACGCTCAGAACCGTCACGATCGCGCTATTGAGGATCGCCCCGCCGAGATGGGCCTCACTCCACGCGCGCGCGAAGTTCTCGAGCGTCGGCTGCAGAGGGGGCAGCAGCGGCGAGCTGCGGTCGCTCTGGGCGCGCAAGGCGATGTTCACGAGGATGACGACGGGGAACACGAAGATGATCGCGACGATCACCATGAGTGCCTCGAGCAGGCCAGTGCGCCAGGTGTAGCGGGTCATTCCGCGTCCTTCCGCCCGATGACGCGGTACTGGATTCCTGCCACGATGGCCACGAACACGGTCAGCACGAGACCGAGTGCGATGCCGTATCCGAACTGCCCGAACTGGAACGCGTTGCGATAGAGCAGAGTCGAGATCGTCTCGGTGGCGCCGCCGGGGCCGCCCTGGGTGAGCACCCACACCTGGTCGAACATCTTGAGCCCGCCGATGATCGACAGCATGAGGTTGATCGTGATCGAGGGGGCGAGCAGGGGGCGAACGACGTACCAGAAGCGGTGCCACGCTCCGGCGCCGTCGAGGGCACTCGCCTCGATGACCTCCTCCGGGATCGACTGCAGGTTCGCGAGGAAGATCACCATCGAGTAGCCGGCGAACTGCCACACGACCGCGATGACGATCGACCACAGTGCGAGGTTGCCGTCGCCGAGCCAGGACTGGGCGAGCCACGGCATCCCGATCGCCGCGAAGAGCGAGTTGATGGCGCCCTTGGGGGCGAGCAGGTACTGCCAGAGGTAGGCGACGACGACGGGCATGACGACGGCCGGGGCGAAGAGCAGCACGCGCAGCACGTTGCGCGATCTGATGCGGCTGTTGACCCCGAGGGCGAGCAGGAGGCCGATGCCGTTCTGGATGAAGGTGATCGCGACGGCGAGGAAGAAGGTGTGCCACAGCGCCTCGAGCGAAGCGGGTGTCGTGAAGATCTCGACGAAGTTGTCGAAGCCGACGAAGTCGTAGTCGGGGTAGAGCCCGTTCCAGTCGGTGAAGCCGAGCACACCGCCCCGGATCGAGGGCACGACCACGACGAAGAGGTAGAACGCGAGAGCCGGGATCACCATGTACCAGGTGGAGCTCCCGAGCCTCGTCCACGCCGGACGACGCCGGAGAGTCACCGCGGGTGCGGTGAGCGGCGGGTCCACTCGGGTGACGGACATCAGACCTCCTCGGCTTCGTCGTCCGGCGTCTCTTGGGTCACCGGTCTAACTGACACGCTTCACCGGGTGCAACCGCACCCGCACGGCGCTGCAGAGGCATCCACGATCGTGTCGCGCGTAGTCAAGTCCACCATGACCCAGGTGAGAATTCGGCTGAACCGGGTTGCACGCACGGCGCCGAGGGTTATAGTCGTGGAGATGGTTACGCGTGTAACCTCGGGTAGTGAAGCGTGTAACCTGCTCGCTTCGCCAGACACCCGCTACAAGGAGGTAGTGATGATGCCGACCCACGACATCGTGCAGCGTCAGTTCGATGAGATGCGCGTCGTGCGGATCCGCGGCGGGGTGCGCCGCAGCGCCCCACAGCCCTCGCCCCTCGAGCGCGAGCGCTGGCCCCACCTGCTCGTCTACGCCGCCCGCGGAGCTGTTCAGGTGCTGCGTCACGATGTCACGACCAGGCTCGACGGCGGCGGCTTCGCGATCATCCCGAATGATTCCGAGTTCACGGTGGAGTCGGATGAGGACGCCGTCGTGCTCGTACTGCTCATGCCGCTCGGAGCCGTCGCACCGTACCGTCGCTCCTTCGAGCAGCTCGGCGGACGCGTCTTCACGGCTCACGAGGGCACCACTCATCTCGTCGGGCATCTGCTCGGCGGCCTCGCGATGCAGCTTCCCGAACTCGCAGCAGGGCACCCGGGGCAGCTCGCCCGGCACATCGTCGGCTTCGTCGCGCTCGCCTGCGCCGATGACGCCGGCACGCGCCCCGGCGGTGCGATCGACAGCATCCTCGACCGCGCCCGCGAGTACATCGAGCAACATCTCGGCGACCTCGAGCTCAGCCCCGAGCGTATCGCCCGCGTGCACAACGTCTCGGTGCGCACCCTGCACCGGCTCTTCGAGAACGAGCAGCTCACGGTGGGCGGCTGGATCCGCGAGCGCCGCCTCGACCACTGCCGCTCCGACCTCGAGAACACCGGATGCGACCACGAGTCGGTGAGCGCCATCGGCGCGCGCTGGGGCTTCTGGGATGCGGCGCACTTCAGCCGCCTGTTCAAGACCCGCTACGGCATGTCCCCTCGCGCCTACCGGGCGACCCGAGCCGAACGGCGCGAGTCGCCTGCGCTGGCAAGCGCATGATCGACTCGGCTGCCGTCCTCGCCGAGGCAGCAGCCGAGTCGGGAGTCGCCGGCGCCCAGCTCGCGGTCGCCGGCCCAGGCGGCCTCACGGCGCACGCCGTCGGATGGGCGGATGCCGCAGAGCACCGCCCGCTCACCGACGACGGCATCCTGCAGCTCGGCTCGATCTCGAAGCCGCTCGTGGCCCTGGCCGCCCTGCGACTCGCCGAGCAGGGACGACTCGATCCGGACGCCCCGCTCGCCGCGACGGTCCCCGCCTTCGCCCCGCGCGACCCCGCCGCGCGGGCCATCACGGCACGGCACGTCATGTCGATGTCGAGCGGACTCGACACGGGTCCCTACGTGACAGGGGATGACGTCGACGGCTATCTGCGCCTGGTCGCCGACGACCCGCTGCTCTTCGCCCCCGGCGAGGCCTTCGCCTACTCTGGCGTCGGCATCGTGCTGCTCGCCCGCGCGCTCGAACACCTCACCTCGCTCGCCTGGCACGCCGCGGTCGCTCAGCTCGTGCTCGGGCCCGCCGGCCTCGACGGCATCCGGCTCGACGGGGCGCACCGGCACGAGCCTGGCCACCGGCTGGAGCGCTCAGGCGCCCTGATCACGAGATACGATGCGGGCGATATGCCCGCGATGGGACCGACCGGCACCACCGCGACCGGCACGGCATCCGACCTCGCCCGGCTCGGAGCGCTGCTGGCCGGCGACGGCGACGGCGTGCTGGCACCGGCCACGCTCGCCGCGGTGCACGCGCCGGTGACCCCCGTGTCGGCTGGCCTGATCGCGGACCACTGGGGCCTCGGGGTCTACCACCGTACGATCGCCGACGCGGCCGGGCGGCCGCTGCAGATCGCCGGGCACGGCGGGCGCTGGAGCGACGGCGTGTGCGACGTCGTCTGGCTGCCGGGGCGGCGCCTCGCCTACGCGGTCGCCACGAACACGCCGCAGCGGGCGGGGGCGCTCATCCAGGCGGTGGGCCGGCGGATGCTACCGGCCTTGAGCGGCGTCGACGACGCCTGGCCCTCCCCCGCTCCGGTGGCAGTGGACCGTGCAGAGACGCGCGCGCTCGCGGGCAGCTACACGAGTCCCGCGGCCCGATTCGAGGTGACACCGGTCGCCGAGGGACTGCAGCTGCGCGTGACGCGGCATCCGCGCCCCGGCACGGTCGACGCCTGGGGTGAGACGGATGCGACGCTCGCCCCCATCGGTCCGCGGCGCTACCTGCCCGTCGCCGAGGGCCTCGACGAGCGACGGCTCCAGGAGGTGTGGTTCAGCCCCGACGGCCGGTTCGTCTATGACGGGCTGGCAGCCGGCCGCCGGGACGGTTGATCAGCCGACGGGCCAGAGGCTCGGGCGTCCCTCCGCGTCGAGATCGAGCGGGCTGCCGTCGTCGCGCACGGTCGGCTGGATGTCCGTGCTCACGTACTCGAGCCGGATGCCGTTGAGGTCCCGGCGATCGGTGAACCACAGGATGGGCGAGCCCGCCTCGTCGAGGGACTGCCCGTCGTTACGGACTCCCATCTCGGTGAGCTCGCGCAGGCGTCCCGGGGTGTCGGGGTAGTCGAGGAAACCGAGGTGATGGAATCCCTCGCCCTGGGCGGCCGAGTGGGTTCCCTCACCGTGGAACTCCATGAGCTCGATGTAGGGCGGACCCTCGGCGGAGAAGGAGATGCGGGCATCGTGCGGATGCGGCTCGGGGTTGCTCTGATCGCAGTAGCGCGGCGTGCGGTAGCGCGCGATCGGGCTGAAGGTGTAGCCCGTGATGCGCTCCCAGCGTTCGATCGCCTCCTCGAGGTCGGCGACCAGGATGCCGATGTGGTGGATCAGGGGTGCGCTCATGGGTGCTCCTTTCAGACGGTGGACGGATCCGCTTCGAGCAGGTGGCGGATCGTGGGCAGGAGCGCCGCGAACTGGCGGCTGCCTCCGTGCATGTGCGGGAACACGTCCGTCGTGAACCCGATCGCGAGTCCCGTCTCGGTGTCGGCGAACGCGACCGAGCCGCCCGCCGCCTCGTGCCCGTAGGAGCCCGGCCCGAGCATGGGGAACTGCGGGAAGGGCAGTTGCACGCCCGAGCCGAGATGGATGGGGATGCCGAGGATCGCGTCGTCGCCGCGCGAGCGGGTGGCGCGCATGGCGTCCCGCGCCGATGCGTCGAGCAGCCGAACGCCGTCGACGGTCCCGAGGGTCGCCGCCATGATGCGAGCCAGACCGTGCGCCGTCGCGGTGCCGGATGCCGAAGGCCAGCTCGAGCGCAGCACCTCGGGGGTGTTGAAGGACTGCGGATGGCCGAGCAGGGTGTCGACCCCGGCATCCGGATGCACGAGGCCGGCGCGGATGCGGTCGGCCTGATGCGGCGTCAGGAGCGTCTCGACGAAGCGCACCTGGCGCACCCGCGGGTGCAGCTCGTCGGGGAGCCCGAGCCAGAACTCCGCTCCGAGGGGTTCCGCGATGCGCTCGCGCACGTGGCTCGCGACGTCGCGACCGGTGGCGCGGCGCACGACCCCGTCGAGCAGGGGCCCGAAGGTGAAGGAGTGGTATCCGTGGCGGGTACCCGGCACCCACAGCGGTTCCTGCGTCTCGAGCGCCGTCTCGGCCTCGCCCGCGAGAAGCTGCGCCAGGCTGAGCGGGGCCGAGATCACGGCGAGGCCCGAGCGGTGCGCGAGCACGTCGCGGGTCGTGATCGTGGCCGTGGACGGCTTCGCGAAGGCCGGCCAGTAACTGCCGAGGGGAGCATCGAGGTCGAGAACGCCGTCGGCGTGCAGCATCGCGACGGCGATCGCGCTGACGGCCTTGCTGACCGAGAACACCGCCTGGATGCCGTCAGGCGCATAGTCGCCCGCCGCGAGGTCGACGACGGGCCGGCCGTCGCGGTAGACAACGAGCGCGGCCCCGCCGGCGCCTTGGTCCGCGACGACTCGCCCGAGGATCTCGGCGAGCGGTTCGAAGGGTGCCCAGGCCGTCCCCGTGACGGGGATCACGCGCGGCAGCGAGTCGGTCACGAGTAGATCCGGGCCAGCTCGCCGGCGAAGAAGCGCAGCCCGTCGGAGATCTCGCCGACGGGGTCGGGCGACATGTCGATCTCGGCGATCGCCCAGCCCGACCAGCTCGCGGCACGGAGGACGCGCATCCACTCCGTCCAGTCGATGGTGCCCCTCCCCATCAGCCGGAAGTAGGTGAGCATCGTCGCGTGCCGCACCATCGTCGGACCGCTCAGAGTGTGAGCGGGCAGGTGCGCCTTGCAGTCCTTCCAGTGCATGACCGGGGTGCGATCGACGTGACGGCGCAGCACCTCGACGGCGTCACCTCCGTCGAGCGTGATGTGGCCGGCGTCGGGGCACAGCCAGACCGTCCGCGGGTCGGTGAGCTCGAGCAGCAGATCGACGTCGTCGGTGCGCGAGCACACCGAGTAGGCGTCGGTATGGATCGCGATGCGCACCCCCTCGGCTCCGACGACCCCGCCCAGACGGTTGAGCTGGTCCGCCACGCGCTGCATGAGCACGGGGTCGACGGGTCCGGTGAACCCGGCCTCGTCTCCTGGCTCGCCGACGGTCTCCGGGAACGCCGCACGCGGCACCGTGCCCATGACGATCGTCTCGGAGCCGAGCTCACGCACCATCGCCGCGTGGCGACGCAGGTACTCGTCGGCGGATGCCTCGGCATCCGGGTCCTCGAGCGCGGCGCCGATGAGCTTCCAGCCCGGCGCGTAGCTCGTCGCGAGGGCGAGACCGCGGTCGGCGAGGGCGCGGCCCACGCCCGCGACGTCGCCGTATGCCACGAGCGCGTTCTCCCAGCCCCCCGGCTCGGGCGCCAGCTCGACGCCGTCGAGACCGATCTCGGCGGCCTCGTCGAGCATCCGGTCGAAGTACGGGCGGGGGTTCTTCGACACCTCGACGTCCCAGTCCGCGTAGGGCAGCTCGGCGGGGAGCCCCCAGTAGCCTGGCTCGAAGAAGGTGATGAGATCGGTGCCCCAGCGGATGTGCTCGGTCGCCATCACGGCCTCGCCGGCACGTCGACCCAGCCGTGCGAGGCACCCGAGGCGATGACCGCGTCGATCACCTGTTGCACGTGGGTGGCGCTCGCGAAGTCGGGCACACCGTCTCCTCCGGAGAGGATCGCCCCCACGAACTTCTGCAGCTGGATGGCGGTGCCGTCGATGTAGCCGGTTCCGATGCCGCCGATCGGCCACCAGATGTCCTCGTGCTTGTCGCCCATGATGACGGTGCGGAAGCCCTGCTGGTCGCCGGGATCGGAGGTGAGGCTCAGCCGGACCTCCTCGCGGCGGTTCCAGTCGAACTCGACGGTGCCCTTGGTGGCCTCGAGCTCGAAGAAGATGCGGTTCTTGCGCCCGGAGGCGAAGATGCTCGTCGCGAACGAGCCGATGGCGCCGCTCTCGAACTCGGCGAGCCAGAGCGCCGCGTCGTCGAGCAGCTCACCCTCGATGCGCTCCTCGTCACTCAACCACGCGGTGTCGGCGCCGGGTCGCTTGGTGCGCACGAGCGACGAGACGCGCGCGACATCGCCCATCAGGTATTCGGCCAGGTCGACGATGTGCGAGCCGATGTCTCCGGAGGCGCCAGAGCCGCCCGTCGACTTCTTCGACCGCCAGCCGAGATCGCCGGCCACGAAACCGAGATCCTGCAGATAGTGCACGCGGAACTGCAGCGGACGCCCGAGCGTGCCGTCGTCGATGAGCTTGCGGATGTAGCGCACCGCGGGCGTGTGCCGATAGTTGAATCCGACCTGGGTCACGACGCCGGCCTCGCGCCCGGCGAGCGTCATCTCGCCCGCCTCGGCGGCGTCGTTCGTGATGGGCTTCTCGAGGAAGACATGCTTGCCTGCGGCGATCGCGGCCAGGGCGATCTCCCGGTGCGAGTTCGGCGGGGTCACGATGTCGACGATGTCGATGTCGTCGCGCGCGATGACCGCGCGCCAGTCGGAGCTGTACTCGTCCCAGCCGTGCTTCTCGGCGGCCGCCGCGGCACGCTCGTCGTCCGCCTCGACCAGCACCGCCTTGCGGATGCTCGCGCCGGTCGCCGCGGCGATGGGCGCGAGCGCCCATCCGAGGCTGTGCACGTAGCCCATGAATCCGCCGCCGCCGATGATCGCGACCTTCAGCTCTCTCACCTTGCGTCGTCTCCTTCGTCGAACCGACGCGCGTCGCGTCGTGCCGTCACGTTATGGCGCGAGGCGTCCACGGCTCTTGTGAATCGGGGACCGGTTACTTGTCCGAGAACGCCCTGGCGCGCAGTGCGGCGCAGCGGCCCGGAAATATGCCACATTGGTGCGGTGACGACGAACGACGGAGAGGCCGAGGGCACCGCCCGTCCGCGCCGTCGTGCCACGAGCGAGGACGTGGCCCGTGCATCCGGCGTCTCGCGGGCGACCGTGAGCTACGTGCTCAACAACGCCGAGGGCCGCAACATCTCGGAGCAGACGCGGCGACTCGTGCGCGAGACCGCGAAGCGCCTGGGCCACGTGCCGTACGCGCCCGCGCGCGCTCTGAGCTCCGGCCGCAGCGACATCGTGCTCGCCCTGGTGCCCGGTTTCACGCTCGGCTACGTCTTCGACCAGGGACTCGAAGCGCTCGACATCGCCCTCGCCCGGCGCGGCGCCGCGCTCATGGTGCACCGCCACCTCGAAAGCGTGCGCGACCTGCCCGAGCTCTGGAAGCTCATCTCCCCCGACCTCGTCGTCGCGACCGGCGGTTTCAGCGAGTCGGAGCTCGAGCTCATGCGGGACTCGCACACCAAGTTCATCGACATCGGCTCGATCGTGCCGCACCGCAGCCTCGGCCAGGCGCAGGCCTCCCATGTCGTCTCGCGCGGCCACCGCCGCATCGGCTTCGGGATGCCGGCCGATGAGAACCTGCACGAGTTCGCCGAGCAGCGCCTCGCGGGGGTGCGCGATGTGTGCCGGGCGCACGGGCTGCCCGATCCCGAGGTCCGCACGATCGCCTTCGATCCGGATGGAGCGGGCGAGGCCATCGAGGGATGGCGCGGTCATCCCGACCCGGTGACCGCGGTCTGCGCGCACAACGACGACATCGCGCTCGTGGTGCTCTCGACGGCGATCTCGATGCGCCTGCGGGTGCCGGCGGACCTCGCGGTGATGGGCATCGACAACATCCCGATGTCGGGGGTGGGCCTCACGACGATCGGCATCGACACCCCGGCGTGGTCGCGCACGGTCGTGCGCTACGTGCTCGACTCCCTCGAGCGCAAGCCGATCACCCCACCGACGGAGCCCCTGTTCGGGCTTGTGGAGCGCACCTCTGTCTGAAGCGGAGCGGGGGTGCGCAAGAACTCGACGCCGAGACGCAAGACACGAGCACTCCCGGTGGGTTATAACGGGATGACCCTCGGAGGAGCCGGAGATGACCCGCCTGTTCAACGACCCGACCATGTTCGCGGACGAGCTGCTCGCCGGTTTTGTGGCGGCACACCGCGACCGTGTGCGGGCGGTGTCGGGGGGTGTGGTGCGGGCGACGCGCAGCGAACCGGGCACCGTCGCGCTCGTGGTTGGTGGGGGTTCGGGTCATTATCCGGCGTTTGGTGGTCTGGTGGGTGTGG
>JASGGJ010000044.1:0-18595 GCA_047605085.1 Protaetiibacter sp.
GCGTCCCCCGGCTCCCCCGCGCCGCTGGTCGCGCCGCTCGCCCAGGCCGAGCGCCCCCGGTCGGCGGTGAGCCTGCAGTCGGTGCTCGCGGTGGTCGGTGCCGGGCTGCTCGCGGTCGCCGCGATCGTCTTCACCTTCCTCAACCCCGACCTCACCGATTTCACGACGCGTACCACGATCATCGCGGTGGTGACCGCGGTGTTCCTCGGCGGCGCGTGGCTGCTGCACAGCCGTCGGCTGCAGTTCTCCGCCGAGGCCGTCGGGGCTCTCGGCATGGTGTTCCTGGCGCTCGACGTGTGGGCCTTCTCCCGCGTCGCCCCCGAGGGCACGAGCGGCTGGTTCTTCGGCGCTCTCGGGCTCCTGGTGGGCGGAGGCGCGATGGTCGCGATCGGCGCCTGGCTGCGGATGCGCACCTGGCTGTGGTCGGGTCTCGCTGGGCTCGTCATCGTCCCGGCGTTCGTCGGCTACGCGTTCGAGGATCAGCATCTCTCCGAGCCCGGGGGCATCGCGGCGACCTGGGGCCACGTCGCCGTCGTCTTCGCGGGTTGGGGGTTGATCGAGCTCGCCCGGGTGCTCGGGCGCCGTGTCGGCTCGCCGCTCCGTGCCGACCGCGTGACACTCACGGTCGTGCAGCTCATCGCGCTCATCACCGCCGTGGTCCTGGCCTTCCTCATCGTGTCGTTCCGCGGCCAGGAGGGCCAGGAGCTCACGGTGGCCGCCGTGCTCGCCGCGCTCGCCATCGGCTCGCTGCTCAGCACGCGTGCGGTCGCGCCCGCACTGTGGACCGTCCTGGCGGGGATGCTCATCTCGGGTGCCCTCGTCGAGAACGTTTTGGCGCTGCCCATCTCCGACGACTGGCGGCTGCTGTCGCTCGCGGTGGCCGTGACCCTTCCGCTCGTCGCGACGGCCCTCATCCGCCGGACGGGCAGCGTCCATCGCACCGTGCTCATGGTCACCCAGCTGTGCGTCGGCGCCTTCGTGGCGCTGCCCGCCACGCTGCGCGTGATGGGCGGCGGACTCGGCGCTCTGGCGGAGGCCTGGACCTCGCGACCGCCGTGGACGGTGCACATCGGCACCACGACGGCCTTCCTCGTGACGATGCTCTCGCTCCTGGTGCTCGCGCTCGGGGTGTGGACGGCATCGCGTGGCGCCCCGTCCGCGCGATCGGCCTTCACGCTCGCCGTCATCGCCCGCTGGGCCGCGGTCCCGGCCGCCGCCGCGCTCCCGCTCGCCTTCCCCGGCCATGTCGCGCTCGTCATCGGCTACGCGCTCGCGATCTCGGTCGCCGCATCCCTGACCCTCCTGTCCGTGGCGCGCGTGAGCGGTGCGCGGCTCGCGCTGCGCGCACCCGTCGTCGCGGTGGCCTACGGCGCGATCGTCGAGGCGGTCGCCTTCTCCTGGCCGGATGCGACGATCGCGGCCGTGGCCGGGGCGGCCGCCGTCGCAGCGCTCGCGCTCGCCGCGCGCACGGCGCCCGCCGGTATCCGTCCGCTGCACACCGCGCTCGGGTTCGGCTACGCGATCATCGCGGGCGCCGCGGCGCTCAGCCTCACGGAACTCGGCACGCTGCCGGTGCTGTGCCTGCTGACGAGCGCGGCGGCCCTCGTCGCGATCGCGGCGTCGCTCACCTCGTGGCCGCCGGTCGGCAGCTGGTACGCGGTGCTGGGAGTCACCTCGGTTCCGTTCGCGATCGGCATCGTCTCGGTGCTCATCGAACGCAGCGGGTGGACGGCCCTCTCGACGGGTGTCATCTTCCTGCTCGCGGTGACGCTGCTGCTGACCCGCCGCGCGGGTGCGGGGCTCGCGCTTCGCGCCGGCGCCGCCGCGCTGCTCGTTCCGACGCTCTCGGTCGTCGTCGTGTGCCTCACGGCCCAGTTCCTCACCGTGAGCGGCTCGCCGTACGCGCTCGTCATCATCGCCGTCCTCGTAGCGTGCGCGCTGCCCACGACCGGACTCGTGCGCGCGGGTCTCATCCGCTACGGGCTCACCGTCGAGACGGCGAACGCCGTGCGCCTCGCGATCGAGGGCTCGTCGCTCGTGACGGGCGCGATCGCGGTGCTCCTCGCTCTCGTGCGCGTGGCCGCCGGCTTCGAGATCGCCTTCGTCGTGCTGCTCGTGCTCGGCATCGGGGCCGCCGCAACCGCCCTCTGGATGCGGCGGCGCTACGGATGGTGGACGGCCGCCGCCGCGTGGACGGGGGCCCTCTGGTGCGCCTGGGCGCTCGTCGGCGTCACCGTCGTCGAGCCGTACCTGCTGCCGCCCGCCGCCGCGGCGATCACGGTGGGCACGGTGCTGCTGGCCCGCCGCAGCACGGCCGCAGCGCGCTCCGCCGCGGCGCTCGTCGCCACAGGACTCGGCATCGCGGTCGCACCGTCCGTCGCGCTGCTCGCGATCACGGGCAACGGAACCGGCACGACGTTCCAGGCGGCAGCCGAGCTGTGGCGCGCCTACGGCCTCCTGGCGGGCGGTGTCGTGCTCGTGGTGCTCGCGGGGCTCGTGACGCGCGCGGCGGGCACCGCGCCGACGCGGTTCGAGCGCATCCGTCCCGCGCTGCTGCTCGCGGCGGTCGTCGCGGGTGCCGCGGGCACGGTTCAGGGCGTGCGACTCGGTTGGGGCGTCGATGCGCTGCCGCTCGCCGAGGCGCATCCCATGGTCCAGGTGTTCGGGTTCGCGATCGTGGGCGCGGGGATCGCGACCGCCGCAGCCGCGCTCGCGGTCACCGCCGGCCATGCCTCGCGGTGGGCGTTCGCGCCGGGCATCGTGTACCTCGCCGTCGGGCCGATGACCGCCATCCAGAACGACCCGCTCGCCATCTGGACGCTGTGGGGCCTCGAACTCGGGCTGCTCGGCATCATGGTCGCGACCGTCTGGCGCGCCCGCGAGCACGTCGTGCATCTGCCTCCCGTGTGGTTCCAGTGGGTGCTCGCCTGGTGCGTGGCGGTGACCGCGTGGAGCCAGCGGGAAATCCTGCGGGTCGAGGGTTTCGCCCTCCCGCTCGGCCTGGCGCTCGTGCTGGCGGGCGCGATCGCGTTCACGCGCGGAGCCCGCCCGGGCGACGCACGCACGCCGGCGAGCTGGCCGATCGGCTTCCGCGGCTCGTGGGCGACGCTCGCGCCGGGCATCGTGGCTACCCTGCTGCCGTCGGTCATGGCGACGTTCACCGACCCGCAGACGTGGCGCGCGATCCTCGTCATCGCGATCGCGCTCATCGCGGTGCTCGTGGGCGCCCGCAAGACGCTCGCGGCGCCCTTCATCCTCGGCATCTCGGCGCTGCCGCTCGAGATCCTCGTCGTGTTCCTCGTGCAGCTCGGCGACACCATCAACCCGCTGCTGTGGTGGATCACGCTCGCCACCGCCGGCATCGTGCTCCTCGTGATCGCGGTCGGCTGGGAGCGACGCACGGGCGCTGACGCCTCGCTCGCCGCCCGCATCCGCGACCTCCGCTGAGCGTCGTCGAGGGGTCGCAAATCGCTCGAAAGCGACCACTCTGGCGACAGTTTGCGCCCCCTCGACGACGCGCACCTACGCTGGAGGCATGCCCGACAGCACGATCACGATGTACGGCGCCGACTGGTGCCGCGACTGCCTGCGCACCAAGGCGCAGCTCGACGCGCTGGGCGTCGCCTACGACTACGTCGACGTCGAGGCGGATGCCGCCGCCGCGGAGACGGCACGCGGCATCTCGGGCCGCACGAACATCCCCGTGGTCGTATACGCGGACGGAACCCACCAGGTGGAGCCCACGAACCCCGAGGTCGAGGCGAAGCTGCGCGAGCTCGCACTCATCTGAGTAGGGCGGACGGGACTTGAACCCGTGACCGACGGATTATGAGTCCGCTGCTCTAACCGGCTGAGCTACCGCCCCGCGACAACGCTACCGGGTGGCGGCACTGCCGAGCGCCGCGAGCCCGGCGCGGACCCGCCGCAGGTCGGCCGTCCTCAGCGCGCGAGCTCCCCCTCGGTGTCGGGGTCGACGACCTCCTCGCCGCGGTACAGCGCCTCGAAGATGTCGAGGGTGCGCTGGATATCGTGCGACTCCACCGTGCGCAGGGCGCCGTGGCGCAGCCGGTCGAGCTCCTCTGGTGCCGCCGTGAGCACCGTGCGCAGGTGGTCCGCGAACTCGTCGATGTCGCCAGGCTGGTACAGGTAGCCGTTGACGCCAGGATGCACCAGATGCGGGAGTGCCATCGCGTCGGCAGCGACGACCGGCAGGCCGGAGGCGAGCGCCTCCATGGTCGAGATCGACTGCAGTTCGGCGCGCGAGGGCATCGCGAAGACGGATGCCGCGGACAGCTCGCGGCGCAACTCGTCGTCGGTCACGTGCCCGGTGAACCGCACCCGGTCGGCGACACCGAGCTCCCGGGCTCGCGCCTCGAGCCGAGGACGCACCTCGCCCTCGCCGATGATGACGAGCCGGGCATCCAGGTCCTGCAGCTTCGCGATCGCCTCGATCGCCTCGTGGATGAACTTCTCCTCGTCGAGGCGCCCGAGGAACACGACGACCCTCTCGGTGCGCGGCGAGAAGTCCGGGGTGTAGAAGCTCGTGTCGATGCCGCACGAGATGGCGTGCACGCCCACGAGGCCCGTTCCGCGTTCGAAGAACTCGGCCGCGCGGCGGGTGGGGGTCGTCACGGCATCCGCCTGCTCGAACCACTTGCGCGCCGCACCCCACTGGATGCGGGTGAGCCAGTCGAGCATGCCGGTCGGCAGCACCTCGACGTGCTGCAGGATGTTCTCGGGCATCACGTGGTTGGTGCCGATGAGACGGATGCCGTGGCGCTTCGCCGCGGTCGCGAGCCCGCGGCCGACGACGATGTGCGATTGGAAGTGGATGGCATCCGGTTCGACGGCGCGCACGATGCGCTCGGCGTTCGCCGTGACCCGCCACGGCAGCATGAACCGCAGCCACGGATGCGGAAGCCAGCGCCACGAGTAAATGCGGTGCACGGTCATCGGAACGTTCTCGTGCACCTCGGTGAAGGTGCCGACGCGTCCCCTCTGGGCCGGAGCCATGACGTGCACCTCGTGCCCGCGGGCGGCGAGCCCCGCCGCGAGGTTGCGCGTGAAGGTGGCCGCACCGTTGACATCGGGGGCGAAGGTGTCGGCACCGATGAGCACGGTGAGACGGGGGTGCGCAGGGGGCGTCGACGACGGTGCGTCGGTCACTCGATCAGTCCCTCGGTCGGTGGAAACAACTCCTCCAAACTACCTCAGGGCGCGGGCTCCTCCGCCTCATCGCGCCGGTGGGTCTGCGGGTGGTGCTTGGCGAGCTGGAACACTCCCAGGATCGCCACGGCGCCGGCGGCGAGCCACACGATCGCCGCCCACGCCGGCGTCTCCGACGCCTCCCCGAACACGACGATCCCGATGGCGACGGCCACGAGCGGGTCGATCACCGTCAGGCCCGCGATCACCAGATCCGGCGCGCCCACCGAATACGCCGTCTGCACGAAGTAGAAGCCCAGCGCGAGCGCGAGCAGCAGCGCGACACCGCCCGCGACGGTCACCCAGTCGAAGTTCCCGGTGATGACGCGGTTGATGATGGCCTTCGCGATCGAGGCGACGAAACCGTAGAGCACGCCTCCCGCCGCGATGTAGAACAGCGCGTTCACGCGCTTGCGGAAGAAGGCGAACGCCGCCCCCAGGGCGAGCAGCACCACGCCAAGGATCGCGAGCACGATGATGAGCTGCAGCTCGCTCAGGCGGTGCTCGGTCGCGTAGAAGGCCGCGACCGTGACGAAGGTGCCGATGCCGCCGACGCACATGACGATCGCGAGCACCGCGTTCCGGTCGAGCTTCACGCGCGACACCCGCGCGTTGATGATCGAGGTGAGCACGAGCGCGATGATGCCGATGGGCTGCACGACGATGATCGGTGCGAAACCGAGCGCCGTGAGCTGGAGGACGATCGCCAGCACCAGCATGACCGTTCCGGCCAACCATTGCGGGCGGGCGAGCAGACGCAGGAACTGGCCGCCCGACAGGCCCGCCTTCTCACCCGATCCGTAGCGCTTCTCGACGTTCGCGACCCCGTTGTGCTGGAGCTGTGCACCCATCGAGAGGAAGACCGCCCCCACGACGGCGATCAGGATGCCGATCGGCGCCGATCCCTGGAAGATCTCCGCGACATCGTCGGCGAAGGGGATGACGTCGGGTGGCACCCGTCGAATCTACCCGTCCGCGCGCCGATATCCTGTGCGAATGGCCGTACTCCCGATCCGGATCTCCGGAGACCCCGTGCTGCACGAGCGCGCCGCCGAGGTGGAGGAGATCGACGAGGGACTGGCCGCGCTCATCCACGACATGGAGGACACCATGTCGACCGCACCCGGGGTCGGCCTGGCGGCGCCGCAGGTCGGCATCCCGCTGCGGCTGTTCGTCTACAACTGGCGCGACGGGGACGGCGCGCTGCATCGCGGCACCGCGATCAACCCTCAGCTGCTCGTCTCGCCGGCCCCCGTCGGCGCTGCCGATCCCGACGAGGATTCCGAGGGGTGCCTGTCCGTCCCCGGCGAGCGCTTCCCCCTGCTACGCTCGCACACCGCGCTCCTGCGGGCCGTCGAACTCGACGGCACCCCTTACGAGGTCCTCGCGACGGGATGGCTCGCGCGCATCTTCCAGCACGAGTTCGACCACCTCGACGGGGTGCTGTACGTGGATCGTCTCGCGGATGTGCACGCGCGCACCGCGCAGCGCACGATCCGGCGCAACAAGTGGGGCGTGCCCGGGAAGTCGTGGCTCCCCGGTCGCGACCACCTCGAGGACTGAGCCGCGGCCTCCGTCACCGAGCTCCCGGCAGCGTGTCGTGCACCGCACGGTGGGATCGCAGGTCCGGGAACACCACCTGCACGGTGAAGCCGACCCCCGGAACGGTGTGCGCCTCGAACACCCCGCCGAACAGCTCGGTTCGCTCGCGCATCTCGGTGATGCCGCGGCCGCTCGGCGCCCGGGTGAGCGCCGCGAGATCGTCGGCGATCGTGTAGCCCTGGCGGGTGGCCTCCTCGTAGGGGTCGAGACCGTCGCGGATCGCGCGGGCGCGGATGCCGTCGTCCTCGACGAGGAGCCGCAGTCCCTCGCTCGTCCAGCCGAGCGTGAGGGCTACGTGAGTGCCCGGGCCCCCGTGCGCGGTCGCGTTGGCGAGCGCCTCCTGCACGATGCGCAGGATCGCGAGCTCGGCGCCCTCGCGCAGTGTGTGCGGCACGCCCGTCTCGAGGAGCTCGACCTCGACCCCTTCGGCGCGGGCGGCGGCCACGAGCTCGCCCACATCGCCGAGCTCCGGCGGTGCGCCCGCCTCCTGCTCGCCATCGCGGGCGATGTCGGCGACCCGCCTGAGGTCGGCGAGCACGGACCGCGCCGAGTCGGCGATCGAGCCTGCGGTGCGGGCGGCGACCGCGGGGTCCTGGGCGGCCGAGAAACGCACACCCTCCGCCTGGGTCACCATGACCGTGAGGGCGCGGACCGCGACCTCGTGCAGCTCGCGCACCATCCGCAGCCGGCCGGCCTGTTCGGCGAGGGCGAGCTCCACATCCAGGCGATCGCGCTCCGCGCGCGCCCTCGCCCGCACCGCCGCGCGGGCGCCGCGGCGAGCTCGCCCCCATAGGGCGAGCAGCACCAGGGCGAGGACCAGCAGCACGCCCGCGGCCGCCGCGAGGGCGACGACGAGCACCGTCGCGTTGGCGTCGATCCAGGCGTCCACGATGATCCTCCTGTCGCGCACCGGGTCCCGCGCGGTCGTGACGATGCTAGGGCACGTCGAGCACGACCACATCTCCCACGCGATAATGCACCATGCCGCTCTTCATGGTCATCGAGCACTACGTCCACGGGGCGAGCGTCGTGTACGAGCGCTTCGCCGCGCAGGGCCGGATGCTGCCCGCCGGGGTCGAATACCTCAACAGCTGGATCGTCGACGAGCCGGAACTGCGCACCTGCTACCAGCTCATGCGCGCCGACGACGACGCCGCCCTCGCGCTGTGGATCTCGCGCTGGTCGGACATCGTCGACATCGAGCACTACCCCGTCATCGACTCGGCGACCGCGCAATCCCGCTGAGGCGGCGTGACCCGCAGTAGTCGCGTCGGCCGCGCGCCGATGAGGGGCGTGTGGCGGACGCCATCGTCTACGGATGGAAGCTCCCCCACTTGGACTCGAACCAAGAACCTATCGGTTAACAGCCGATTGCTCTGCCAATTGAGCTATGGAGGATCGCTGCGAACAGCCTCGCCAGCTTAGCAAACTCTCTCCTCGCTCCGGACGACGCAGGTGGGTGACGGGGTCGTCGTCGTCGCGATGAGGTGCGGGATGCCATCGCCTCCGATCCGGAAGCTCGCGATCGCGTCGCTGAGCTGGTTGGCGACGTGCAGGAGCTCCCCGTCGACGAGCAGGTGGCGCGGCCGGCGACCACCCGATGCCACCGAACCCACGGCCCGGGGGCCGTCCTCGAGCGCGACGACCGCGATGCGGTCGGCTCCGCGGATGCCGGCGTAGAGGAATCGTCCGTCGGGCGAGACGCCCAGAGCGGCCGCCTGATCCGCCCCTCGCGTCGCATCCGGAAGCGCGAGGATGCGCGCGATCTCGAACGAGCGACCCGCCGGATGCAGGACGAGCAGCTCGCACGACCACTCGCCGAGCAGCGCGAGCTCTCCCGAGGGGAGGGCGTGCAGATCGCGCGGGCCGGTTCCCGCGGGAAGTGCGAGCGAGCCGACCCGCGTGAGCAGACCATCCGCACCGCGCTCGTGCACGTGCACCCGGTCGGCACCCAGGTCGAGGGTCAGCACGCGGCCGTCGGGCAGCACGTGGACGTGGTGGGCGTGCGGGCCGGCCTGGGCGGGCAGCGGGCCGGAACCGGAGCCCTCGATCCGTTGCGCGGGCACCGCCTCGCCGTGCCGGACGACGACGACCGCGCCGTCGCCGTAGCAGGCGACCGCGACCGTGTCGTCGTCGAGGAACGCGGCGTGGCAGGGCCAGCGCCCGCCCAGTGCGGTCACGCCCCCGGGGGCCCAACCCTGCCCGTTGCGTGCGAACCAGGCGAGCTCCCCGGTTCCTTCGAGCGCCGCCACCATCCGCTCGCCGCGCACCGCGATCCACGACGGGGAGGCGCAGGCGGGGCCCGCACCGGTCACCGAGAACGGGGCGCCGGCATCCGAGCGGGCAAGCGTGATGCCGGCCGCCGCGCCGTTCATGTCGGGGCCGTAGGCACCCACGAGCAACCCGGTCATGATTGCAGGCTCGCGAGGATGCGCACGTACTCGTGCAGCGGATTCTCGAGCACCTCGTCGACCGTGCCGTAGCCCACGATGAGGCCCGCGTGCAGCACGGCGATGCGGTCGACGATCGTGCGCAGCTCGCGCAGGTCGTGACCCACGATGAGCGCGCTGAACCCGAGCTCCCGCTGCAGCTCCGCGACGACCTGCAGGATGGGACCGCGCACGAGCACGTCGACGCCCATCGTCGGGTCGTCGGCGACGAGCAGCTCCGGCTCGAGCACGAGCGAGCGGGCCAGCGCGATCCGCTGCCGCTGGCCGCGGCTCAGCTCGTGCGGGAATCTCTCCATGACCGACAGCGGCAACCGCACGGCGTCGACGAGGGTCGCCACCGCCGCACCCGCCTCGACGCGGTCGAAGTGCTTGTCGCGCTGGTAGATCGGCTCCGCGATGTTCTCGCCGACGGTGAGGTGCGGTTGCAGGGTGGAACCGCCGTCCTGCGGCAGGTACCCCACCCGCAGCGCGAGCCGACCGCGGCGACGCGGCGACGCCCCGCGCAGCTGAACCCCCAGCACCTCGAGCCGGCCTCCGGCGATCACCGGCGCCTCGCGCTCTCCCGGCGCCGTCTGCGAGGCGATCGCGCGCGCGAGCGTCGACTTGCCCGATCCCGCCTCGCCGATCAGACCGAGCGTCTCACCTCGGCGGATGGCGACCGAGACGCCGTTGATCGCAGGGGTCTCGTCGCGACCGTAGACGAGGGTGAGATCGTCCGCGAGCACGGCGGCGGACGCCCGGATGCCACTGTCATTCGCCGCGGAGTTCACGTCGCTCACTCTCCAATGCGACCGACTCGCGGCTGAGGGCCGCCTCCCGCTCCGAATCGCCCTCGGACCGCGCGCGCTGCATCGCGCCCAGCAGTTCACCCTTGCGCCGCAGCAGTTCGCGGTCGACGAGCGAGGTCACCACCCCGCGGCAGTACACGGCGATCTGCTCTGCACGTTCGGGGATGGGGGCGATGCCCAGCTGCGTCACGAGCGACTCGAAGCCCTGAGGCACCTCCTCGGCGACCCGCTGCAGCCATTCCGGCGAGTCGAGGTGGTCCAGCTGGGCGCGGATGCCGTCGCGCACGACCGCCAGTGTCGGGTTCGTGAAGCGCGCCTCGACGGCCTTGCCCACGAGGCCAGGGCCGACCGCCTCCGGGTACTGCAGAATCGCCATGAGCGCATCACGCTCCATCCGCGTCACCGGATCGGTGGGCAGCTCGGTGAGCTTCGCCTGCCGCGGGCGCTGCTCCCCTGGCTCCTCCCCGTCCAGCGGACGCGCGTCGGGTTCGGTGCGCGGTTCGGCGCGGCGCGCGGTGTTCCCGGCACTCGTCACCGCACGGCCCACCTCGCCAGGATCCATGCCGAGCCAGCCCGCGAGGTTGCGCGCGTAGCCGCCGCGCAGGGCCGGGTCGCGGATGCCGGCCACCACGGGGGCGGCTGCCCGCAGCGCCGCGACGCGCCCCTCGACCGACTCGAGGTCGTGCCCGGCGAGACTGCGGCGGATCACGAACTCGAACATCGGCTTGCGGTCTGCCACGAGCTTGCGCACCGCCTCGTCGCCGCGATGGATGCGCAGATCGCACGGGTCGAGGCCGTCAGGGGCCACGGCGACGAAGGTCTGCGCGGCGAAGCGCTGCTCCTCGGCGAAGGCGCGGCTCGCCGCGCGCTGGCCCGCCTCATCCGGGTCGAAGGTGAAGACCACCTCGCCGAGCTGCGACACCGCGGCGTTGTCCACATCGCCGAGCACACGGCGCGCGACCTTGATGTGGTCGACGCCGAAGGCGGTGCCGCAGCTCGCGACCGCGGTCGTGACGCCCGCGAGGTGGCAGGCCATGACATCCGTGTAGCCCTCGACGATCACGAGCTGCTTGGTCTTCGCGATGTCGCGCCTGGCCAGGTCGAGTCCGTAGAGCAGCTGCGACTTGTGGAAGACGAGCGTCTCGGGGGTGTTGAGGTATTTCGGGCCCTGGTCGTCATCGAACAGCCTGCGGGCGCCGAAGCCGATCGTCTGGCCCGTGACATCGCGGATCGGCCAGACGACGCGGCCGCGGAAACGGTCGTAGCTGTTTCCGCGGTCGCCGGAGGAGAGCAGGCCGGAACTCGTGAGCTCGTCGAGGGTGAAGCCCTGTCTGGTGAGCGCGTTCTTGAGCGCGTCGAAGGATTTCGGCGCGTATCCGACGCCGAAGCGCTCCGCGGCAGCCTGGTCGAAGCCGCGGCTCCCGAGGAAGTCACGGCCGGGCTGTGCGGCGGCTTCCGCGAGCTGTTCGCGGTAGAAACGCTCGGCCGCCGCGTTGGCGGCGAGCAGCCTGGCCCGGTTGCCGTGGTCGGATGCGGCCGCGCCGCCGTCCTCGTAGTGCAGTTCGATGCCGGCGCGGGCGGCCATCCGCTCGACCGCCTCCTGGAAGCTCAGGTGGTCGACGCGCTGCAGGAAGGTGAAGACGTCGCCGTCCTCCCCGCATCCGAAGCAGTGGTAGCGCCCGACGCCGGGGCGCACGTGGAAGCTCGGGCTGCGTTCCTCGTGGAACGGGCACAGACCTTTGAGCGAACCGACGCCGGCGGACTTGAGGGTCACGTGGTCGCCCACGACGTCGGCGATGTTGACGCGGGCCCTGACCTCGTCGATGTCGCTTCGACGAATGAGACCGGGCATGTCTGTGATTCTAGGAGCCGCCCCGGATGTCGCGCCCGACCCCGCATCCGTCGCGCCGTCGCAAATCAAGGAGTCCCGCAGCGCAAATCAAGGAAGGCCCTCCAGAAACACCACTCACACGCCACTCTGTCCCACTCCCGTCACACAGCTTCCTTGATTCGGGATGGTCGAGTCCTTGAGATGGGATGCGGAGGGCGCCGTCAGCACAGCCGCTCGTGCCAGGCGTTGGCGGAGGGGTCGGTGAGCGATGCCACCTGGTCGACGATGACGCGCTTGCGGGCGGCGTCGTCGGCCGCAGCGGCGAAGTCGGCGGCGAAGCCCGCGTCCAGCTGCGCGGGGTCGGCCCACAGCGCGTCGGCGAGCTCCCTCAGGATGCGGCGCTGCTGCGCGTAGATCGGCTTGCGGGAGTTCGTCGACATGACGTTCGCGGCGACGATGCCCTTGAGCACCGCGATCTCGGCGCGCGTGTCGAGCGGCACCACGACATCCGCTCCGAACCGAGCGAGGGCGTCTCGCGGATACGCCTCGCGCGTTGCGCGGACGGCCTCCCCCGCGAAGCGGCCGATGAGCTGCGAGGTGAGGTTCTTCAGGCGCGCCTGGTCGCGGCGGGAGCCATCCCAGGAGTCGATCCAGTCGGGAAGGCGCTCGAGGCGGTCGAAGGCGGCGACGAGCGTCGCGTGATCGAGCTCGCCGCCGATCCACTCGACCATGCTGTCGACGAGGGCGTCGTGGTCGACGCGCGCCGAGAGCGCCGGAACATCGAGATACCCGGTGATGACGGCGTCCTCGAGGTCGTGCACCGAGTAGGCGATGTCGTCGGAGAGATCCATGACCTGCGCCTCGATGCAGCGCACCCGTGGAGGTGCGCCCGCCCGCAGCCACGCGAAGGCAGGGGTGTCGTCCGCGTAGAAGCCGAACTTGCTGCGGCCGGAGGGGTCGGGGAGACCGTCCTGCTCCGGCCACGGGTACTTGCAGCTCGCGTCGAGGCTCGCACGGGTGAGGTTGAGCCCGTAGGCGCGCCCGTCGGCGCCGAACACCTTCGGCTCGAGGCGGGTGAGCAGCCGCAGGGTCTGGGCGTTGCCCTCGAACCCGCCGATGTCGGCGGCCCATTCGTTGAGGGCGCGTTCGCCGTTGTGCCCGTAGGGCGGATGCCCGAGGTCGTGGGCGAGACACGCCGTGTCGACGACATCGGGGTCAAGGCCCAGGTTGACGGCGAGCTCGCGCCCCACCTGGGCGACCTCGAGGGAGTGGGTCAGCCGGTTGCGGGCGAAGTCGAGCCCCGCCGTCGGGCTCAGCACCTGGGTCTTCACGGCGAGGCGCCGCAGGGCGCTCGAGTGCACGACGCGGGCACGGTCGCGCGCGAAGTCGCTGCGGCGGGTGGAGTGCTGTTCCGGCAGCATCCGCTCGGTGTCGGCGTCCGTGTATCCGCGGGCGAGCTCAGCCACCGCTGGTATCCGATTCGGCCTCGGTGAGCGTCGCACGGTGGGTTTCCCGCAGCTCGCGCGAGTCGAGCCAGCCGTCCGGCAGCGCCGGGTTCTTCGGGGTGCCGGCCCGCCCGCGCTGGCCCTCGGCATCCGCGCCGGGGTAGGGCTGGGCCGGGTCGAGCCGTCCGAGCAGCTCGTCGATCTCGGCGAGGCTCGATGCCTGCGCGAGCGCGGCGCGAAGCTCCCCGCCGACCGCGTACCCCTTGAAGTACCAGGCGACGTGCTTGCGGATGTCGCGGCAGGCGCGGTTCTCGTCGTCGAAGAACTCGACGAGGAGTTCGGCGTGGCGCCGGAACGCGGTCGCGACCTCGCCGAGCGTGGGCTGGGCGGTGGGGGTCCCGGCGGTGGGGGTCCCGGTACGCCCGCTTCGCGGGCTACTCGACCAGCGGGACGGGGTGAACGCGGCGGCGAGGTCGCCGAACAGCCACGGGCGGCCGAGGCAGCCGCGGCCGACCACGACGCCGTCGCAGCCCGTCTCGCTGACCATGCGCACGGCATCCGCGGCCGACCAGATGTCACCGTTGCCGAGCACGGGGATGCTCGTGACCGTCTGCTTGAGCGCCGCGATCGAGGCCCAGTCGGCCGTACCGGAGTAGAAGTCGGCGGCCGTGCGCGCGTGCAGCGCGACCGCGGCGGCGCCCGCGCCCTCGGCGATGCGGCCCGCCTCGAGGTAGGTGAGGTGGTCGGCGTCGATCCCCTTGCGCATCTTCACGGTGACCGGCAGCCGCCCCGCGGCCGTCACGGCGGCCTCGACGATGCCGCGGAACAGCCCGAGCTTCCACGGCAGGGCCGCTCCCCCGCCCTTGCGCGTGACCTTCGGCACCGGGCAGCCGAAGTTGAGGTCGATGTGGTCGGCGCGGTCCTCGGCGACGAGCATCGTGACGGCCTCGGCCATCGTCGCGGGGTCCACCCCGTAGAGCTGGATCGAGCGCGGCGTCTCCGACTCGTGGTGCCGGATGAGGCGCATCGACTCCGGGGTGCGCTCGACGAGGGCGCGGCTCGTGATCATCTCGGAGACGTACAGCCCGGCACCGTACTCGCGGCACAGCCGCCGGAACGCCGTGTTGGTGATGCCCGCCATCGGCGCGAGCACGACGGGCGCGTCGAGCCGCAGCGGGCCGATCTCGAGCGCCGGCGCGGGAGGCGCGAACAGGGTGGACACCCTCCCGATTCTCTCAGATGACGGGTGAGGAGACCGGATGGCGACCCGCGCCGCTCTGGCGCTACTCGACCGGCGGACTCCCCGGCACCTCGCACACCTCGCCCTCGCACACGACGGCGTCGGGGTCGCCGAGCGGGATGAGGCCGCTCACGAGGCGACCGCCGCATCCGCCTTCTCGGCCGAGACCTGACGCAGCACCTCGGCGAAGGCGGCCGGCTCCTGCGCGCCCGACACGCCGTAGCTGCGGTCGATGACGAAGAACGGCACACCCTGGATGCCGAGATCCCGGGCGACGGCCTGATCCTCCCGCACCTCGGCGAGGTGCTCCTCGGCCTCGAGCGAGCGCACGACGTCGTCCCGGTCGAAACCCAGTTCCGCCGCGAGCTCCGCCAGCTCCTCGACGCGGCCGAGGTGCCTGCCCTCCTCGAAGTAGGCCTTGAGCAGGCGCTCCTTCATCTCGAGCTGGCGTCCGCGCGCCTTCGCGTAGTGGAGCAGCTGATGCGCCTTCACGGTGTTGGTGTGCCGGAGGGCGTCGAAGTCGTAGTGCAGGCCCACCGACTCCGCGATCGAGGTGACGCGCCCGAGCATCTGCGCAGCGCTCGGCTCCGGGATGCCCTTGTGGGCCGAGAGGAACTCGAGCTCGCTGCCGTCGAAGTCGGCAGGCGTGTCGGGGGCGAGTTCGAAGGAGTGGTACTCGATCTCGACGGGGATGCCGGCCTCGGCGACGCCTGCCTCGAAGCGGCGCTTGCCGATGTAGCACCAGGGGCACGCGATGTCGGACCAGATGTCGATCTTGAGAGGCTCGGGCATACCCATCGGAACTCCCGGGCGGCCGCGGGTATTCCCGTCGGGGCTCCCGACGGTCCCCGGAACCCCGCGAAACCTCAGGACCGCGCGGCCCCGACCCCTGCGGGGCGCCCCAGGGCGCGGTACTCCCAGCCGGCGGCGCGGTAACGGGCGACGTCGAGGGCGCCGCGCCCGTCGACGATGCGGCGGTGGGCGGCGAGCGCTCCCAGCTCCTCGGGGTCGGCCGAGACGAACTCGGCCCACTCGGTGAGCAGCAGCACGACGTCGGCCCCGGTGACGGCCTCCGCGAGCGAGGCGGCGTAGTCGAGGTCGGGATAGGCGCGACGGGCGTTCGCGTTGGCCTTCGGGTCGTAGACCACGACGCTCGCCCCCTCGAGGTGGAGCAGCCGCGCCACGTCCAGAGCGGGCGCGTCGCGCACATCGTCGGAGTCCGGTTTGAACGCCGCACCGAGAGCCGCGACGCGCACCCCGTGGAGTTCGCGGCCGACGAGTTCGCGCGCGAGGTCGACGGTACGCGAGCGGCGACGCAGGTTGATCTGATCGACCTCGTTCAAGAAGCTCACCGCCGAGCTCACCCCGAGTTCCTCGGCACGCGCGCGGAACGCCCGGATGTCCTTCGGAAGGCATCCGCCGCCGAAGCCGAGTCCCGGCTTGAGGAAGCGGCCGCCGATGCGGTCGTCGTAGCTGAGGGCGGATGCGAGCAGCGACACGTCGGCGCCCGTCGCCTCGCACACCTCGGCCATCGCGTTGATGAAGGAGATCTTGGTGGCGAGGAAGGAGTTCGCCGCGACCTTCACGAGCTCCGCGGTGGCGAGGTCGGCGACCACCACCGGCACGCCCTCCTCGATGAGCGGGGCGTAGGCGGCACGCAGCTTCTCCTCGGCGCGCGCGCTCTGCACCCCGAACACCAGCCGGTCGGGATGGAGGGTGTCGTCCACGGCGAAGCCTTCGCGCAGGAACTCCGGGTTCCAGGCGATCTCCACCTCGGCGGATGTCGTCTCGGCGACGAGCGTGTTGAGGCGCTGGGCGGTGCCGACCGGAACGGTCGACTTGCCGACGATGAGCGCCCCGCCCCGGATGCGCGTGGCGAGCTCCGTGAACGCGGCGTCGACGTAGCGCAGCTCGGCGGCGCCGGAGCCTGCGGACTGCGGCGTGCCCACGCACACGAAATGCAGTTCGCCGAACGCGGCCGCCTCGTCGTAGTCGGTCGTGAACCGCAGCCGCCCGGTCGCGAGGGTCTCGACGAGCAGGGTGTCGAGGCCGGGCTCGTAGAACGGCAGCCGGCCAGAGGCGAGCGCCTCGATCTTCGCCGGATCGACATCCACCGCGAGCACCTCGAATCCGAGGTGAGCCATGCAGACCGCGTGAGTGGCGCCGAGATAGCCCGTCCCGATGACGGTCATGCGCGGCGCGGGGGAGGTCACGGTGCCTCCCCGCTCTCCACGGGATCCGGCTCCTCGGCACCCCGCACCCGCGCGATGCCCTGGCGGCGGGCCGCGAACTCGACCCACAACACGAACGCGGCCGTGAACACCGCCTGGATGAGAGGGGTGAGGAAGTTGCTGCCCTCCGAGCTCATGACGGTCGTGCCGAGCACACCGCTCGCCAGCAGCAGGAACGAGACGACGTTGTTGACGAGGTGCAGGGCGATGCCAGCCTCGAGCCCGCCCGTGCGCCACGCGACGATCGCGAAGCCGACGCCCATGACGCCGACGCTCAGCATCCCCCACAGCTCGTACTGGGTGTGACCGATCGTGAACACCACGGTCGAGACGGCGATCCCCACCCAGACGTTGCGCACCCAGGCGCCCACGGTCTGCATGATGAGCCCCCGGAACGCGTACTCCTCGGCGGCCGCCTGCAGCGGCACGAGCAGCACGATGATGACCGCGAGCACCGCGACGGTGCCCGCATCGACGGGAACCGGTTCGAGCGGTTCGCCGAACGCGAGGGGCAGGAACGACAGCGCCGAGTTGACCGCCGTGATCACGAGAGACGGGATGAGGCACCAGGCGAGCCAGCGCCAGCGGATGCGGAGAGCCACCGAGTGCCGCAGGCTCACCGGGCGCAGTCCGACGCACAGCATCGAAAGCGGCACGAGCGGCAGCATGATGGCGACGCTCGCCAGCAGGTAGACGAGGCTCAGCGGGTTCGAGGCGTCGGTCAGGAGGGCGAGCAGCTCATCGGTGGAGGTGAGTAGCTCCACGTCCGCCTCGCCGACGGCGAACGCCGCGATCATCCAGGCGATCGCAAGCGCCACGGATGCCACGAGATAGAAGCCGACGAACACCACGACCGCGACGAGCGGACGCCACCACTCGTAGCGCGGGACGGTGCGGAACAGCCGGTGGTACGGGGTGGGCACCTCGACGTCGGGCGCCGGCGGAGGCGGGGGGTACGGCGGGTATAGCGGCTGCTGCTGGGGGTAGCCGCCCTGCGGCTGAGCCGCCTCGACCGTGCTCACGCGCCGCGCAGCCGTTCGGCGAGGTAGCCGTGCAGCCGGTCGAGGGAGACGCGCTCCTGCTCCATGCTGTCGCGCTCGCGCACCGTGACGGCCCTATCGTCGAGGGTGTCGAAGTCGACGGTGACCGCGAACGGGGTGCCGATCTCGTCCTGGCGGCGGTAGCGGCGTCCGATGGCGCCCGCGTCGTCGAACTCGATCATCCAGTCCTCGCGCAGGGTCGCCGCGAGCTCTCGGGCGACCGGCGAGAGCTGCTCGTTGCGGGACAGCGGGAGCACCGCGACCTTGACCGGGGCGAGCCGCCGGTCCAGGCGCAGCACGGTGCGGGTGTCGGTGCCGCCCTTCGCGTTGGGCGCCTCGTCCTCGTGGTAGGCGTCGATGAGGAACGCCATGAGGGCGCGGGTGAGGCCGAAGGCCGGCTCGATGACGTAGGGCACCCAGCGCTCGTTGGTGGTCTGGTCGAAGTACGACAGGTCCTTACCGGAGTGCTGCGAGTGGGTGGTCAGGTCGAAGTCGGTGCGGTTGGCGATGCCCATGAGCTCGCCCCACTCCCCCGAGGCGAAGTCGAAGCGGTACTCGACGTCGACGGTGCGCTTCGAGTAGTGGCTGAGCTTCTCCTTCGGGTGCTCGTAGAACCGCAGATTCTCCTCGCGGATGCCGAGGCCCGTGTACCAGCCGTAGGAGGCGTCGATCCAGTACTGGTGCCATTCCTCGTCGGTGCCCGGCTGCACGAAGAACTCCATCTCCATCTGCTCGAACTCGCGCGTGCGGAAGATGAAGTTGC
>JASGGJ010000045.1:0-18361 GCA_047605085.1 Protaetiibacter sp.
CGCTTCGCGGGCTGCTCAAGCGAGGCTACGCGGCGGCCTTCGCACGGGCGAGGTCGTCGAAGAGCTCGGTGTTGAAGCGGTAGGCGAGCAGCACCTCGTCGATGACGCGCTCGCGTTCGGTCTCGTCCCACTCGACGGCGTCGAGCTGCTCGCGGTAGGTCTCCTTGAAGGCCTGCGGGTCGGCGATCTCGGCGAACAGGTAGAAGCCGACGCCGTTCGTCTCGAAGCCGAAACGACGCTGCATGACGCGGCGGATGAACTGGCCGCCCGAGAGATCGCCGAGGTAGCGCGTGTAGTGGTGCGCGACGAAGCCGCCCGACCAGCGCTCGGCGGTGATGCGACGGATCCGGTCGACGTAGGCGAGGGTGGTGGGCAGCGGCGCCAGTTGCGCGCGCCAGTCGGCACCGAGGAGGTACTCGAGGTCGGACTCGAGTGCGGGGAGGCGCGTGAGGCGCGGCGTCGCGAAGCGCGCGACGACCGGGTCGCCGGCGAAGGCGCGCTCGGCGGCCTCGATCGCCTCGTAGATGAAGTAGTGCTGGGCGACGAGCGCGATGTAGTCCTCGCGCGTGCCCTCGCCCTTCATGAGGTCGGACATGAAGCCGGCGCCTTCGCTGTCCGAGTGGCCGGACCAGGTGCGCTCGCGAAGAGCCTGGGAGAACGGCAGCACCGACACGGCGACTCCTCGAAGTTAGGTCGTCCTTAGTTTACGGGCGACTGCAGGGTGTGCGCCAGACGTGCGATCCGTCCGCCGCCCGTCTCAGGCATGCGGGCGCGGCTCGACGCCGAGCTTGCCGCAGGCGGCGTCGTAGAGCGCGACGATCTCGCGCCGGATCTCGGGGCGCTCGTTCAGCTCGCGCGACCAGGGGAGGTGCAGCTCCGCCTCCTCGCCCCGCACGCTGTAGCGCCAGGTGCCTCCGCGATGGTCGAGGTCGATCATGCGAGCGGCCTCCGGATCGCGCCCGGCGAACGCGCGCACGATGAGGATGTTGTCGTCGGTGTGGTCGCCGTTCATGTGCGCGAGCACCGCGTCGACGACCTCGGGGGTGAAAACGGTCACACGTCCACGGTAATCCACGCGCCTGAACGTGCGGTCTGCTGAGATGGGCGCGTGGCCAGACCCCATCCCACGACCCGAGAGGACGCCTCGTGAGCTTCGACGTCGCCGCGTTCCGCCGCCGCTTCCCCGCCCTCGAGACGGGGGTCGCCCATTTGGACGGACCGGGTGGCACCCAGACGCCCCGCGAGGTCGGCGAGGCGATCGCCCGCACCCTCACCGGGCCGCTGTCGAACCGCGGCGCCGCGATGGCGTCCGAGCGCAACGCGACGGATGCGGTGCTCGCGATGCGGGAGGCCGTCGGAGAACTGCTGGGCGTTCCGGCATCCGGGGTCGTCTACGGGCGCAGCGCGACCCAGCTCGCCTACGACTTCTCGCGGCACCTCGCGCGCCACTGGGGGCCGGGCGACGAGGTCGTCGTGACACGGCTCGACCACGACTCGAACGTGCGGCCGTGGGTGCAGGCGGCGGAGCGCGCGGGGTCGACGGTGCGGTGGATCGGTCTCGACCCGGCCACCGGCGAACTGCTGCTCGACGAGCTCCCCGAGCTGCTGTCCGAGCGCACCCGGGTCGTCGCGGTGACGGCCTCCTCGAATCTCATCGGCACCGTGCCGCCCGTGCGGGAGATCGCGGATGCCGCTCACGCGGTGGGAGCGCTCGTCTACGTCGACGCGGTGCACTACGCCGCGCACGAGCTCGTCGACCGCGAGGCGCTCGGCGCCGACCTCGTCGTGTGCTCGCCGTACAAGTTCCTCGGCCCGCACTGCGCGGTGCTGGGCGCCGACCCGGCGCTGCTCGAGACGATCCGGCCCGACAAGCTGCTCCCGTCGACGGACGTCGTGCCCGAGAGGTTCGAGTTCGGCACCCTGCCGTACGAGACGATGGCGGGTGTGACCGCCGCCGTCGAGGTGCTCGCGCGGATCGCGCCAGGGGAGGCGACGAATCGGCGGGCGGCGCTCGCGGCGTCCTTCCGCGCCCTGCACGCGCACGAGTCGGCGCTGCTCGAACGCCTCGAGGCGCGGCTCGCCGAGTTCGGCGAGCGCGTGACGGTGTGGTCGCGCGCGGCCCGCCGCACCCCGACCGTGCTCATGACGTTCCCCGGTCGCTCGGCGGATGCGGCATCCGCGTTCCTCGCCGAGCGCGAGGTGCACGCGCCGGCCGGCAACTTCTACGCGCTCGAGGCGTCGCGCGCGCTCGGTCTCGGCGACGCCGGCGGCCTGCGCGCCGGGCTCGCGCCGTACACGACGGGCGACGAGGTCGATCGCCTGATCGCGGGGCTCGCCGAGTTCCTCGGGTGAGGGGGGCGGCCGAGGGCTTGATTCGCGGTGAACCACGAACGCTCCGCTGCACGGCCTGTCGTCGTACCTCGGAGCATCCGAGGGGCTGACGGGAATCGAACCCGCGCTGTCTGCTTGGGAACTTCGCTAGGCCCCTGTCCTTGCATGCGTGCAATTACGGGGAAAGCCCGTAATTACAGGGAACAAGCTACCAGAAAGCACGCCCGCCGGTGACCGCCAGTGACCGCGAATGCCCGCCCGTGAGTCCACGCGAGTCCACGAACGAGGCCGTTTCAGAGCTGCGCCGGTAGGGTGCCGCCACACCCGGCGACAGGAGACTCCAGTGGAACCCGACCCCATCTCGGCAGCGTGGACTCGCGCTCTCTACGGTTTCGAGGCAGCGTGCATCGCCGCAGCTGCGCCTCCGGCCGCGAGCCTTGCGCTGCACATGCGGCTGCTCCGCACCTTCGCGCGCACCGTCGATGTTGCCCCGTGGGGAGTGACTGAACCCGACGTAGAGCAGTGGCTACAGCGGCGCGGCTACTCCCGCGAGAGCCGACGAACCTACCGGCGCGCGCTGCGACTCTTCTACTCGTGGGCGCTGCGAACGGGCGCCATCGATCGGTCGCCGATCGTCACCCGCCCCCCGGTGCCGCGGCGTCAGGTGGGCGCCGCGTGGGATGCCGCGCTCAACATGTGGCACGCCGGAATGCTCGAGCGCGGGGTTCAAGAGTCGAGCATTCAGAACTGGCTCAAGTCGCTCCGCCGGTTCGAGAACGAGGCCGGGTGCGGCAACCCATGGAACGTCACCGCTCCCGACATTCAACGCTGGCTCGACGCGCTCCCGCCCTCACGCACGATGCGGGCGAAGCACCGGGCGGCGCTCCGCTCCCTCTACCGTTGGGCGGAAGCCCGCGGGCTCATCGAACACGACCCGACTGCCGAGCTGTCGGAGCGGTGCACCCCCCAGCTGGCGTCGCCGGAATGGGAGCAGATGCTCGCCGCCTACGTCCGCTATCTGCGAACGGAGGGCAAGCCGACGACTACAGTGCGGATGCGCCTCGGGCAGCTGCGCCGCTTCGCGAGGCAGAACCCTTCCCTCGTTCCGACCACGGTCACGACAGACGACATGTTGGACTGGCTCTCGCACAAGCGTTGGAAGCCGAGCACCATGCAGGGGCACCGGTGCGCGCTGCGGGACTTCTACAGGTGGGCGAAGCAGACCGGCCGCATGCGGCGCAACCCCGCCAAGAAACTCCCCAAGGTCAAGGTGCCCGACTACGCCGCGCGACCTGCGTCCGAGCTCGACTACCGGATAGCGCTCGCGAAAGCCGATGCGACAGAGCGGCTCATGCTGCGGCTCGCCGCAGAACTCGGGCTGCGGTGCGGCGAGATATCCCGCACTCACGCCTCCGACCTGTACCGCGTCGGCGACGGGTGGGCGCTCGTCGTACACGGCAAGGGACGCCGCGACCGAGTGCTACCGCTGACGCCCGACCTGCTCGGCGCCATCCGGGCACGCGGTGACGGGTGGCTGTTCCCCGGGCGGGTAGATGGCCACGTCTCCGCCGAATGGGTCAGCAAGCGCGGCAGCAGCCTGCTGCCGCCCGGCGTCAGCATGCACATGCTCCGCCACCGGTTCGCCACCCGCGCCTACGAAATCGACCGCGACGTGCTCACCGTGCAACAGCTGCTTGGCCACGCTTCCCCCGCCACGACGCAACGCTACGTCCGCGTCTCAAGTGATCGCATGCGCGCGCTCGTTGAGGCGGTCGCATCGTGAGCGGTGCGCGGTACGCCTCGGTAATCAACCGGGACGAAGAGACCGGCGCGCTCCTGCCCGCTGCCGTGCGGTGGCGCCTCGGTCGCGGTTCTCGACGGGGGCGGGGGCGATCATCGTCGGCCGCTCCTGCTACCAAGCTGTCGCGCGGAAGCGCGGCAAGACTTCGAGGCGGAACAGTCACTCGCTCGGCTCGGATTCGCGGTAGCGGAGACGTGGCAGCACACGCCCCTCGGCGCGGTGGCGTGGATCAACGACCTGCTTAGCTCCGCGGTCAAGGCGTTCCCCGCCCGCGCCGTCGCGGACCTACCGATACGGGCAGCAGCGGGCACCGCCGGTCACGACGCGCCGGGTCTGAATGGCGTTCTCGGCTGATCCGGATACTCTTCCCGAGAAGCCGCACAGAGTGCGGCGCCTTTGGCATGCCCCGGATGAGAAAAAATCCTAGGGGGAGAATTCCTTTCTGCCCTCAGGCGGAGGTACGAACACCCTGTCAAAAACTGGGGTGTCAAGCCTGCTTTGACGGGCGGCGTCGCCGCACTGAGATTGGCCGCGCGCGACACCCGCATACCCGCATCACCCGCCGCCGCTGTCGCTCAGTGACGACCCGTGTCGCTCAGTGACGACCCGTGTCCCTCCGTGCTGCGGGTGACGCGCGGGTGACGCGCGGGTGACGCCTTCGAGACCCGCACGCCGACACCGCAGCCATGCGAATCAGAACGTCTCTTCATCCGCCAGGGGATCCTCGAACAACACCCGCGACGACACCTCGAGGTCGGGGCTGACGACCAGCCAGAGACGCGAGTGCGTGCGATCCTCGCCCACATCATCGACACGCCAACCCTGTTGCCGAAGTGCCGGAGCATCGCGCTTGAGCAACGTCGTCACCTCGCGCGCACCCTTCGGCCACAACCGCGGCGCCTTCCAATCGCTACCGCGCGGCGTCACTTGCTCGAGCAGCTGCGCCGCCGTGCCGGTGAAGTCGAGCGACAGGGTGAGCAGGCGCTCAACGAATGGCGAGGCGGCAAGCGAGTCCGCTGCGATCTCGGCGGCCTGCGACGAGTAGCGAGACAACCCATCTGAACCGCGCAACCGATCCACCGCGGCGACAATCCGCGCGAAGTCAGCCATGCGCGGCTTGCTCGCGAGCTTGACGGCAGGCAGCACCCGCAGCACGTCGGCGGCGAGGTCGAGCAGCGCCCCGCGGAGCCCCGGGAGCGCTTGCTGCCAGTGCTCCTGCAAGCCCCGCTCGTCGGCGCGCTGCGTGTCGGGGATACGGTGTAGCTGCACGAGCGACATTCGCTCGGCAAGGTCACCCCGGAGGCCAGCGAAGTCGATCCCTGTAAGTATCACGGCGCGCCGAAACGCGAACACGGAGAGCCCGCCATCGGTGTAGAGCTGCCGCCGCACGTCGCCCTCACCGGTCACGATGCGACAGAGCGAGTCGCTCAGCCAGTCGTTCACGGTCGAGAGGTTGTCTAGCGCCACCACCCACGACCCGGAGAACCCCGTCACGAGCCCATCCGCGTCGCGCGGTGGCTTGCGCAGGGCGACCGGCGACGGGTCGACCAGCTCCACGAGCATCCTCGCGGCGGTCGACTTACCAGTGCCCTGCTCACCCGTCAGGGTGAGGATAGGGTGCGGCAGGTCCGGCAGCAACGCGGCCACCAGCCAGGCAAGCAGGATCGGATGATCCTCCGCGGCGACGTTCAGGAACTCGAACAGACGGGCGATATCGCCGCCCCGCGCGGGTGCGGCGAGCACGCCCGTCAGCTCGGTTCGAGTGAACATCACGGGCGCCGAGTCCCGCACACTCCACTCGCCCGGCGTGACGTGTAGCACCGTACCGGCGGTGTCGCCCGTGTCTACGAACAGACCGGCGGGCGTCTCGGCGACGCGCAGGTGCAGTACTTCGGGCGGCGACTCCTGCGCGATCCCGGCGAGCGTGAGCAGGGCATCCGCGAGCGCCTGTTGCCCGGCCACCTTCCCGGTGGCTTCCCGGTAGTCGTGAGCAAGCGCATGGCGGAGCCCGAGGCGGCCACCTCGCAGCGGGAGCGCAATATGTGGGCGCTCCTTTCGCGCGGCGAAGTGCTCGCCTTCGAGGGTAACCCCGAGCCGGTACCGTGCAACGGCAAGCTCTACGATCCGTTCCGCGGCTGTGCTCCGCTCAGCCTTCGCTTGCGGTGGCTCCGCGGCCGCAGGAGGTTCGGCGGGCAAGGCGTTCACATCGGGCGCGCTCATCGCCTCACCGTTCGCCGCGCTGACGCCACGGTGCGCGCCGCTTCCCGCTCATCGAGGCCCGCGGCGATTGCGGCGCCCTCGAGCAGGTCGAGCACTCCCTGCCCCTGCCCTTCCTCGAGAGCCCGGCATGCGGCCCAGAACAGGCCCGCGTTGCGGTTGCCCTCGCCGAGCTGCTCAACGTAGTGCGCCAGGTGCAGGGCGCGCTCGGGGAGCGCAGCCCCCGAGCGGCTCGGTAACGCTGCGGGCGTCGGTGGGCGAAGCAGCGCCACAACCTCGTAGGGCAGGGCGACCGGCTCTCGCTGTTCCCACCTATATGGGCGACCCGTCGCCGGGTGCACGCTGGGCGGCATCACGCAGTAGCCGCGATCCGTCTTCACGTCGATGCCCGCGGGCAAGCGGGTCGAAGACACCGGCCCGCCCGGGTGCATGTAGTAGCGGTGCTGCCCGCCCGTCCCGCGGCCCGAGTGCACGGTCAAGGTCGCTGGCAACCGCACGCCCGCTGTGTGCTCGAGCGCGATAAGCGATCCGCCGTTCTGCGGGTCGACATCGAGCACGACCAGTGACGACGGCACGCGCGCCCCGACATTCCACGACGCTCCTGACGGCCACCACGCGGCAACCTGCGCGAGATCGCGCGAAGCATCCTTCACGCCGTGCACGGTCACGGGCACCTTGCCGCGCAGCGGGAGCACCGCCCAGCCCTTGCGGGCGAGCTCGAGCGCGTCATCGCGTGAAGGCATCGCCGCGCCCGTCGCCGTAGAACACCCAGTCCGGGAGGAAGCCGTTCCGGGAGAGCCAAGCCAGACCGGACTCGACATCGGTTCGCGTCGCGTCGAGGAACACGGGCTGCCGCGCCCAGAAGAGGTGAGCGTGCGCGCGGAACTCGGCGCTCCGCGGGTAGCGCGCCACAGCGCGGGGCAACTCTCGCAACAGCATGTGCACGTACTGCGCGCACAGGGGCGCGTTCACCCCGTTGTTGGCCAGCCGTAGCGGGTTGAACGGGGGCTGACTCCCCGGCCCGAGCAGGGTCGCGAGGTCGACGCTGACGGGCTGCGGGGCGCTCATCACGGCACCTCATGCTGAGTCGTGTTCCGGTCGATGAACGCCGCGAGGTCGTCAGCGCGCACGCGCGGGTACCGTCCGACGTGCACGACGGGCAGGCTCCCGCTGGCGATGAGAGTGCGCACGTTCCGCGCGCCGGGGAGGGCAAGCAGCTTTGCCGCGTGCTCGAGGGTGAGCAGGTGAGGTACGACCTGCATCGTGTTGGTTGTCATGGGTCTTACTCCGATCAGATCGGAGCCCGCAGGATTGGGGGACTCTACCGGAGAGGTCGACCTAGGCGAGGGCCGTGAGTGAGCACCTCACGAACGCACGCGGGCTCCGAGATGGAACGCGTCGGGAGCGGTGGTCGCAGCCGGGCCTAGGCAGCCGCTGCGCGACCCGGCGCGCGAGGTGCAGAGACCAGCGACCTACAGTCGAGCGCAAGACGAGATGGTGTCGGTACACGCGGTTGCTCTTGCGGCGTGACCCCGCGCGGCAACGAACGACTGCGGCTCAAGAGTGTGTTCGAGAAGCGTGCAGCCCTGCCCCAGAGCGACTCAAACAGTTCCGGCGCGCGACGGCGCAACATATCGAGCCGAGCGAGGAGCCGGTCCGTGACCAGCTCGAGAGCACCGGCGATCCGGTAGCGCACGGCCTGGGCGAAGCTCATCGGTCGCCCCCAGTAGCGTCGCGCGATACTTTCGACGCGCGTCAGCATCGTGTCAAGCTCCGCGGCGATCCGACGCCCGTCCCAGAGCCTTGGGAGAAGCGGGAGCGCGTCGAGTCGGGCGGTGATCGCAGCCAGCTCGCTAGACAGCGCTGACAACTCATCGTCGGTCGCACGCTCGTCGGTGCGCTCAATGCGAGGAGGAGACGCAAGACGCATGGAGGCTGACCACACGTAGCGAGTGATCGCGCGGTCCTCGTCCTCGGTCATTCCACTGTCTCTCGTACAGTCAGGGCTCCCGGTCCGGGAGTAGTCACACCGAGTATTACCCCACACGCCGGTGAAACCCAAGCTCGCGCGTCGGGGTGGGGGTGTGTCGTGCCCGCTCGTGCCCGCTCGTGCCCGCTCGTGACAAGGCGCGGGGGTTGCGGGTGTAGCGGGGGCGATTCCGGGCAATCTCAGTGCGACGAGGGGTCACACGGCACGGAGCTTCGGCTGCTCCTCCTGTGTGCCGTAGAGCGAATCGAGACGGTCGGCCAGCACCCGGTCTGAGTCGTCGGCGGCGTGCGCGTAGATCGCCGCGGCACGCATCGTGGTGTGCCCGAGCCGGGCCTGCACTTCGGGCAACGACGCCCCGGCCTTGTAGGCGAGGGTCGCGCCGGTGTGCCGGAGGTCGTGCCAAGTGAGGTCCTCGCGCCCGACGACCTTGCGGGCTCGTCGGAACGCGAACGACAAGCGCACGTTGCTGACGGGCTCGACGCCGCGCATCGTGAACACGAGCGCGTCAGGCTCGGGGCCGGTGTGCTCCTCGAGGTGCGCGGCAAGCCTGTCGAGCACGAAGGCGGGCAGGTGCACGACCCGGCGGCTCTTCGCCGTCTTGGTCGGCCCGAACTCGATCGGATGCCCCGGCAGGGACAGCAGCGCTCGCTCGACGCGCAGCGTCCCCGCCTTGAGGTCGACGTGCCGTCGGGCGAGCGCGAACAATTCCCCGTACCGGAGGCCCGACCATGCGGCGAGCAGTACCGCGGCGGCGAGGTCGGGCGGCATCTGCGCGGCGAGCTGCTCCACCTCGGCAGGGCTCGCGGTCGTCCGCTCGCGATGATGCACGACGCCTGCGCCCGGAATCTGGCACGGGTTCGCCAGCAGCAGCCGATCCTGCACCGCAGTCGCGAGCATCGCGTGCAGCAGCCGATACGCCTGCGCCGCGGTCGTCTTACCGGCGTCAAGCGGAGCCGGAACAGGGCGCTCGATTCCGCGCGGCTCGCCTGCCGCCCGCCAGGCAGCGAGCACGACCTGCGGGAGCTGCCCCGTCGACGCGACGGAGAAGCCGCGACCTCGCGCCCACGCGCGGGCCGGATGCTCGCGCCGCTCCGCATTACGGGTCAGCAGTTCGGACGCGCGATCGCGTGCCGTCGCGAACACTGCCGCATACCACGAGCGGATGACACTCGGCGTCAGCTCCGCGACGAGCATCCGCCCCAGCTCGACGCCCCGCCGTCCGCCGATCGACGGCAGCACCCACCGCTCGAGCAAGCGCCGGTACGTGTCGCGGGTGCGCGGGGCGAGGTCGGGCCGACTCTCCATCCACGCCTCCGCGAATTCCCGCAGCGTGACCTGCCCCGCGCGGGGATCGCGCCAGGTGCCCCGTGTGCGGTCGGCACGCTCCATCGCGAGCCACCCGTGCGCATCGTCCTTGGTCGCGAAAGTGTGCGGCGCTGAGAACCGGTGCCCGTCCGCGCGGTAGAACGCGCGCCACCGGCCAGAGGGAAGCTGCTCGACAGTGCCCCATGCACCCGGGGTTGCGCGGCCGTCGCGGCGGCGGGTCACGATGCCCACCCCTCAAGGCACACCTGCGCGAAGAACCTAGCATCCGGGGGCGGCGGCGGAACTGCGGCGTCGAGGTAGGGAACGGGTTGGAGGTCGATTCGAGCCATGGTGAGCCCCTCGTTTCGGCCCGTGAGTCCACGGGAGTCCACGACAGGGGCCTAGCTCGCTGTCCTAGCAGTCGTTCTCGGAGGCAACTTCCCCGAGATTCCGGGGGAGTTGATCCGAGGGGCTGACGGGAATCGAACCCGCGCTGTCTGCTTGGGAAGCAGAAGTTCTGCCATTGAACTACAGCCCCGCAGCCGCGAACGGCTACCGCTAGAGCCTATACGCTCGACGCATGCTGCTCAGCGACCGCGACATCACCGCCGAACTCGCCGCCGGACGCATCGGCCTCTCCCCGCTCGACCGGGAGATGATCCAGCCCTCGAGCATCGACGTGCGCCTCGACCGCTACTTCCGGCTGTTCGACAACCACAAGTACCCGTACATCGACCCCGCCGAGGAGCAGCCGGAGCTGACGCGGCTCATCGAGATCAAAGCCGGCGAGCCGTTCATCCTTCACCCGGGCGAGTTCGTGCTCGGCTCGACCTACGAACTCGTCACCCTGCCAGACGACCTCGCCGCGCGGCTCGAGGGCAAGAGCTCGCTCGGCCGGCTCGGCCTGCTCACCCACTCGACCGCCGGCTTCGTCGACCCCGGATTCTCGGGCCACGTCACCCTCGAACTCTCGAACGTCGCCACCCTGCCGATCAAGCTCTGGCCAGGCATGAAGATCGGCCAGCTGTGCTTCATCCGCACCAGTTCGCCCGTCGTCAACGCCTACGGTTCCGGTGTCTACGCCAATCGTTACCAGGGGCAGCGCGGGCCGACCGCGTCGCGCTCGTGGCAGAACTTCCACCGCACGGACGTCACGGTGACGGATGCCGGGGCGCCGGGCGAGTGAGCGCTACCTGCCGGGCGGCCAGGCCGCGAGCTGCAGCGAGAACCACGGGCTGAAGGCGAACGGCGCGGCCGCGACGGCCATCCGCACGGACGCGGGGTCGGCCCACACCCATTCGGCGACCTCGAGTTTCGCGGGTCTCGGGTCGGCGTCGATGACGGCGCGGAACACCGGGCAGATCTCGTTCTCGACGATGCCGGATGCGTCGGCCGCCCGGTAGCGGAAGTGCGGCAGCACGAGTTCGATGTCGCGCACCGGAACCCCGAGCTCGTCCTCGGCCCGGCGCTGCACGGCGTCGATCGCCTTCTCGCCGGGCGCCGGGTGGCCGCAGAACGCGTTCGTCCAGATGCCGGCGAAGGTGTCCTTCGTGAGTGAGCGACGCGTGACGAGCATCCGGCCGGCCGGGTTGAACACGTGACAGGAGAACGCGAAGTGCAGGGGCGTGTCGGTGCCGTGCACGGTCGCCTTCGGCGCCGTCCCGATCGGCTTGCCCTCCTCGTCGAGCAGCAGCACGAGATCGGTGCCATCGGGTGGGCTGGCGGGCGGCATGGGGTCAGACTAGCGGCCCTCAGCCGTCCCAGCCGAGGTTGCGCGCCATCCGTTCGAGCAGGGCGATGGCGGCGGATTCCTCCTCGGGCGTGATGCCGGTCAGCACCCGGGTGCGTAGCTCGGCGATGGCGTCCAGGATGTGGTCGTGGGCGACGTGGCCGCGCTCGGTCAGGCGGTACGCGTCGACCGTCTCGACCCATCCGGACTCCACGAGCTCCACGAGCTGCTCGGCCGCGGTCGCGTCGTCGTCGTACGCGGGGAGGTCGGCGAGAGCGGCGTCGAGCTGCTCGGCGGTCGCCGGGCCGTCACCCAGCACCGTGAGGATGCGCCACTGCATCCGGGTGATGCCGTGCTCGTCGAGCGCCCCGGAGAAGCCGAGCTCCACCAGACGGTCGACGAGCGCCAGCCAGTAGGCGAGCGTCCGCGTCGACATGCCCCCACGCTAACCCCCCGATCGCCGCGATCACCTCAGAAATGCAGGAGATTCTGACGGACGGCTCCGAACATCCGGCATCTGCTGCTCCACCCGAGCGAAATCTCCTGCATTTCTGAGGTAGTCGCGGCGATCGGGGGGCCGCCGGAGGGCGTGGAAGGGGAGGGGGTGGGACGGCCGCGGCGAAGGGGACAGGCGGAGTCAGCCGAGGGTGAGGGCGGGGAGGGCGCCGGATGCGGTGAGCAGGGCGAGCGCGGCCCCCACGACAGCGAGCCCGCCGAGCACGAGCACCGCCCTGCCGATACCGGTCCCCGCCTCGTCCGAGGTGCGGATGCCGCCGAGGCCGCGCAGGGCGAGGAGCGCCGACGAGGCGGCGACGAGGAACACGACGGCGGCGACGATGAAGCCGCCGGGGATGAGTGCGGCGCCGGTCACCGAGAAGATGGCGGCTCCGACGCCCACGAAGAGCACGAGGGTGAGGCCGCGCAGCACATCGACGTTCCATCCGTGCAGGTGCTGGAACTCGCCGGGCGCGGCGACCCCCTTCGGCAGGCGCACGAAGATCAGCAGCACGAGGCCGACGGCGAGCACGAGCACGATGCCGATGACGCCGTAGACGGTGCTGGCGAAGACCGTGATGAAGATGGTCCAGGCGGCAGGCGACAGGATGCTCGCCACGCGGCCCGTCGTCGCGTACAGGCCGAACACCTCGCCCTGCATCCCGGCCGGGGTGACGCGCGTGAGCAGCGAGCGGCTGGCCGCCTGCGCGGGACCCGTGAACATCGAGAGCGCGAGCCCGCCGATCCAGAACGCGATGGTGCCCAGCTCGCGGGCGAAGAACACGAACATGCCCATCGCGACCAGCCCCGCGAGCGAGGCGACGATCACCGCCTTCGCGCCGAAGCGGTCGTCGAGGCGGCCGGCGAGGATCGTCGAGGCGCCCGCGACGATGTTGGCGGCGAGCCCGAAGATCATCACCTCGTTCGAGGTGAACCCGAAGCCGACCGCCGCGAGGATGCCGCCGAACGCGAACACGCCCGCGAGGCCGTCCCGGTATATCGCGCTCGCGAACAGGAACCAGAAGGTCGGCCGCGACTGCTGGAACAGCGCGATCATGTCCTTCACGAGCTCGACGTAGCTCGAGAAGAACCCCACTCTGGGCCGGTCATCGACCGCGCGATGCTCGGGCACGTTGAGCACCAGCGGGATGCTGAACACGATCGTCCAGACCGCCGCGCCGACCGCGATGAGCCGGTAGGCGAGCCCGCCAGAGGTGTCCATGCCGAACCACTCGAGCTGGGTGAGCACGACCACGATCACGAGCGCCACGACGCCGCCGAGGTAGCCGAGCCCCCAGCCGAGTCCGCTCACCCGCCCGGCCGTCGCGGGGGTCGACACCTGGTGCAGCATCGCGTTGTAGTTGACCCCGGCGATCTCGGAGATGACGGCGCCGAGTGCGATGAGGATGGCGCCGTAGCTGAAGAACGCCGGATCCTCGTAGACGAAGAACAGCGCGAACTGGACGAGCGCGAGCAGCGCGGTGAACGACACGAGCCAGCGCTTGCGGCCGCCGCTGACATCCGACCGCACGCCGAGCACGGGGGCGAGGGCGAAGATCAGCAGCCCGGCGATCGCGGTCCACGCTCCGTACTGGCTCGACAGCTTCGCGAGGGCCTCGACCTTTTCGGCACTGTCGTCGGGCAGCGCGGCGACGTCCGCGGGCAGGAAGTGCTCCGACACGAGGTACAGCGGCGCGAACACGAAGGTCCAGATGACGGAGTTGAACGGCTGCGTCGCCCAGTCCCAGAACGCCCACGAGACGAACTGCTTGCGCGGCACCCTGGTGGTGCGCGCCTCGCTCCCGGTCATGACGCGCATCGCCGCCGTGCTGGCGGTAGGCGCCGGGGCGGGCACGGAAGCGGATGCGGGGGCCGCGGCGTCGTCGCCGGTCGGGTCGGTCATGCGGCAACGGTACTGCCGAGCGGTGAACTATGGGTATCCTCGCGGAGGCGCACCGTGCGCCGATTCCTTGAGTCGAGTCGGCTCAATCTTCTTGACTTCCCGCCCGCCCCGAGGCAAACTTGATACGGCGCGGCTCAAGTCCGCGTGTCATCAACATTTCCAAGGAGCAACAGAACATGGCACGAGCAGTCGGAATCGACCTCGGAACCACCAATTCCGTGGTCGCGGTCCTCGAGGGCGGCGAGCCCACCGTCATCGCCAACGCCGAGGGCTTCCGCACGACCCCCTCGATCGTGGCCTTCACGAAGGACGGGGAAGTGCTCGTCGGCGAGACCGCGAAGCGCCAGGCCGTCACCAACGTCGACCGCACCATCGCCTCCGTCAAGCGCCACATGGGCACCGACTGGAAGAAGGAGATCGACGGCAAGAAGTACACGCCGCAGGAGATCTCCGCGCGCATCCTCCAGAAGCTCAAGCGCGACGCCGAGCAGTACCTCGGCGAGGACGTGACGGATGCGGTCATCACGGTTCCCGCGTACTTCAACGACGCCGAGCGCCAGGCCACCAAGGAGGCGGGCGAGATCGCCGGCCTCAGCGTGCTGCGCATCATCAACGAGCCGACCGCGGCCGCGCTCGCCTACGGCCTCGACAAGGGCAAGGAGGACGAGCTCATCCTCGTCTTCGACCTCGGCGGCGGCACGTTCGACGTCTCCCTGCTCGAGGTGGGCAAGGACGACGACTTCTCCACGATCCAGGTGCGCGCGACCGCCGGCGACAACCGCCTCGGCGGCGACGACTGGGACCAGCGCATCGTCGAGCACCTGATCAAGAAGTTCAAGGACACCACGGGCGTCGACGTCTCGAAGGACAAGATCGCCCTGCAGCGCCTCAAGGAGGCCGCCGAGCAGGCGAAGAAGGAGCTCTCCTCGAACCTGTCGGCGAGCATCCAGCTGCCCTACCTCTCGCTCACCGAGAACGGGCCGGCCAACCTCGACGAGAGCCTCAGCCGCGCCCAGTTCGAGCAGATGACCTCCGACCTCCTCGACCGCACCAAGAAGCCGTTCGAGGACGTCATCCGGGAGGCCGGCATCAAGGTCTCCGACATCGCGCACGTCGTCCTGGTCGGCGGTTCGACCCGCATGCCCGCCGTCACCGAGCTCGTTAAGAGGCTCACCGGCGGCAAGGAGCCCAACAAGGGCGTGAACCCGGATGAGGTGGTCGCCGTCGGCGCCGCCCTTCAGGCCGGCGTCCTCAAGGGCGAGCGCAAGGACGTGCTGCTCATCGACGTGACCCCGCTGAGCCTCGGCATCGAGACCAAGGGCGGCATCATGACCAAGCTCATCGAGCGCAACACGGCCATCCCGACCAAGCGCAGCGAGACCTTCACGACCGCGGACGACAACCAGCCATCCGTCGCCATCCAGGTGTTCCAGGGCGAGCGCGAGTTCACCCGCGACAACAAGGCGCTCGGCACCTTCGAGCTCACCGGCATCGCCCCGGCCCCGCGCGGCGTGCCGCAGATCGAGGTCACCTTCGACATCGACGCGAACGGCATCGTGCACGTCTCCGCCAAGGACAAGGGCACCGGCAAGGAGCAGTCGATGACGATCACCGGCGGCTCCTCGCTGCCGAAGGACGACATCGAGCGGATGGTGCGCGAGGCCGAGGAGCACGCCGCGGAGGACAAGGCGCGGCGCGAGGCGGCCGAGGTGCGCAACAACGCGGAGCAGCTCGTCTACTCGCTCGAGAAGCTCATCTCGGAGAACGAGGACAAGATCGGCGACTCCGTCAAGGACGAGGTGAAGGGCGACATCGAGGCCCTCAAGACCGCGCTCCAGGGCGAGGACGAGGCGGCGATCAAGTCGGCGTTCGACAGGCTGAACGCGTCTCAGACCAAGCTCGGCGAGGCGATCTACCAGGCGAGCACCGAAGCGGCCGAGGGCCCGAGCCCGACGAGCGGCGCCTCATCCGAGTCCGCCTCCTCCGACGAGGATGTGGTGGATGCCGAGATCGTCGACGACGAGGACGATCGGAAGTAACCAGATGGCCGACAAGAACCGCGACGACCGGGAGCCAGACGGCGAGGAGCCGAAGATCCAGGATAAGCGGAAGATCGACCCGGAGACCGGCGAGCCGCGGGCGGAGACGCCCGCGGCCGACCGGGCGCCAGAGGACGGCGACCAGCTGAGCGAGGACGACCTCGCGCTGCTCGCCGACGCCGAGAAGGATCTGGTGGCCGAGTACCGCGAGATCGCCGCGCGGGCGCAGGCCGACCTCAAGAACTTCCGCACCCGCGTCGAGCGCGACCGCGCCGCCAACCGCGAGGCGGTCATCGCCGAGGTCATCCGCGCGCTCGTCCCGGTGCTCGACGACCTCGACCGGGCCGACGCGCACGGCGACCTCGTCGAGGGCGCACCCCTCACGATCGTCTCGCAGAAGCTGCGCTCCGGATTCGAGAGGTTCGGTCTGCGCCGGGTGGGCGAGGTCGGCGAGACCTTCGACCCCAACATCCACGAGGCGGTCGTGCATCTGCCCGACCCGGATGCCGAGGGCGAGACCGTGAAGGACGTCATCCAGACCGGTTACCTGCTCGGCGACCGACTCATCCGCGCCGCCAAGGTCGCGGTGAGCGCCCCCCCGGCCGACTGAACCGAGAGGGGGCGCGATGGCCAGTCAGGACTGGTTCGACAAGGACTTCTACGCCGTGCTCGGGGTCGCCAAGGACGTCTCCGAGGCCGAGCTGAAGAAGGTCTATCGCAAGCTCGCGCGGCAGTACCATCCGGATTCGAACCCGGGCGACGCGGCGGCCGAGGCGCGGTTCAAGGAGGTCAGCGAGGCGTACGCCGTGCTGTCCGACCCGAAGGAGCGGGCCGAGTACGACCAGCTGCGCGCGATGGGCTCCGGCGCCAGGTTCACCTCGAACGCCCAGGGCTTCGAGGATGTCTTCGGCGGCATGTTCGGCGGGGGCGGGCGGGCCGCGTACAGCTCGGGCGGCTTCGAGGACCTGCTCGGCGGCATGTTCGGATCGGGGCGCTTCGGCACCTCGACGGGCGGATACCGCGGCTTCGGCGGCCCGACGCCCGGTGCCGACATCACGGCGACCACGACGCTCGACTTCCTCACCGCCATCCACGGCGACACCGTCAGCCTGCAGCTGCCGGGCGGGCGGGCCACCCGGGTCAAGATCCCGGCGGGCGTCAAGGACGGCCAGAAGATCAAGCTGCGGGGCAAGGGCCAGCCGAGTCGCGACGGTGGCGAACCCGGCGACCTCGTGCTGACGGTCGCGGTGCGGCCGCATCCGGTGTTCGCGCGCGACGGCGCCGATCTGCGCCTCGACGTCCCGGTGACGTTCGCGGAGGCGGCCCTCGGCGCGACGATCCAGGTGCCCACGCTCGACGGCGACCCGGTGCGGCTGCGGGTCGCCCCCGGCACCCCGAGCGGCCGGGTGCTGCGGGTGAAGGGCCGCGGGGTGACGACCGGCAAGACCACGGGCGACCTGCTCGCCACCGTGCAGATCGTCGTCCCGAGTCATCTGTCGGGCGAAGCCAGGAAGCGTCTCGAGGAGTTCGCGGCGGCGCTGCCCGACGAGAACCCGCGGGACGAGCTGCTCGCGAGGGCGCGCGGATGATCGACGAGACGGCCCCGCTGTTCGCGATCGCGGTCGCGGCCGAGCTCGCGGGCATGCATCCGCAGACCCTGCGGCAGTATGACCGGATGGGGCTCGTCGTCCCCCAGCGCACCTCGGGCATGTCGCGCCGCTACTCGATGCGCGACGTCGTGCAGCTGCGGGAGATCGCCCGGCTCTCGGCCGAGGGACTCAATCTCGAGGGCATTCGCCGCATCCTCGAGCTCGAGAACCAGGTGATCGCGCTGCGAACGCGGGTGCGCGAACTCGAGTCGGCGCTCGCCGACGAGCTGCTCGCCCGCCCCGGGCGCCGGGTTTTCGCGGCGGGCGTCGAGGGCGAGGTCGTGTCGCTCCGGGCGGGAACGCGCGTGCGCAAGCAGAACCAGCTCGTCGTCTGGCGTCCGCTCCTGCCCGGGCCCGACCGGGATCCGGCGTAGGCCGGGCGGGGTTCGGGCCGCTGCCCTGGTCTCGGTCTCGACGGACCGATGGTCCCGAGACGACCCGTGCAATCCGCGCCGACTCGCGCTAAACTTGAGTCACATCAACTCAAGTCTGTTACTGGAGAATCATGGCCAACATGCAGGGCGCCCCCTCCACCCAGGAGGAGCCGAAGAGCGCCCTCGAGCAGTACGGCATCAACCTCACCGAGATCGCCAAGAGCGGCAAGCTCGACCCGGTGATCGGGCGGGATGCCGAGATCCGCCGGGTGAGCCAGGTGCTGACGCGGCGCACCAAGAACAACCCGGTGCTCATCGGCGAACCCGGCGTCGGAAAGACGGCCGTGGTCGAGGGCCTCGCCCAGCGCATCGTCGCGGGCGATGTCGCCGACTCCCTCAAGGGCAAGCAGCTCGTCGCGCTCGACCTCGCGGCGCTCGTCGCGGGCGCCAAGTACCGCGGCGAGTTCGAGGAGCGGCTCAAGGCCGTGCTCAAGGAGATCAACGAGTCCGACGGCCAGGTCATCACCT
>JASGGJ010000046.1:0-18211 GCA_047605085.1 Protaetiibacter sp.
CTCAGCCGACCGGCTTGAGTTCGAGCTTGCGCAGGCCGAACCAGTACGACGACATGCCGGCCGGCGCGCAGGGGCACACGTTGGACCGCACCCACATCGTGAGGTTGTCGCCGGAGACGAATCTCGACGGGATCGTCGTGGCGTAGCCGCCGTAGCGGTCGTCGCTCCACGGCTAAGGCCCGAAGTCATCGGAGAGGAACAGGGTCCACGGTCCTCACGGCGCGGGCGCCTCGTAGAACTCGAAGCTGAGCTCGGTCCACGAGGTGTACAGGTAACGCTTCAGCCTCGACAGGTAGGTCACGCCGCCCTGCGAGATGACGCTGAGGTCGTGGGCTCCGACCGTGACGCCGGACGGGTCGGCGGCACCGTCGCTCGGGTGCTGCCGTCGCTCGTCCACGAGCACCGGTTTCTTCGCCGAGATGTCCGTCGTCCACCTCGGTTCGGCATCCCCCGGCTCGCCCGCGTAGAACTCCCAGCTCGATGAGTCCTGCACGGATGCCACCGGTACGCGGGCGAGGAACAGCTCGGTCGGGTCGGGTACCGAGTCGTCGAACCAGTCGCGCCAGTTCCCGTCGAGGCGGTAGGCGTAGGCGTAGGCAGCATCCGGGGCGAGGGCGGAGTCCTTCCCGTAGTCGCCGCCCGACCAGCAGCTCAGCCACAGGTCTCCGACCGACACGCCGACCGCGGTGTTCGCCTCGGCGATGCGCGCCTGCAGCGACGTGCCAGGCAGGGCGTCCGGGAAGCTTCCGGACGGTGCGGTCGCACGCACGAGCTCAGCTCCGCAGTGCCCGCGGCGGGAACGCTCCGAGGTCGGGGACCGGGGCCGCGCCTCAGTGCACCTCCATATCGTCGGCGCTCGGCGACTTCGGCCGCCGCGCCGTCGGCCGGTCGAGGTAGAAGATCGCGGTCGAGGCGATGTCGTCCCGCAACGGCAGGTACCGCATGCCGCTGCGCCAGCCGAGGGCCTGGATGTCCACCCGCAGCCTGGTCGCGAACCGGATCGGGTCTGGCAGGTGCCAGCGGTACATCCCGAAACGCTGCTGGCTGAGGTACAGGCCGTCCGGGCGGATCACCTGCGGCATCCCGAGGTAGGGCGTCGAGAACTCGGTGTAGCCCTTGCCGGGAACCTCGAAGTTCCAGGCGCCGCCGAAGTAGTCCTCCGTTCCGGTACCGCAGATCGTCGGATACTCCTCGTCGTCGTCGAGGTAGAACTTGATCTCGCCCTCGCCCCACCAGCCGTTCGAGTTGACGCCCCAGGCGAGGTACGTTCCGACGTACTGTCCGGCGCCTTCGACGCCTTCGACGATCACATGCGGCGTGCGGTCCTCGAGCGGATTGCTGCGGCGCCACTGCGCGTGGAAATAGCCGTGCCCCTCCTGGTCGCCGCCGAGCTCGTAGCTCACCTGGTAGTAGAGCCGCACGTCGACGGCCGAGGTGTTCTCGAGCGTCAGCCGTGCGCCGGTGCGGAACGGCATCGGCCAATAGGAGTTGAAGCCGCCGTGCGGGTTGGCGGCGACCGGGAGGGAGTTCACCTGCGCGAACACCCCCCAGGCGTTGCAGAAGAAGTCGCCGTACGGCACCTCGACGGCGGGCTCGTCGGCACCGTCCCAGTAGGCGCGCAGCACGAGGGTGCGCCAGTTGTCGGTGTGCGTGGTGAGCCAGATGTGCGTGATGCGACCCTCACCCTCGATCCGGGCGAGCTCGAAGGTCTCCCCCGCCTTGACGTCGACACACGGCGAGATCTTCCATCCGGGGCCGAGGTCGCGGGCACAGTCGGCTCCGAGGCCTTCTGTGGCGCGTCCGCCGCCCCCGGCGGACCCGTCGACGTTCTCGGCGCTGATGGATCGGGACCGCCGGTTCACGATCGCCGAAAGCGAGCTGAGGTCGGAATTCGTCATGTTAGGAGCACACTTCCTCGTGCGGGATGAGGGACTGGAAAAGGCCTCAGGATTGAAACCGATTTCAACGACACCGTAGAGTTTAGCCGCAGCAGGTGTCAATCCGAGCGCTCACGAGCGGTAGCCTGCTGGCCAGCGCGCCGGAGAGGACACCGATGGCCACGATCTACGAGGTCGCCGCACTCGCGGGGGTCTCCCCCGCCACCGTGTCGCGCGTCTTCAACGGAACGCGCGTCTCGGAGGAGAAGGCCAGACTGGTCCGCGATGCGGCGGCGCAGCTCAGCTTCACCCCGAACCGCACCGCCCGGACGCTGCGCAAGCAGAGCTCCGAGATCATCGCGCTCGTCATCCCCGACATCGAGAACCCGTACTTCACCGAGATGGCGCGCGGCGTCGAGGATGTCGCCCAGGAGGCCGGGTTCTCGGTCGTGCTCTGCAACACCGACTCGCAACTCAGCAAGGAGGCGAACTACCTGCAGATCGCGCTCTCCGAGCACATGGCCGGTGTCATCCTCGCCCCCGCCTCGGATCACACCAACCTCGACCACGTCATCGCGAGCGGACGCCCGGTGGTCGCCGTCGACCGCTCCACCGGCTACGACATCGACGGCGTCATGATGTCGAATCGCCAGGCCGGGCAGTCCGCAGCGGAGTCGCTCGTACAGGCCGGATACCGCCGGATCGCCTGCATCACCGGTCCGCGCGAGATCGAGACCGCCTACGAGCGCGCGCAGGGCTGGCGTGGGATCGTCGTGCGCCACGAGCTGCTGCCCGATCCCGAGCGCTACCTGCGGTACTCGACCTTCGGCGTCAAAGGCGGCCGGGGCGCGATGACCGAGCTGCTCGCTCTGCCCGAGCCGCCCGACGCCGTCGTCGCCGCCAACAACCTGCTCGGCGTCGGCGCCCTCCAGGTGCTCACCGAGCGCGGCCTCACCCCGCCGAACGTCGGCGTCGCCGTCGTCGGCGGCCTGCCGTTCACGACCCTCCCGCCGAGCGCCGTGACGGTCGTGCGGCTGCCCGCGCGACACATGGGGGTGACCGCGGCACGCATGCTCATCGAGCGCATCAACGGCGACAAGCAGCCCGCGCGCACGGTCGTGCTGCGCAACGAGACCGTGCCCGCCCGGCCGGCCGGCGGCGCCTCGTTCTGACACCCTGTTTCAGAGTTCTCGCCGCGTGGGCAACTTGATTCTGAAATCGATTTCTGTCACAGTTGCGGCACGATCGAGGAGGATTCGTGGGCAGGCGGTGCACGCTCGGTGTCGACATCGGCACCTCGAGCACGAAGGGGGTCCTCGTCGCGGAGGACGGGACCCTGCTGGCGACCGCCAGCAGATCTCACGACGTCTCCCGGCCCGGGACCGGACGAGTCGAGATGGACGGGATGCTGTGGTGGGACGAGTTCGCGGCGATCGCCCGCGAGCTGCTCGCCGCCGCGCCGGATGCCGTGGTCGCCGCCGTCGGCGTCAGCGGGATGGGCCCGTGCGTGCTCCTGGTGGATGCCGATGACGAACCGCTGCGCCCCGCGATCCTGTACGGCGTCGACATGCGTGCGACGACGCAGATCGCCTCGCTCACCGCCGAACTCGGCGCCGACGAGATCGTCGCCCGCGGCGGATCGTCGCTCACCACCCAGGCGGTCGGGCCCAAGCTGCGCTGGATCGCCGAGAACGAACCCGAGGTCTTCGCCCGCGCCAGGCGCCTTTACATGCCCGCCTCCTGGCTGGCGGCTCGCCTGACCGGCTGCTACGTGCTCGACCACCACTCGGCGAGCCAGTGCTGGCCGCTCTACGACCTCGAGGCCGGTGGCTGGTACGCGCCGTGGTGGAGTGCGATCGCCGGGGGCATCGAGCCGCCGGAGCTGCTCTGGGCGGGCGAGGTCGCCGGAACCGTGACGCCCGAAGCGGAGGCCACGACCGGCATCCCGGCCGGCACGCCGGTCATCGCGGGCAGCATCGACGCCTGGACCGAGGCGGTGAGCGTCGGCGCGGTCGAGCCCGGCGACCTCATGCTCATGTACGGCACGACGATGTTCCTGGTCGCGACCACGAGCAGCGCGATCCGCACCCCGTCGATGTGGACGACCGCGGGCATCGGCGCCGGCACGACGAGCCTGGCGGGCGGGATGGCGACCTCCGGGGCGATCACCTCGTGGCTGCGCGAACTCGTCGGCGGTGAACTCGACGGCGGCCCGGGCTTCGCCGAGCTCACGGTCGAGGCTGACCGCAGCGGTGCCGGGGCGCGCGGGCTGCTCATGCTCCCCTACTTCGCCGGGGAGCGCACGCCGATCCTCGACCCCGACGCGCGCGGGGTGATCGCCGGGCTCACGCTCGAGCACACCCGCGGCGACCTCTACCGTGCCGCGCTCGAGGCGACCGCACTCGGCGTGCGGCACAACGTCGAGACCATGCGGGCGGCCGGGGCCCGGATCGACCGGGTCGTCGCGGTCGGCGGCGGCACGACGGGCGGGCTGTGGACACGTATCGTCTCGGACGCGACCGGGCTCTCCCAGCAGGTCCCTGCCGTCACGATCGGCGCCAGCTTCGGCGCGGCCTTCCTCGCGGCCTGCGCGGTCGCCGACCCCGCGCCCTCGATCGCCGACTGGAACCCGGTCGTCGAGACGGTCGATCCGGATCCCTTGGCTGCTGCCACCTACGAGGCGCGCTGGCCGCTGTATCGCGAGCTGTACCGCGCGACCGCGCCGATCGTGCACGCCCTCGCCGGGGAGGAGCACGCGTGACCGCGACCTTGACCTCCGCGGCGTGCGCCGCCGCCTTCCCGCTCGGCGGCATCGGCACCGGGAACGTGTCGATCGGGGCTCGCGGCGAACTGCGCGACTGGGAGCTCGCGAACCGCCCCGCGAAGGGCGCGAGGAATCCGTTCTCGTTCTTCGCGATCCGCGTCGCTTCCCCCGGTGCGGCGCCCCTCGCCCGCATCCTCGAGGCCGCGCTCCGTCCGCCGCACGAGGCCGACCAGGGCTACTACGCGGGCGAGCTCGGCGGCCTGCCCCGGTTCGCCGAGTCCCGGATGCGCGGCAGCTACCCCTGGCTGGAGCTGGATCTCATCGACCCGGAACTGCCGGTCGAGGTCACCCTCACCGCCTTCACCCCGTTCGTGCCGCTTGACGCCGACGACTCCGGCATCCCCGGCGCCGTGCTGCGCTACCGGGTGCGCAACGCGGGGCCGGAGCCGCTCGACGTCGCGATCGCCGGGTCGCTGTCCAACCTCGTCGGGGCGCGCGAGAAGCGCAACGTGTTCCACTTCCCCGACTTCGACGGCCACCCCCGCATCGAGCGACGCGACGCCGACGGGCTGCACGGCATCCTGCTGTCCTCCGAGCTGGCAGCCGACGACCACCGCAGCGGAACCCTCGCGCTCTCGACGCCAGACGACACGGCGACCATCAAGCCGGAGTGGGTCGTCTGCTTCTGGCAGGACGGCGCGCAGCTGTTCTGGGACGAATTCCGCGCCACCGGGCGGCTGACCCCGGAGCCGAAGGATTCGCTCGACGCGGACGGGCGCCCCGAGTGGCAGCGGCTGCGCACCGGATCGGTCGCGATCTCGCACACCCTCGCGCCCGGCGAGGAGCGGGACTTCGAGTTCCGGCTCACGTGGAGCTTCCCGAACCGCCCGCGCGGCTGGGACGGCAACATCGTCCGCATCGACCCGCACCTCGCCGAGACGGTGCGCAACGCCTATGCCGTGCGCTACCCCGACGCCTGGTCCGCGGCAGCCGAGCTCGAACGGCGGCTGCCGGAGCTCGAGGCCGCGACGCGCGCCTTCACGGCCGCCCTGCACGACAGCACCCTGCCGCCCGCGGCGATCGACGCGGCCGCCTCGAACCTCGTCGTCATCCGCAGCACGACCTGCTTCCGGCTCGAGGACGGCACCTTCGCCGCCTGGGAGGGCTCCTTCGACGCGGCCGGCAGCTGCGAGGGCAGCTGCACGCACGTCTGGAACTACGCGCAGTCCCTCGCCTGGCTTTTCCCCGAGCTCGAGCGCAGCGCGCGCCGCGTCGAGTTCACCCTGGAGACCCGCGACGACGGGCGGATGAACTTCCGCACCAATCGGATCTTCGGCTCGCCCGCGTGGGACTTCCACCCCGCCGTCGACGGCCAGCTCGGCGCGATCGTGCGGGTCTACCGCGAATGGCGGCTGAGCGGCGACGAGGACTGGCTGCGCGAGGTGTGGCCCGGCGTCGTGCGGGCCCTCGACTTCGCCTCCCGCGAGTGGGACTCCGACGGCGACGGGGTGCTCGACGGGCATCAGCACAACACCTACGACATCGAGTTCCTCGGCGCCAACTCGCTCGCCGGCTCGATGTACTACGCGGCGCTGCACGCCGCCGCACGGCTGGCCGAGCACCTCGGGGAGCCCGATCGGGCTGCGGTCTGGCGCGAGACCGCCCGGGTGGGCGCCGAGCGGATGGACGAGCTGCTGTTCAACGGCGAGTACTACGAGCAGCGCCTCGACGACGTCGACGCCGCGCGCTACCAGTACGGCACCGGGGTGCTGAGCGACCAGGTGTTCGGGCAGTCGCTCGCCCATCTCGTCGGGCTCGGGCACGTGCTGCCCGCAGCTCACGCCGCCTCCGCCGTCCGCGCCGTGCACCGCCACAACTTCCGCGCCGAGCTCAGTCACCACGAGAGCGTGCAGCGCACGTACGCGCTCGGTGACGAGGCCGGGCTCGTGCTCTGCTCCTGGCCGCGCGGCGGGCGTCCGCGCATCCCCTTCGTGTACTCCGACGAGGTGTGGACGGGCATCGAATACCAGGTCGCGACGCATCTGATCTTCGAGGGCGCCGTCGATGAGGGGCTCGAGCTCGTGCGCGCCGTGCGGGCCCGCCACGACGGCGTGCGCCGCAACCCGTGGAACGAGGTCGAGTGCGGCAACCACTACGCCCGCTCGCTCGCGAGCTGGGGCGTGCTGCTCGCCCTCGGCGGGGTGCACGCCGACGTTCCGGGACGCACCCTCTCGCTCGCCCCTGCCACCCCTGGCCCGTTCCGCTCGTTCTTCAGCACCGGCACCGCGTGGGGCCGCCTCGAACTCGACGACGAGGAGCTCGTCCTCCGCGTCGACGGCGGCCTGCTCGATCTCGGCACCGTCGTCATCCACGGTGAGCCGTACCCCGTCCCGCACGGCCCCGTCGCCCCCGGCGGCGAACTCGCCGTGACCAGATCCCGCCATCAGAAGGAGCCCAGATGAGCTACACCCTCCCCGCCCCCGCGGTGCGCCCCGCGGCGGCACCCCGCACGGCCTACCTCGTCGCGAGCGGCGACCTCCGCGAGTCGGCGAACGTCGCCGGCTGGCCCACCCAGGCCGCCATGGAGCGGGACGTCACCGCGGCCTTCGCCGAACTCGGCTGGACGGTGCAGCGCGCCAACCCGGTCGACCCGGTGACCGGTCACGGCTTCATCTCGAGCCAGCGCATGGGCATCGAGGTGTTCAAGCACATCCCGGTGAACGCGCCGCTCATCGTCGCCGAGGCGGTCTGGCAGTACTCGCACCACGTGCTCGCCGGGCTGCGCACCCACCGAGGTCCCATCCTCACGGTCGCGAACTTCTCCGGCACCTGGCCGGGGCTCGTCGGGCTGCTGGGCATCAACGCGGGCCTCACCAAGATGGGCGTCGCGTACTCGACGATCTGGTCGGTCGACTTCAGCGACGAGTGGTTCAAGGCCGGTATCCGCTCCTGGGTCGAGACGGGCACCATCTCGCACGACGACTCCCACGTACGCGCGCTGCCCGCGCTGCCGGCCAGCCCGGAGCGCGAACTCGGCGAGGCCATCGCCCGCACCCTGCTGACCGACAAGGCCGTCATCGGCGTCTTCGACGAGGGCTGCATGGGCATGTACAACGCGATCATCGACGACGAGCTGCTCAACCCGCTCGGCATCTTCAAGGAACGCCTCTCCCAGTCGGCCCTGTGGGCCGAGATGCAGCGCGTCTCCGACGCGGAGGCGGACGCCGTGCGCGCCTACGTCGAAGCCCGCGGCATGACCTTCGCCTTCGGCTCCGACGAGGCGACGGAGCTCACCGAGGCGCAGCTGCGCTGGCAGTGCAAGATGTACGTCGCGGCGCTGCGGATCGCCGACGATTTCGGGCTCGACGCGGTCGGCATCCAGTACCAGCAGGGGCTCAAGGACATCTGCCCGGCCTCGGACTTCGCGGAGGGCATCCTCAACAACGTCGACCGGCCGCCCGTGCGCAGCCGCGACGGGAGCCGCGAGCTCTACCCGGGCGCCGCCCTCCCGCACTTCAACGAGGCCGACGAGGGCGTCGCGGTCGACGCGCTCGTGAGCAACCGGGTCTGGACGGCGATGGGGCTCGATCCCGCCACGACGCTGCACGACGTGCGATGGGGCGAAGAGTACGAGGGCGAGTTCGTCTGGGTGCTCGAGATCTCGGGATCCGTCCCACCCTCGCACCTCGCGGGCGGCTACGCGGGCGCGGTCGGGTGGCGGCAGAACCCTGTCTACTTCCCGCTCGGCGGATCGACGATCAAGGGTGTCGCGCGAGCCGGCGAGGTCGTCTGGTCGCGTGTCTACCTGGCCGACGGGGTGCTGAACCTCGACCTCGGCCGGGCCCGCGCGGTCGATCTCCCCGCGGAGGAGACGGAGCGCCGGTGGCGGGCGACCAACCCCGAGTGGCCGATCATGCACGTGGTGCTGCCCGGCATCAGCCGCGACCAGTTCATGGCCCGCCACAAGGCGAACCACCTCAACGTGCTCTACGCCCCCGACGCCGCGACGGCCGAGCGAGCGCTCGTCGCCAAGGCCGCCGCGTTCGCCGCGCTCGGCGTGCGGGTGCACCTGTGCGGCGAGGTGGCGATCCCGGCCTGAGGGCTCTCGCGGGCCGGCCACGGGCTCGGCCACCGCTTCGGTGGTCGTACTCGTTCGAGCGAACCGAGCCGAGCATCCGGTTAGGGTTGCGGTGTGCTGTCGACCGCCTCCCGAGCCTATGCGCGGTGCTGGCCCGCGCTCCTCGCGTGGTTCCTCGCCGGGTGGACGGCGAGGCTCCTGCTGCTGAGACTCGCGGCATCCGTCGGCAACGAGCTGCCGCTCGTCGGCCAGCTCATCCTGCCCCTCGCCGTCATCGCCCGCCTCGCGAGCTACGTCGCGATCTTCCTCGTGCTGCGCTCGGCGCTCCCGAACGTCGCCGCCGCGGACCCGCCGCGGACGGACGGCACGCGGCTGGGCTTCCTCGCCCGCTGGGGAGCCGCGATCTCCGCCGCGATCCTGCCCTTCTTCGTCGTCTACGCGGCGTGGGGCATGATCTCCGAGGACGGTAAGGACTACGCGGCGGCGTCACTCGACCAGGCAGACCTGTGGGGCGGCGGCTCGAGCAACGCCCTCGACATCACGGTCGACGTGTGGTCGCTCGGCATCGTCGTCCTCTCGTTCGCCGGCCGGTGGCTGCTGCAGCGCTTTTCGTCGCGCCTGCCGCGCTGGGCGACCGTGGTATCCGCGTACCTCGAGGCCGTATGGGTGCTCGTGGCGCTGCTCGTCATCCGCAAGCTCCTCGCCGACGTGCCCGCGTGGTTCGCGACGAGGCGGATGTTCGCCCCGATCGTGGACACGGTCGCGATATGGCGCGAGGAGCTCAGCTGGTTCCGATGGCTCGGCGACGCGTTCTCCTGGCTCATGACCCAGCTCGGCGACGTCGTGTTCCAGCCGCTCGCCTGGGTGGCGCTCGCCGTCGTCGTCTACGTCGGCGCGAGATCGCAGGCCGTGCCCGCGGCGCCCGACGCTCGGGTGACGCGGGCACGCGCCGCCGTCACGGCGCGGTGGGCCCGCCTGCCCCGCTGGGTCCGCGCAGCGATCACGGCCGTGACGGGCGGAGTCCAGGAGCGCTGGCTGCCGATCGCCGGAGCCGTCCGGCTGATCTGGACCGCCGGACCGCTTACGCTCGGGGGCTTCCTGCTGGCCTACGCCATCGCACACGCCGCCGGGGAGTGGCTCTTCGCCGCCGTCATCCGCGTGCTGGGACCGCACGAGCACCAGTTCTGGACCGCCGTCGACGACCCGGCGGACCTTCTCACCGTGGCGCTCGTGGTGCCCGTGCAGCTCGCGCTCGTGGCAGCCACCTACGACACGGCGCTGCGCCGGTCGACGCCAGGCGCGCCCGCCGGCGACGGGATCACGACAGCCTCAGATGGTACGCCCGCGGCAGCAGATCGGACGTGAACACCTCGAGCACGACCTCGTCCACCGCGTCGTCCGGGATGAGGAAGGCCAGTTCGAACGGGAACGGCGAGTCGGCCCACGAGCACTCGGAGGGCACGTCGTCGGGCAGGCCCTCACCCGGGTAATAGTCGACGCCGACCAGGACGGTGTCCCAGCGCCGGTCCGTTCCGGGCTCCAGGAGCTTCGTCGTGCAGGCGAAGTCCTCGGGAGCGGCCGAGGCGTCGAGCTCGAGCGTGACCGACAGGAGCGCGGTCCCCTCGGGAACCTCGTAGAGGTCTCCCTCCGCGCTGCCGCCGACCGCCGACCAGCTGTCGACCACGCGAATCGTCGCGTCGCCGAGCACGGCCCGCTCGCCGCGATCGAGGGTCGTCACGATGCTCGGACGCGAGGCGAGGTACTCGAACGCGTCGACGCTCAACGACGCGGCGACGGCCGCCGGCACCAGCACGAGAAGGCCCAGCAGCGCCCACCGCGATCGACGCCACCACGGGATCCGCTCGCTCACCATCGCGTGAAGTCCCTCCGCTCCACCTCGAGCTCGGCCACGCGATCCAGCCCCGTGAGGTCGAGCTCGACCTCGATGACGGTGATCAACCGGGTGTCGTCCTTCGTGGACAGCCACAGCGTCGCGTGGCGTGCTGCCGACTCGTCGAGCACCTCCTCTGGCAACTCGAAGATGAAGGACCCGGCCAGCGGGAGACCGGGGTCGAGGCTCGCCGACTGCATCGCGTAGAGGCCGGGCCGCAGGCTCGTGGTCCACACCCGCTCACCCACGCGAACCGTCGCATAGGCCAGCGACGGGGTCTCGGTCGACTCCATGCGGACGTCGGCGACGAACCACACGCCCGTGGTCGTACCGGTCCAGCCGTCGAGCGCGACGACATCCGCGAGCGTCGCCCCGTCAACGCTGGCGCGCAGCCCCCGCCCCTCGCCGCGTTCGCCCTCGGCGACGCGCACCGCGAAGGGCGAGAACACCAGCTCCGCCTGCGGCTCGGTGCGGGCGGCGACGAACGCCAGCCCCACCATGACGAGGGCGGCCACGATGGTCAGCGGACGGGTCACTGCTCCCACGGGTACTCCAGCTCACTCGACGAGGCGGGCACCCGGGTGGCCTGGACCACGACCTTCTCGTCACGCCAGGCCGTGCCGCTGTAGAGCACCGCCTGCTCCGGGACCCCATCGATCACGCCGAAGACGATCGGCTCCCCGACCTGAACGGAACCGTCGGGAACCTCCCACCGCATCAGCACCTCGGTCTCGACCCCCGGAGGCAGCATCGAGGTGAAGGTTCCGTCCGCCGCGATCCGCACGCTCGCGAAGCGGTCGACCCGGGGAAGTGCCTCGAGGGCGTCGAAGGTGAGCAGTTGCGCGGAGCGCGTGTCTGCCTCGCGCCACTCGTTGCGGACCACCGCCCGGACGACCACGAAGGTCATGCCCTCCTCGGGCTCGTCGTAGTCGTCCGGGAGGACGTCGCCGACCCAGGCCTCCTCGACGCGCACCGAGAAGTGGCGACCGTGGTAGCTCTCGCCCTGCGGCAGCTCGGGGACGACCGCGCTCTGCAGGCTCACGGTGTCCCATCCCCCGAACGGGATCGCCGCGAGAGCACCCGCGCCGAGGGAGAGGAGCACCGCGCCGACGATGACGACGCCGCGGCCGGGACGCCGTCGGCGGGTCGCGGATGCTGCCACGGCGTCCGTCATCGGCTCGAGCCGCCCTGCGGAACGGGAACCTTGATGAGCACGCCCGCCGCGATGAAGGCGCCGATCGCCGCGTACTGCGCGCCGAGCCACAGCGGACCGTCGAAGCCGAACGGCACGACCGGGTTCCAGAGCGCCGCGATGACCGCGAACACCGGGACCCACCACCAGTGCCGCGCCTGGATCGCGAACACCAGGACGATGAGGGCCAGCACCGCTGTGCCCCAGCTCACGAACACGTAGCTGTCCTGCCCGATGAGGGCGATCCCGACGAACAGCACGACGGCCGCGATGAGACCCGGCGCGAGCGCGAGCCTGCGCCAGCCGGGATCGCCGTAGCGGGAGGCGGGACGGGGCGAGCTCACCCGACCAGGGTACCGACCCGGTGGCCGGCCTCGCTCTCGCCGGCCTCGCCGCTCTCCCTAGGATCGGAGCATGAGCGATGCCGCGATCGAGCGCTTCCGGGAGCTGCTGCGCTTCCCCACCTTCTCGCACGAGGACGCGCCGGGCGTCGATGAGGCGTTCGCGCGATTCCACGAGGCCCTCGAGCGGCTGTTCCCGCTCGTGCACGAGCGGATCGAGCGCGAGCTCGTCGCGGGGCGCAGCCTGCTCTACCGCTGGCCGGGCACCGGCGACGGCGAGCCCGCGGTGCTCATGGCACACCAGGATGTCGTGGCCGTCGACGATCCGGACCGCTGGACGCATCCGCCGTTCGAGGCCTCGCTCGTGGGCGAGGACGACGAGGCCGCGATCTGGGCGCGCGGCGCGCTCGACGACAAGGCGGCGCTCGCGTCGATCCTGGAGGCCGTCGAGGCGCGGCTGAGGGCGGGGTTCACGCCCGCCGCCGACGTGTACCTCGTGTTCGGGCACGACGAGGAGGCGGGAGGTGCGGGCGCCGCGGCCGTCGTCGCCCTGCTCGCCGAGCGCGGCGTCCGTCCGTGGCTCGTGATCGACGAGGGCGGCGCCGTCATGGACGCGCTGCTTCCGGGGCTCGGGCCGACCGCGGTGGTCGGCGTCACCGAGAAGGGCGTGCTGAACGTCGAGCTCGTCGTGGAGCAGTCGGGCGGGCACGCGGCGACGCCACTGCCGGGCGGCTCGGCGGCCGTGCTCGCGCGCGCCGTTCTGCGGCTCGAGAACCAGCCGGAGGCGCCGCACCTCATCGAGCCCGTCGTCGGCCTACTGGAATCCATGGGAGCGCGACTGGGCGGCATCCGGGGATGGATGCTGCGGCACGCGCGCACCTTCCGCGGCCCGCTCGCGAGAACCCTCGCCGGATCGAGCCCGCAGCTCGCCGCGATGACCCGCACCACCCGTGCCGTGACGCAGCTGCGCGGATCCTCGAGCAGGAACGTCGTGCCGGAGCGCGCCACGGCGACGCTCAACGTGCGCATCCTGCCCGGTGCGACCGTGGAGTCCGCGGTCGCCGACATCGCGCGGGTCATCGACGATCCGAACGTGCAGCTGCGTGTGCTCGACGGCTGCGACCCCGCTCCCGTCTCCCCCGCGTCCGGTCCCGCCTGGGACGCCATCAGCGCGAGCATCGGCGAGGTGTTCCCGGATGCGGCGGTCGCCCCCTACGTCATGCTGCAGGCGAGCGATTCGCGGCACTTCGCCGCCATCTCCGACCGCGTCTACCGCTTCCTGCCGTTCGAGCTGCGGCAGGAGGAGCTTCAGTCGATCCACGGCATCGACGAGCGCATCCGCGTCGCCAGCTACCGCCGCGCGATCGCCTTCTTCGACAGCCTCCTCGGCCGCCTCTGACCCGCGGGGCTTTCGCAACTCGCCCGCGGGGCTTTCGCAACTCAGGAGAATCCGGCCGATTCCTGTGCCCGGGACGGCCTCAGCGGCATCCGTCCTGAGTTGCGAAAGGTGCCGGTTTCGCAACTCAGGAGTTTTCGCCCGGATGGCGGTTTCCCTCCGGCGAATCCCGGATGCGTCCTGAGTTGCGAAAGGGGCGCGGGAAAGGGACGCGGGAAAGGGTCAGGTGCCGGGCGCGGTTGCGGCGATCCATCCGTCGAGCTTCGAGGGCTTGTCGGTGATGATGCCGTCGACGCCGTAGGCGAGCGCCTCCCTCCAGCGCTGCTCGCTGTTGAGGGTGTAGACGAGCACCCCGAGACCCGCCTCGTGCAGGCGCGCCACGGCATCCGGATCTCTCTCCAGGGAGGCCGGGGTCGTGAGGATCGCGATCGCGTCGTAGTAGCGCACGAGGCCGACCGGGTCGCTCGGCAGGTCGCGCCTGATGACGACGCGCGGGATCGCGGGCGCCGCGTCGGCGAGGTGGGCGATCGTGGTGAGGTCGAAGCTGGCGAACACGACACGGTTCTGCACGCCGCGCAGGTAGATCGCGTCGAGCACGGTGCGGATTCCGCCGGGCGTCCAGTAGCCCTTGAGCTCGACGAAGGCCTTCTGCCTCGTGCTCGCGAGGGCGTCGAGGAACTCGTCGAGCAGCGGCACGCGGGTGCCCGCGAACTCCGGCGCGAACCAGGATCCGGCATCGAGCGCCCGGATCTCGGCGAGCGTGAGCTCGGCGACGGCCCCCGTCCCGTCCGTGGTGCGGTCGACGGTCTCGTCGTGCATGAGGATGGGCACCCCGTCGGCCGTCAGCTGCACGTCGGTCTCGACGAACTCGAGCCCGGATGCCGCGGCCGCCGCGAAGGCCGGCATCGTGTTCTCGGGGGCGTCGGCGCGGTCCCCGCGATGACCCGCGACGAAGGCCGGCTCACCCGGCGCGCGCAGCGGCCCCATCAGGTTCGTCGCGTAGACGCGCACCGCATCCGGCACGAGCAGCAGCACCGCCACGAGGGCCACTGTCACCACGGCGGACGCGAGCGCCCGCCGCACCGGATGGGTCACCACCGACACGTCTGCTTTCGACTCGGGTTCCCGCTGCGTCGCGGGGTGAGCCGACTGTAGCACGCCCGTTACCGTTTCGTTACCCGTCGTTCGTGGCGCGGCTGGAGCCGCGACCGTTCGGCGGGTGCGTGGTTCGCGCGTCAGCCCAGGTCACTACGGACTCGGGTAGTACGTCTCGGCCTCTGCACTGCTGGCGCTGAGCTTGACGACGTTGTACTCGCCGTCGTCGATACGGAACGCGACGGTTCCGTACTGGGCGAAGTCGCGCAGTATCTCGATTGAGCCGTCGCCAGGTGCGCCTTCGATGGTCAGCACGAGCGAGTCGGCACCCGTGGACGTGGGAGCCGACACGGAGTCGAGGACGACGGTCCCGGAAAACACGTATTCCACGTCGCGGATGAAGACCCTGATGTCGCTCACGCCGGCCTGACCCCAGTCGTAGTTCTCTGGATCGTCAACCTCCGACCACGCCGGGAAGTACGCACCGTCGTAGCTGCCGTCGTAGCTCACATCGATGTCGGGCACGAGTGAGTCGACGTCGTCGATTTCCACCTCGATCCCATCCGGTGCCTGCCCGTAGGGGTCGAGGATGCCCTGGTTCAGGATCGCGCTGTCCAGGCGGAACGTCACCGGTTCGCTGTCGACCTGCACGGTGATCTCTCCCCCGTCGGCCAGCGCCTCCCCGAGCCCCCAGCTCACGATGCTGTTCATCGGATACCCGTCGTCATCAAGGTCATCCCCCATGTCGAACGTGGCAGTCCAGCGCCCACCGTCGATCTCCATCGACGCGTCGGCATCATCCATGGGGTAGCGGATGTCCCAGCCGTCAGCCGTCCAGGTGGAGGAGTAGTCTCCGGCGAGCGAGATCGGGCCTGCGGGGCTGGTCGATGCGATGTCGGACAGCTGATCGTCAACAGCGCCGCTGATCTCGATGACCGCGTCTCCCCCCGCCCCCGCTTCCGTGACCAAGAGATCCGTTGCGAGGACGGACTCGCGTGGGGGCGTCGCCCCGAACTCGTTCACGGGAACGAGCGTCCAGTCCGTCGACGCCGCGTCCAGCACGGTCACCGACTGGTCGTCCGAAGGAAGCAGGTACCCCTCGACGGTGGTCCCGCTCGGATCACGGAGCTCCCAGTAATCGACCGTCTGCGCTGTCGAGACGTCGGACGTCAGCGCGAGTGTCAGCGACGTCCCGTCCACCTGGCGCCGGATGAGAGAACTGCTCGGGGCGGCGGTCGCGTGACCGAGGACCAGGACGGTCAGCTCGTTCTGCGACCAATACAGTTGCGGGTCGCCCAGCCAATACGGGTCGTCACTGGGATCGACCCTGGCGCTGACTCCGACTCGGTACAAACCCACGTCGGTGAACTCGAACTCCGCGGTAGCGCCCTCGTCCTCCGCTTCGTCTCCGGGAGTCGGCTGGTAGATGCCGCAGATCGGCGCGTCGGTGACGACCGTGGCGGAACGGCTGGCGATGATCGGCTCATCGCTCACCTCGCACACCGACCAGACGTAGGTGACATCCGAGCCGTCGACGACGCTCCGCGTCGATGCCGAGAACGAAAGCGTCTCACCCGGTTTGGCGAGCGTCGAACCCGCGAGCGACACGTCGACGCTCCTCAGCCCCTCGTCCGTCATGAGGAGCATTCCGTCGACGGCGCTCCCGCTGCTGCCCACGGACCGGTAATCGCCACCGGAGTGATACGCAGCCTGGGAAACCCAGTCCTGAACGCTCCAATCGTCTCCGTATACGACGCCATAGAGCTGCTGATCCCACTCCGAGGCCAGCGCATCGTCGACATCCGCGGCCGAGATGAGGGTGACTTCTTCATCCCCGTCCCACGGGTCACCCGCGTTGACACGGCTCGCCGAGAGCAGCACGACCAGCTTGCGCGCGTAGTCGCGCCATTCCAGGCCGGTCGCCTCGATCACGCCGGAGTACCCGGACGCTGACTGCGGGAGCCCCCACATCGATGTGGTGTTCCCGCCTGAGACCGTGAGCGCGTCGATCGCGTCATCCACGTCGGTCGGATCGGTTGTGAAGTCTTGTGCGACATGTGCCACGTAGGGGTTCCCGTAATCGGTTCCCTTGTAGTCCACGACCGCGAACCGGGAGTTGTCGTTGGCATCCGACACGACGTCGGTGAGCTCTTCGGCCCGCGCCTTCAACTCGGTGACCGCGTCGGAGGCGTTCGGAGTCGAATCGATCAGGAACACCACGTCGACCGCCGGTGTGTCGTCATAGGTGAAGGGCAGCGACAGGGCGCTCGCGATCTCGGACGCAACCTTCTTCGCCTCCGGCTGACCTCCCCATTGGTATTGCTCATGCGTACCAAGAGGATTGCCCAACGTTGGCCAAACGACTTCCATGGACCATGCGTACGGCTGGAGGGTTTCGTTGATGTATTGCCGCGATTGGCAAGCGAAATCCATCCCGAGGCAGTATGAGAACACCGGCGAACTGAGTTTGGTCGACCACAGGGGTCGCGCCGCAAACGCACCCGATCTGAAGTCGAGATAGCTTCCGAGGTTTGCAGCGGTGTCGTTCGGATTGAAGCGGGGGTCGCCGAATAGAGCGGTCGCCGCAATCTGGGAACGCAGAGTCGAACTCAACTCATCGATCGTCGCACCGACGACGTCCGCGCCTTGCGAGTATCCGACCAGAATGTATTTCGTGCCGGGGCATGCGTCATAGGTGGTTTCGATCTTGTCGACTGCATCGTCTGCTCCGACCGCGACGCCGGCGTCCCACTCGTTCTCGACATCTCCTTGAACGCGGCGTTCATGACCTCCGTCGCGAAGCCAGCGAGATCCATATCCGCCGCATAACGCACGCCGTACCGACTGATCGTGCCGCCATTCGCGACCACGACCGGCTCTAAATTCGTGAAAATTCGGTTCGCGAGAATACCGGACCCGTCCCAGTTCAATTCATCGTATGGATCACTACCCCTCGGGGCTTCATCAGTCCCACGCGCGCCAATGAGGAGGTAGGTGTCGCAGCCGCCGTCCGCATGCGCTGGAGTCGCGACCAGTAACGACGCCACAATCGCGCCGACGACTCCAAGTTTCGAGATTTTCATCGTGACTCCTCTCCTGGAACAGCGATGAGCCCCACGGACGTATCGCCCACCTCTGCGTCTGTATGGCCGCAATAGCTACTCGTCGTTGCATCGCCTTGGGTCAGATTCATTCCCGCGCTCCACCACGTTCCCGCGGAGTCTGTGAGTTCGAACGAAGCCCTTTCATCGTCGTTGTATTCCGCGAGCCTAGGCTCGAATCCGGCATCGGCGAGTTGCTGCTGCACGCCCCGCCACGCCTCCTCGCCGCGCAGCACCAGGGTGTAGTGGTATTGCGCGCCGAGGGCGGCGGAGTCGGAGCACTCGGCAATGACCTCCCCCGCAGACGTGAGATCCCAACTGGCGACCTCCTCATCGAGCTCACGCATGACGCCCGGATCCATCTCGAACGGTGAGCAGCCCGCCAGCGCAACGGCGACCACCAGCGCCCCCGCGACGACACGCAGGCGACGCACCCTCGTCTCCGTCATGGGTGAGACGCTAGATCAGATGAGGCT
>JASGGJ010000047.1:0-17793 GCA_047605085.1 Protaetiibacter sp.
ATAACTCAGATATATACTTCCGGATGTGATGCACGCCGACACCCTCGAATCCCTGCTCGTCGCCACCCACCGGCTCACCCGCGTCGCCGCCCAGGCGACCGGAAGCACGACGCCCGCGGCGCAGTGGCGCACCCTCTCGATCCTCGATACCGACGGCCCCCTGCGCGTCGGCGAGCTCGCCGCCGCGAGCCGCATCACCCAGCCGGGCATGACCCGCCTGCTCGCCACCATGGTCGAGGAGGAGCTCGTGTCGCGCATCGCCGACCGCGACGACTCGCGCGCCTGGCTCATCGTCGTCACGGAGAAGGGCAGGGCCGCGCTCGCCGCCTGGCGCGCGGAGCTCGCCAGGACCCTCGAGCCCTGGTTCGGCGAGCTCACCGAGCAGGAGTGGGCCGGCCTCGCCCGGACCGCGGCCCTCCTCGAGTCCCGCCTCGGTGGCGGCTCGGCGGCGGTGGCGTCGTGAGCGGGCACGGGGACGGAACGAACATCCTGAAGCAGCCCCGCGCCGTCTGGGCGGTCGCCTTCGCCTGCGTCATCGCCTTCATGGGAATCGGGCTCGTCGACCCGATCCTGCCCTCGATCGCCGCGGATCTGCGGGCCACCCCCACCGAGACCGAGCTGCTCTTCACGAGCTACCTGCTCGTCACGGGCGCCATGATGTTCTTCACGAGCTGGGTCTCGAGCCGTATCGGCGCCAGGTGGACGCTGCTCATCGGGCTCGCCCTCATCGTCGTATTCGCCGCGGCGGCCGGATTCAGCGGCAGCGTCGAGACGATCATCGGCTTCCGCGCCGGCTGGGGACTCGGCAACGCCCTGTTCATCTCGACAGCGCTCGCCACGATCGTGGGCGCGGCGTCCGGCGGCAGCGGGGCGGCCATCATCCTGTACGAGGCCGCACTCGGCCTCGGCATCGCCATCGGCCCGCTGCTCGGCGGACTGCTCGGCAACGTGAGCTGGCGCGGCCCGTTCTTCGGCACCGCCGCGCTCATGGCGATCGCGCTCATCGCCATCCTCGTGCTGCTCCCGAAGGATCGGGATGCCGCGAGCCGTCCGGCGCCCGCGAGACTGTCGGCCCCGTTCCAGGCTCTCCGCATCCCCGCCCTCGCCGTGCTCGCGCTCGTCGCGCTGTTCTACAACATCGGCTTCTTCGTGCTGCTCGCCTACACGCCGTTCCCGCTCGGCTTCGACGCCATCGGGCTCGGGCTGACCTTCTGCGCGTGGGGCATCTCCCTCGCGGTGACGAGCGTGTGGGTTGCGCCGATGCTCACCGCCCGGCTGCGGCGCACCACGGTGCTCGCGACCGTGCTCGCCCTGCTCGCGGCCGACCTCGTGCTCGCCGGCGTGTTCGTGGCCTCCCCCGCGGCGCTCGTGGCGTGCGTGGTGGTGGGCGGTCTGCTGCTCGGGGTCATGAACACCGTGCTCACCGAGTCGGTCATGGAGGCCACCGAGCTGCCGCGCAGCGTCGCCTCCTCCGCCTACTCCGGGGTGCGCTTCCTCGGCGCCGCCGTCGCCCCGCCGCTCGCGACCGTGCTCGCGGAGCTCGGCAACGCGGGACTCCCCTACTTCGTCGGCGCCGTCTCGCTGCTCGTCTCGACCGCGCTCGTGCTCGCCTTCCGCAGCAGGCTCACGCGCATCGACGACGGAGCCGAGCCCCCGCTCGTCGAGGCGGAGGCGATCGGCCTCGGCGACGCCGCCTGACTCGCCTCACACCCCCGCGAGTAGTCGTATATCAGCCCCAAGAGTCCCGATTTGGAGCCGAAATACGACTACTCGCGGGGGTGGCTAGAGTGAAGACGTGAGTTCGGAGCTGCTGGTCTGGGTCGACTGCGAGATGACCGGCCTCGACCTCGAGATCGACGAGCTCGTCGAAGTGGCCGTGGTCATCACCGACTACGAGCTCGTGCCCGTCGACCCCGGATTCTCGATCGTCATCAAGCCCGACGACTCGGCCCTCGCGCACATGGGCGACTTCGTACGCGAGATGCACACCGCATCCGGCCTGCTCGAGGAGATCCCGCACGGGGTGAGCCTCGCCGACGCCGAATACCAGGTGCTCGAGTACATCCTGAAGCACGTGCCCGAGCACGGCACCGCCCCCCTCGCGGGCAACACCATCGGCACCGACCGCGCGTTTCTCGCGAAGTACATGCCGCGCATCGACGCGCACCTGCACTATCGCAACGTCGACGTGTCGAGCATCAAGGAGCTCTCGCGGCGCTGGTTCCCGCGCGTCTACTTCCAGGCGCCGGCCAAGAACGGCGGCCATCGCGCGCTCGCCGACATCCTCGAATCGATCCGCGAGCTCGAGTACTACCGGCGGATCGTGTTCGTGGCGGAACCGGGCCCGGCGAGCGACGAGGCTCACGCCGCAGCGATCGAGGTCGTGGAAAAATGGGCGACGCGCATACCGTAGAATCGTCGGGTTGCGTGAGCAGCGTATGGCGGTCGTAGCTCAGTTGGTAGAGCGCTGGCTTGTGGTGCCGGATGTCGCGGGTTCGAGCCCCGTCGATCGCCCCGATTCCGCGGATGGTCACCCTGGGCTGGCGCCGCGACCGAATGCGCCTCGGTCGCGGGGTTCGAGCCCCGTCGATCGCCCCAATACCACCCCAGTCCTCGACGAGGAGACTCGCGTCGAGTTCGACGTGCCGTGGATCCTGATCGTGTGGAACGATCCGATCAACCTCATGAACTACGTCGTGCACGTGTTCCGCAGCTACTTCGGCTACCCGCGCGAGGAGGCGGAGCGGCTCATGCTGCTCGTGCACCACGAGGGGCGGGCGACCGTCGCGTCCGGACCCCGCGAGGAGATGGAGCGGCACGCCCAGGCGATGCACGAATACGGGCTGCAGGCCACCGTGGCGCGGGACGGCTCATGAGACCGGGCGCATGAGACTTGGCCGCGCCGACGGCGCCATCCGCATCGAGTTCGAGGCCGAGGAGGCCGGCCTGCTGACGGTGCTCGCCCACCAGTTCGCCGACGTCGTGCGCGATCCTGAGCTCGACGACGCCGCCCTGCTCGCCCGGCTGTTCCCCGACGCCTACCGCGACGATCCCGACGCGGCCGAGGAGTTCCGCCGCTACACGCGCGACGAGCTCGAGCAGCGCAAGATCGACGCGGCCGAACACGTGGCGGCGACCGCGACCGCGGGTCGCGTCGAGCTCGACGCGGATGCCGCCACCACCTGGGTGCGCAGCCTCACCGACCTGCGGATGATGGTCGGCACCCGGCTCGGCATCCGCGAGGACGGCGACGAGCCGGCCGCGGGAGGGCTCACCGATATCTACCACTGGCTCGGCGAGCTGCAGTGGGTGCTCGTCGAACTGCTGGAGGGGCCGTGAGCCTTCACCTCGACGCCGAGGAGTTCGAGCGGATCGTCATCGACGAGCTCGACGCGCTGCCCGACGAGATGGTCGACGGACTCGAGAACCTCGTGTTCGTCACCGAGGACCGCCCGGAGGACGGCTCGCTCGAGCTGCTCGGCGTCTACCAGGGCGTCGCGCTCACCGAGCGCGACCGCTACGGTTTCGGCGAGCTGCCCGACCGCATCGTCCTGTTCCGCGAGCCGCTGCTCGCGATCTGCGCAACCGAGGACGAACTGCGCGACGAGATCCACGTGACCCTCGTGCACGAGATCGCCCACTACTACGGCATCGACGACGAGGAGCTGCACCGGCTCGGCTGGGGCTGAGCGATCAGCCGACGAGCAGCGGGAGCGCGGGGTCGGCCGACCACTCCTCGAGCGAGCCGTCGTAGATGCGCACCGCGTCGACGCCGAGCACCGCGAGCGCGAGCGCGTTGGCGCTCGCCGAGATGCCGCCCCCGCAGTACAGCAGCACCTCCGACTCCCCAGGCTCGATCCCGGCCGCGAGGTGCGCGGCGAGCAGCTCCGCCGGCGGCAGCAGCCGTCCGTCGGGGCCGAAGAGGTCACGGGACGACACGTTGACGCTGCCGGGAATCCGTCCGCGCCGGCTGTAACGGGTCGGCGCGCTGCCCGTGAACTGGGCGGCGGGCAGCCCGCACACGAGCGGCCGGATGTCGTCGTCGGCGCGCGCGAGCAGCTCCCGCTGGTCGATCCACGCCTCGCGCACCTCGCTCGCGGGCCAGGCCGGCACCGGTGAGTCCGCCGGCTCCTCCCCGCGTCGCACCGGCAGCCCGGCGGCCGTCCAGGCGTCGAGCCCGCCGTCGAGCACCCGGACGTCCACCCCGATCCAGCGCAGCAGATACCACAGCCGAGCGGCCCACAGGGTTCCGGTGGTGTCGTAGACGACCACCCTGCGGCCCTCGGCGACGCCGATCGCGGCGAGCGCGGCCGCGAGCGCGGCCGGTTCCGGATGCGTGTAGTGCAGCGCGGCATCCGGGTCGCTGAACTGCACCGACACGTCGACGTGCTGCGAACGCGGGAGGTGCGCCTCGAGCCAGCGCCCCCGCCCGCTCTCCTTGCGATAGTCGCCGTCGAACGCAGCGGTGTGCAGCACGAGGCTCGCGTCGAGCACGGCGGGCGGTGCGACGCCGTCCAGCTCGCTCGCGAGCTCGAGGGCGCCGACGAGCGGCTCGCTCACGAGGCGCGGCTCTCGGCCAGGCTCTCCGCCTGGTGGCCAGCCGGGCGGGGAGCCCACAGCGCGTCACGCCATTCCCCGGGGCGCTCGAGGATGCCGTTCGCGGCGAGCCACTCCGCGTACGGCCCGATGAGCTCCTCGCGCAGCACCCCCCACGCGCCGTCGTGGAACCAGGTGGGCGCCACCTCCTCGAGCGAGCGCCGGACGACGCGGGCCGGGAAGAACGGAATCACCCGCTCGTAGATCGCCTCCACCTCGTCCGGGTTGTCGGCCGCGGCCCGGAAGCCGCGCTCGGTGATCGCGACGAGATCCTCGACGAGCGCGGGCTCGGCATCCGTCAGACGCTCGTCCGCGGCGAGCACATAGGAGTGGTAGCGCAAGCCCAGCACCTCGTCGATGCGCCAATGACGCTCCTGCTCTGGCGGGAGGTTCGTGAGCAGGATGTCCCACGACCAGTACGAGCCGAAGCTCGCGTCGGCGAGCCCGGCGAAAAAGTCGGCCGGGTCGAGCTCGCGAGAGCCGGAGTCGACCTCGATGTAGTCGGCGGGGTCCGCGCCGTCGCTCGCGAGCAGGGCGCGCACGATCGCCCGCCCGCGCGGTGTCGGGTTGTAGGCGATGCGGCGACCCGCGAGGTCGCGCAGCCGCTCGATGCCGCTGTCGACGCGGGTGCGGATGGTCTCGAGACCGCGCTGGTTGATCGCGGCGACGGCCGTGACGGCGGTTCCCGCCTCGCGCCGCACCAGCAGGCGGTTGCCGGGTGCCACCGCGAGCTCCGCCTCGTGCGCGGCGAGGTAGCCGAGCCCGTCGGCGCGCCCCGGATCGACGGTGCGCAGTTCGAGGTCGATGCCCGCCTCCCGGTACCACCCGCGCGAGCGCGCGAGGTGGAAGCCGGCCGAGTTGGGCCAGGGGTGGAAATACTCCTGCACGAGAGAGATGCGCACCATGCGCTCACGGTACGGCGGATGCGGGCGCCGGGGAGCTCAGGTTGCGATTCGTGACTCGTCGATCACCACGTCCGCCAGCAGCTCCGGCCGCTCGCGCGCCCGGAACGCCGCCTCCTGGGCTGCCCACCGCTCCCAGTGCGGGGCGTAGCCGTCGCCGTCGCGGGCCAGGGCACGGCGCTTGCGCTCCGCGGCATCGAGCTCGATCCAGATCGCGAGGTCTGCCCGCTCCCGCGCGGCGCGACTGAGGCTGCCGCTCCCCTCGACCACGAGCGGGCGCGCGGGGTCGAGTTCGTGCCACTCTGCGGGCCGTTCCGCCGCCCAGTCCCACCGCCGCCAGCGCGGAGGGTCGCCGAGCACCTCCTTCACGAGGTGCGCGCTCGCCGCCTCGAGTCCGTCCCAGCCGGGGTAGACGTCGTCGAGCCGCACGAGCTGCGCCCCGAGCCGCGGCGCGAGTCGCCCGGCGAGCGTCGACTTGCCTGACCCCGATCCGCCGTCGATCAGCACGACGGGTCGCGGCACCTCGCGGATGCGGGCCAGCAGCGCATCGAGCAGCTCGTCCGGCCAGAGCGCGGCATCCGTCATGGGCCGACGATGAAGTTCCAGGAACCGGTCGCGACCGCCGCTGCCGTCGCGGCCGCGGCGAGGCCGGCGGCGATCAGGATCACGAGCCACTCCGCCCCCCGGAACGGCGACTCGCGGGCCCAGCTGCGCGGCGTCGGCCCACCGAAGCCGCGGGCCTCCATCGCGGTGGCGAGCTTGCTGCCGCGCCTGATCGAGAGCACCAGCAGCGCGAAGGCCTGACCCGCGAAACGCCGCAGCCGCCCCCGATCGGCGACCCCGCGAGCGCGCCGTGCGAGCTCGAGGGCGCGCCAGTCCTCGAGGAACAGCCCGACCAGCCGCAGCGCCCCCAGCGCTCCGAGCACGAAGCGGGAGGGCAGGCGCACCACCTGGGCGAGCCCGTCGGCCAGCCGGGTCGGGTCGATCGTGCAGAACAGTACGACAGCGGGCAGGCCGATCGCGAGCACCCGGAGGATCGCGGCGCCCGCGAGCGCGAGCGAGTTCTCGGTGACGTGCACGAAGCCCCAGCTGAACAGCACCTCGCCCCCCGCCTTGCCGTACAGCGCGATCGTGAGACCGGTGAACGGCGCCGCGATCCACACGGGCGAGGTGCGCAGCCAGAACTGACGCCATCCGACCCCCGCCCACGGCAGCAGCAGCGCCTGGAACACCAGCGCGACCCCCGCCGACACCGGGTCGATGGTGATGATGAGCGGGATGGCGATCACGAGGGATGCCGCGAGCTTCGCCACCGGGTTCACCCGGTGGATCGCGCGGTCGCCCTCGACGGGCGCGAGCGCCGTCATCGCACGTACTCCGCCCGACCTGGGCTGAGCTCCCAGGCGGAGAACCGGAGCTGCTCGTGGGCGAGAGAGGCCACGAACTCGGCGTCGTGGGTCACCGCGACGAGCGAGGTACCCGCGTCGAGCAGCTCACCGAGCAGGGCGACGAGCTCGCGCCAGGTGCGGGCATCCTGACCGAAGGTCGGCTCGTCGAGCACGACGAGGCGCGGCCGGGTGGCGAGCACGGTCGCGACCGAGAGCCGCCGTTTCTCGCCCCCCGAGAGGGTGAAGGGGTTCGCCTGGGCGAGCGTGTCGAGCCGCAAGCGGGTCAGCAGCTCGTCGATGCGGGCCTCGAGCTCTGCGGCCGGCAGGCCGAGCGCACGGGGGCCGACCGCCAGCTCCTCGCGCACGGTGGAGGCGATGAACTGGTGCTCGGGATCCTGGAACACCGTGCCGATACGGGTCAGCAGCTGCCGCGATCTCCACCGGATCGGCTCTGGCGCGGCTCCCGCCGCGAGCGCCTCGCTCGCCACGACCCGGCCGCCGACGGGCGGCAGCAGCCCGGCGAGGGTGAGCCCGAGGGTCGACTTGCCCGCGCCGTTCGGGCCGGTGACGGCGAGTGCCGCCCCCGCACGCACCTCGACGTCGATGCCGGTGTGCAGCACCCGTCCGGCGACCCGGGCGATCGCCAGCTGCTCGGTGTGCAGCAGCAGCTCTCCGGCACGTTCCTCGCGCGGTCGGATCTCGGGTTCGAAGCCCGGCACCCACACCCCGGAGGCCGCGAGCTCCGCCCCGCGGGTGCCGAGCACCTCGGCCGGGGTCCCGTCGGCGAGCACCCCGCCGCCCGCCGCGAGCACGACGACCCGGTCGACGAGGTCCGCCCACACGGCGACCCGGTGCTCGATGACGACGAGAGTCGCACCGGTGCGATCCAGCACCCGGGCGACGGCCTCCCGCACCTCGGCCACCCCATCCGGGTCGAGGTTCGCGGTCGGCTCGTCGAGCAGGAGCGCGCCTGGCCGCATCGCGAGCACACCGGCGAGCGCGAGCCGCTGCTTCTGCCCGCCGGAGAGCGCCGAAGTCGGATGCGTGAGCGGAACGTCGAGCCCGACGAGCTCGAGCGACTCCCGCACCCGCTCCCAGATCTCCTCGCGCGGCACCCCGAGGTTCTCGGCACCGAAGGCGACGTCGTCGCCGACGCGAGCGAGGATCACCTGCGAGTCGGGGTCCTGCAGTACGAGGCCCGTGCGTCCGCGCGCCTCGGCGGCCGGACGGCCGTCGACGAGCAGCTCGCCGCGCTCGTCGCCCTCGTCCTCGCCGCCGAGCACCCCGGCCAAACCGTGCAGCAGGGTCGACTTGCCAGCTCCCGAGGCGCCGAGCAGCAGCACCCGCTCGCCCGCGGCGACCTCGAGGTCGAGCCCGTCGAGGGCGAACGCCCGGCGCCCGGCATGCCGCCAGCCCCAGCCGCGCGCGCGCAGCGCGGCCGGGGCCGAGACGGAATACCCGGCGCTCAGGCGCTCACCACGCTCTCTCGTCCGGATGCGAAACGGCTCAGCGCGCCCGTGCGGGCGATCGCCTTCGCCAGCAACCAGCTGAGCAGGCCGGCGATGACCGCCCCCGAGATGATCGAACTGATGAGGTAGATGACCGAGAAGGCGGCATCGGCTCCGGCGTACCAGAGAATGAGGTCGTTGACCGCCCCGAAGAGACCGGCGGCGGCACCCGCGAGGATGGCGACGTAGACGCGCCAGTTCGAGTACAGGAAGATCAGGAACACCACTTCGGCGCCGAGGCCCTGCACGAGGCCGGCCTCGAGCGTGAGCACGCCGCCCCACTGGTTGCCGACGAGCGCCGACACCACGGCGGCGAGCAGTTCGGTGAAGACTGCGGCACCCGGCTTGCGGATGATGAGACCACCGAGCACACCCGCGAACAGCCACGGCCCGTTGATGAGGCCCTGCAGGCCGGGGAGGGCCGCGGAGAGGGCCCCGCCCGGCACCTGATAGCCGAAGTTCCAGGCCAGGAAGATGAGCCCGGATGCGATGCCGATGACGGCGGCGACGACGATGTCGACGACGCGCCAGCGGAAGTTGATTCTCTTGCTGCTCACGATGGTTGCTTCTTTCTCGAAGGGTGCGGGAGTCACGATCCGGCGACAGCCGACCGGGTGAGTGAAGGATGCCCTTCGCGACGGGCGCGCACCACTGCGGTCGTCACACTGTGACGGTCGATGACGGTTTGCGTCATGCACATGCTCTGCCTCCCTGCGCCGGCATGATCCGGATCAGGTTCGACGGTCGAAGCGTGGATTCGCTTCCTCTCAGCCCGGCACACCGGACTCCCGTGTTCGCCGCGATTCTACGCCGCTACGCTCGCCTCATGCCCGATGTCGCCGTCAATCTGCCGCACGTGCTCATCCCGCTGCTGCTGCTCGTGCGGATGCGGAAGCTGCTGCCGTTCGCGCGGCGGTTCTGAGATGAAGCGCTGGCAACGTATCCGGGTGCTCGTGCTCCAGGGTGTCAACTGCCTGTTCGGCGGTGCGCTCATCTGGTTGGGGATCGCGGCGAGCCTGTGGCCGGTCGCGGTCGTGGGCGCCGTCCTCCTCGTGATCGGCGTCGCCCTCGTCGTCACGACGCTGCGCATCCCGGTGACCGACCCGAAGCCGCCACGGGACGTCGCCGGGCGCTAGGTTCCAACAACAGGGGGAATCGGCCGGAACAGCCGACTTCAGCGGATGCTGATGCGGTTCGTCATGTTTGCGGGACGTCGCGAACGCGACGGCGGCGTACGCTGAGCACGTGACCGAGTTCCTCGCCCCCTTCATGCACGGCATCGCCGTGCTGCTCGGCGTGGTCGGTATCCAGGGACCCGGGGCGACGCTCGCGACCCTCGGCGCCATGGCGCTCGTCGGCGCCCTCGGCACGGCGATCGTCGAGCTCGTGCGGGCCATGATCGCCGGAGTACCACGGCACATGGCGGTCGGGCTGCGTGCCCGCCGCCACGCCGTGCTCCTCGGGCTGCTGCCCGATGCCTCGCACCCCGACGCGCGCGGTCATGTGCGCTCGCGGGCGCCGGGCCTGGCGATCTCGGCCGCCTGACGCGCGCACCCGCTCCCCGGAGCCGGGCGGCCAGACGCATCCGCCTGCCCGCATCCGATCCCAGGAGCCAGCCATGAACCTTGCCGATTTGCCCCCGATCGCCGCGATCCTCGCGGCGTCCGCCGACGCGCTGACCGCGCTCGGCGCCCTCGTCACCCCCGCCGGCGCGATCGTGCTCGTCACGCTCGCCGTACGGCTCCTGCTCGTGCCGGTCGGCGTCTCCGTCGCGAAGGGCGCGCAGGGGCGCCGCCGCATCGCCCCGCAGCTCGCCGAACTGCAGAAGCGCTACCGGAACAACCCCCAGAAGCTGCAGAAGGTGACCCTCGAGCTGTACGCCGCCGAGAAGGTGTCCCCGTTCGCCGGGTGCCTGCCGATGCTCGCGCAGGCGCCGGTCGTCTCTCTCCTCTACGCGCTGTTCGCTTCCGCGACCATCGCCGGCGAACCCAACCGCCTTCTCGACGCCTCCCTCCTCGGCGCGGCTCTCGGCCGCCACCTGCTCGATGTCGGATCCGGGTTCCAGCCGAGCGACCTCGTGTTCGTCGTGCTGCTCATCGTGATCGGTGTCGTCGCGTGGCTGAACCGCCGGATGGCGCTGCGCGACGCCCCCCTCGCGTCCACCCCCTCCGCGACGCCGGAAGCGCCGGGCGCCGCGCTGCTGAACCCGCGCGGCCCCCTCAGCTGGGCGCCGTTCCTCACGCTCCTCGCCGCCGCGTTCGTGCCGCTCGCCGCGACGCTCTACCTCGCGGTGTCCGGCAGCTGGTCGTACCTCGAGCGGCGGGTGCTGCGCGCGGCCTATCCGTAGCCGGCCGGGCTGTGGAGAGCGGACGACGGCGCGGCGGCGACGACGGCACAGTTGGGGGCATGATGCTGCGCCTCGACCCCGGGATCCCGCTCGTGTGGCGGGACCCGCAGACACTCCAGCTCGGCGTCGATCCGGTTGTCGCGGTGGTGCCGGAGGTGAGTCAGGGAGTCGCCCGGCTCGTCGCGGACCTGGCCTCCGGAGTGCCGGAGGCGGGGTTCCGGATGCTCGCGGGCACCCGCGGCATCCGTGCCGTCCGAACCGAGCGGCTGCTCGCGGCCCTCCGGCCCGCCCTGCTGCCCGATCCGCCTCCGCCACCCGCGCCTGAGCGGTGCGTCCTCGTGCTGGGGGCCGGCCCGCTCGCGGGCGCCATCGCCCGGCTGCTCGACGAGCTGGGCCTGCGCACGCCCGACCCGAACGCACCCGAGCTCGTCGTGCTTGTCGCCGACCGCGTCGTACCGCCCGCCGATCACCGCCACTGGCTGCGCCACGACGTTCCCCACCTGCCGGTCGTGACGGGCGAGACGGCGGTCACGCTCGGACCCTTCGTCGTCCCGGGCGCATCCGCCTGCCTGCACTGCGCCGCCCTGCACGAACGCGACGCCGACCCCGCGTGGCCGGTGATCGCGGCGCAGCTCGGCGCCCTGCCCGCGCCTGTCACCCCGCCGCTGCGCGCGGCCACGGCGGTGCTGCAGGCGGCCCGGATGGTGGCTGCCGCACTCCTCGGCGAGGCCGAACCCGGCCGCGCTCTCCGCATCGCGGGCGACGGCGAGCTGCTCAGCGAGCGGACGATCGCCCCGCATCCGGAGTGCCGCTGCGCAGCTCCGCCAGGAAGCGACTGGGCTCCCGCGGACGAGACCGCAGCCCCTGAACCGACCAGTGCAGGGTGAGGGTGCGCCTGGCCCTGGTGATGCCGACGTAGAGCAGGCGACGCTCCTCGTCGATCGGCTCGAGGCCCCGGGCGTGCGAGATCGGCAGCAGCCCCTCACTGAGCCCCACCAGATGCACGTGATCCCACTCGAGCCCCTTCGCCCCGTGCAGACTCGAGAGCACGACGGATGGCATGGTCGGCTCGTGCCGACTCGACTGGCGTTCCTGCAGCTCGGCGACGAACGCCGCGAGCGTCGTGCCGGCCTGGGCCTGGTCGGCGAGCTCGACGAGCGCCCCGAGCGCCTCCCAGCGCTCGCGGACCGCGCCGTGACTCTCGGGCGGATCCACCGTCCAGCCGATCGAGACGGCGACATCCGCGACCGTCTCGTACAGGCCCTTCGGCGACCCGGTGCGGGCCAGGCTCGACAGCTCTAGCACGGCGCGCTTGACGACGTCGAGCTCGAAGAAGCGCGTCCCGCCGAGCTGGCGCGAGCTGATGCCGCGCTCCGCGAGAGAGCGTTCGAACAGCGCCGCCTGCGCGTTGACGCGATACAGCACCGCGATCCGCTCGGGGGGCACGCCGACCGCGAGCTGGGCGGCGACCGCCTCGGCGACCCCGGCCGCCTCCGCGGCATCCGAGTCCCAGCGGTGCACGGTCGGCTCCGGCGCCGTGAGGTCGCCGTCGACCGCGACGAGCTCGAGCGCGCCGGGGCGAGCGCGCATGAGGCGGTTGGCGAGGCCCAGGATGGCGGGGGTGGAGCGATGATTGCGCTCCAGCCGCACCTCCACGGCATCCGGATACCGCGCCCCGAAACCCAGCAGATACTCGTTCGACGCCCCCGCGAAGGAGTAGATGGTCTGGGAGGCGTCGCCCACGACGCATACATCCGTGCGGGGGCCGAGCCACAGCTCGAGCAGCTCCTGCTGCAGCGGCGACACGTCCTGGTACTCGTCGACCACGAAGAAGCGGTACTGCTCGCGCACCTGCTCCGCGACCCGCCGCTCGGCGTCGAGCATGCCGGCCGTCACGAGCAGCACGTCCTCGAAATCGATGCGGCGCTGCTCGTCCTTGAGCTCCTCGTAGCGTTGCTGCAGCTCCCCGACGGCAGTGGCGGAGAACCCGGGCGGCAGGGCGCGCGACTCGGCCAGCCGAACATATTCCGCAAGGGGGATGCGTCGCACCTTGCGCCACTCGATCTCGGCGGCGACGTCGCGCAGGGTGGCGGTGTCGACCCGCATCCGCAGCGACTCGGCCGCCTGCCCGAGCAGGCGCGCCTTGCCGGGCAGCACCTCGGGAGTGCGCCCGCCCACGAGCTGCGGCCAGAAGAACGACAGCTGCGCGAGAGCGGCCGCGTGGAAGGTGCGGGCCGCGACCGTGCCCGCGCCGAGGGCGCGCAGCCGCTCGCGCAGTTCGCCCGCCGCGCGCGTCGTGAAGGTGAGCGCCATCACGCGCTCCGGCGCGTAGACCCCGGATGCGACGCCGTGCGCGATGCGGTGGGTGAGGGTGCGGGTCTTGCCCGTCCCGGCACCGGCGAGGATGCGCACCGGCCCGAGCAGCGCCTCGGCGGCCTGCCGCTGCTGCGGGTCGAGGCCATCGAGCGGCTCCGTCACGACAACGCCTCGAGGGGGCCGCCGAACCAGTCCTCGATGATCGCGCGGGCGATCGAGGCTGGCCCAGGGAGCAGCACCGACCCCGCCGCCGCCTCCGCCGCGAGTTGCTCACGCGTGAACCAGCGCAGCTCACGCAGCTCGGTGCCGTCCGGTCGCGGTTCGCTCGAGGTGCCGGGCGCGATGCGCGCCTCGAAGCCCAGCATGAGGGATGCCGGGAAGGGCCACGGCTGACTGCCCCGGTATTCCGGGTCGGTCACCACGACGCCCGCCTCCTCGAAGATCTCCCTGATCACCGCCGCCTCGAGCGACTCCCCCGGTTCCACGAAGCCCGCGAGCAGCGAGAACCGGCCCGCATCCCACTCCACGTTCGAGCCGAGCAGAATGCGATCGTCGTCGTCGAGCACCGCCACGATCACCGCGGGATCGGTGCGCGGGAAGTGTTCGCGGCCGTTCGACGGGTCCACGCGCACCCAGCCCGCCTGCGTCACCGTCGTCGGCTCGCCCGTCACGGGCGAGAACGCGGCAGAGCCGTGCCAGTTGCTGAGCGCGAGCGCCTGCGTGAAAAGCCCCGCGTCGCGCGGGTCGAGCAGCGCGCCCACCCGCCGCAGATCGAGCCACGAGCCGTCCGCGCCGAAACGCGCGGCATCCGCCTCCCCCACGACGAGGGCGAGCACTGCGGCACCCGCCTCCAGCTCCGCGGATACGCGGCGCGCGCGCCCGAGGAACGTAGCCGACTCCGCATCCACGCCGGCCTCGGCCGGATCGAGCAACGCGAGCGCGCCGGCCGGCGTGCCGAGTGCGCGACCGCCGTGCAGCACCACGAGGCGCGTGCGCGGGTCGTCGAGCAGCACCGGAACCCCGCTCAGTCGCGACAGGTAGTCGCGGTCGAGATCGGAGCGCGACAGCGCGGATGCGAGCGGTGCACGTCGCGACCCCGCCCGGCCGCCCGCCGAACCGCTCATCCGCATCCCTCCGTGACCGAGAGCCCACCGCGAACTCGAGGCATCGGGCGTGGCGTGCCGGGAAGCCGGGGCGAGGCAGACCTACCCTGTCGCCATGGCCAGATCCCACCTCACTCTAGCGGCGCTCGCCACCTCGGCCGTCGCGGAGCTCGACCTCGTGGGTGCCGCGCCGTTCGGCACCGCCGGGCGCGGCGACTTCGACACCGCGGTCGTCACCGGGCGCGACGGACGCCACTGGATCGTGCGCGTGCCGCGCTCCGAGCGTGCAGAGCAGCAGCAGTCGGCCGACCTTGTCGCGCTGCGCGCCCTCAGCCAGGGCGTGCGAGCCCGGCTGCCGTTCGAGGTGACCGCGTTCGCCGGTCAGACCCCGGTCGACGGCACCCGCGCCGTGGTGTCCGAGTTCGTCTACGGCACCCCGGTCACCCTCTCGGGCATCGATCTCGAGCTCGCGGCGTCGATCGGCACCGCGATCGCGGCCGTGCACGCGCTCCCCACGAGCCTCGTCACCGACGCGGGGCTGCCCGTGCAGAGCGCCGTCGACGCCCACCGCGCGGCGCTCGCGCTCGTCGACCGCGCCGCCGCCACCGGACTCGTCCCCGCGGCGCTCCTCGGCCGTTGGGAACAGGCGGGCGAGGATGCGGGCCTCTGGCAGTTCACGCCGACCGTCGTCAACGGCGACCTCGGCGCCGGGTCGTTCCTGGCCTCCGCGGGAGACGTCACCGGATTGCTCGGCTGGCACGGCCTGCGCGTCGCCGACCCCGCCCACGACCTGTCCTGGGTGCTCGGCATCCGCCGCGAGGGCATCGCGGACGCGGTCTTCGACGCCTACACCCGCTCCCGCGGCGGCGTCGACCGCCGCCTGCGGCAGCGCGCCACCCTGCTCTCCGAGCTGGAGGTCGCCCGCTGGCTGCTGCACGGAACCGAGCAGCGCGACACCTCGATCGTCGACGACGCGGTGCTCATGATGTCACGCCTCGTCGACGACGTCGCGGGGGATGCGAGCGAGTCGATCTCGCCGCCCACCCTCCCCGTCCTCGCCGTCGATGAGGTGGAGGCGCTCCTCGACCGAGCCGAGCGCGTGTCCTAGCCTCCGGCCGCTCTCGACGCTGCGCTGCGACCGTCTCTCGGTGCTTCGCGGCGTAGGGGATTCGCTCGACAGAATCTGGTACCGGGTGTTGCCCCAGGGAGTACGCACGCTCATACGGTCGAGTGCAGGCGGACAGCGGCTTCCGTTTCGGGACGCTGGCATCGGGTCTGGCGGAAGCGCCCGAAGGGCGCGGGGAATGCGTCCCGAAACGGAATCCGCTGTCCGCCGAAGCGGCGGGAGAATGCGGCTCAGAGGTGCACGATGCTCACGAGGTGACGGGGGCGGCGGAGGTCGACGCGGATGCGGAGCTGGTGGCGGGAGGCGAGCACGGCTCCGACGACGACCGCGACGACGAAGGGGACGGCGCCCGCGATGAGGAACGCCATCCGCCCGCCGAGGGACTCGGCGATCGCGCCCATGAGCACGCCGCCGGCGGCCTGACCTCCCATGAGCACCATGATGTAGAACGACACGACGCGCCCGCGGATGGCGGGGTTGGTGGAGAGCTGCGTGAGGGCCTCCGCGCTCATGGCGAAGAGCAGGCGGCTGATGCCGACGCCGACGAGGGCGGAGAGGAACGCGGGGTACCAGCCGTCCCATCCGGCGACCATCGTGACGGCCCCGTACAGCAGGGCGAAGCCGACGACGTCGCGGAGGCGCAGGCTGCGGCGCTGTGAGGACAGGAAGGCGCCGAGGAAGGCGCCGCAGGCGCACAGCGAGTTGTAGAGGCCGTAGCCGGTGGCACCGGTTCCGTAGCTCTCGTCGGCGGCGGCGGCGAGCAGCACGGGCAGGTTCATGCCGAACACGGAGACGGCGGCGAGCAGCACGAGGGTCCAGCGGATGGTGGGCTTGCGCCAGGCGTAGCGGGCCGCTTCCCGGATCTGGCCGCGCGAGCGGGGCTGCTTGGGGGCGGGCACGAGCTCATGGGGTCGCATGAGGGAGATGGCGAGCACGGCGATCGCGGTCGTGGCGGCATTGATGGCGATCGACCAGCCTGATCCGAGGGCCGCGATGAGCACGCCCGAGAGGGCGGGCCCGAGGAGTCCGCCGAGGTGGAAGGTGGTGGCGTTGAGGCTGATGGCGCCGCGGAGGCGCCGGATGCCGACCATCTCGGAGACGAACGCGGAGCGGCTCGGGCCTTCTATGGCGCCGGCGATGCCGGTGAGCGCGGCGATGAGCATGACCTGCCCGGCGACGGCCGCGCCGCTCAGCACGAGCACGGCGAGCACGCCGTTGGCGAGGGTCGCGACGGACTGGGTGGTGAGCAGCACGTAGCGCCGGGGCAGCCGGTCGGAGAGCACGCCCGCCCAGGGGCCGAGCAGGAGGGTGGGCGCGAACTGCAGGGCGACAGCGATGCCGACGAGCCCGACGTCGCCGGTGAGCTCGAGGATGAGCCAGTCGATGGCGACGCGCGCCATCCATCCCCCGGTGCTGCCGAGGAGAAGAGCCCCGAGGTAGAGCCGGTAGTTGAAGACGGCGAGAGCGGCGAAGCTCTCGCGAAGGGTGGGTCGGCGGTCGAAGACGGGGATCGGCTCGGTCACCACCGGGTACTCGTCACCCAGGACGGGTGACGGCGGACCGGATGGCACGACTCAAGGCTAGGCCCGTCGTTTCATTATCGCGAGCTATCCTGGCTATAACTACCATTCGATTTCCGAATGATGAATTCGGGGAGGCCGCGATGTTCGACCCCGCGCTGCTGCGCACCTTCGTGGCGGTCGCCGACACGGCGAGCTTCACGCGCGCCGCCGAGCTGCTCGGCATCAGCCAGCCGACCGTCAGCCAGCAGGTGCGCAAGCTCGAGAACGCGGCAGGCCGCATCCTCATCGCGCGCGACACCCGGGCGGTGCAGCTCACCGACAACGGGGATGCCATGCTCGGCTTCGCGCGCACGATCCTCGCCGCCCACGACGAGGCGGCCGCCTACTTCGTCGGCTCCGCCATGCGCGGGCGCCTCCGGTTCGGCGCAGCCGACGACCTCGCCCTCACCCATCTGCCGCAGGTGCTGCGCGACTTCCGGCAGCTGTATCCGCAGATCAACCTCGAGCTCACGGTCGGCCAGAGCGGGCAGCTCGCGCGCCGGCTCTCCGCGGGCCAGCTCGATCTCGTCTACGTCAAACAGGAGCCGGGCAGCACCGAGGGGCGCACCGTGCGGCGGGAACGGCTCGTCTGGGTCGCCCACCGCTCGCTGCGGCTCGATCCCGGCTCGCCCGTGCCGCTCATCGTCTACCAGGCGCCGAGCTACTCGCGCGACGCCGCCATCCGCGCCCTCGAGGATGCCGGACGCACCTGGCGCATCACCTGCAACGTCCGTGAGGTGAACGGGGCTCTCGCGGCGTTGCGTGCCGGCATCGGGGTCGCCGTGTTCCCACGCGTGCTCATCCCCGACGACCTCGTCGAGGTGACGGGTGCGCTCGAGCTGCCACGCCTCGGCGAGGTCGACTTCGTCCTGCTCTCGAACCCGCGCTCCGCCCGTGAGCCGGTCGACGCCCTCGCGAACGCCATCCACGCCGCCGCCCGCTGAG
>JASGGJ010000048.1:0-17666 GCA_047605085.1 Protaetiibacter sp.
CACAACAAGTTGACATCCATCAACCATCGGCATATCATTGACTCATCTCAACGATTGATACTCGTCAATCATCCGCGCCATCGTCGCCGCGCGTCCGATCCACCTCGTCACCAGAAGGACTCGCATGCCCAGCTCCGCCCCCGCGTCGCCCGACGCACCCGTCGACACGAAGCAGCACCGCCGGGTGCTCGAGGCCCTCTCGGGCCTCCTGCTCGGCATGTTCGTGTCGATGCTCGCCTCGACGGTCGTCTCCACCTCGCTGCCGACGATCATCCACGACCTCGACGGCAATCAGACCGCCTTCACCTGGGTTATCACCGCGACCCTGTTGACGACCGCGATCTCGACCCCGATCTGGGGCAAGCTCGCCGACCTCAGCAACCGAAAGGTGCTGTTCCAGCTCGCGATCGTCATCTTCGTCGTCGCGACCGCCGCGGCCGGCTTCTCGACCAACCCCGAGATGCTCATCACCTTCCGCGCGGTGCAGGGCATCGGGGCCGGCGGGCTCGCCGCCCTCAGCCAGGTCATCATGGCCGACATCATCAGCCCGCGCGAGCGCGGACGCTACATGGGCCTCTTCGGCGGCGTCATGGCGGTCGCGACGATCGGCGGCCCGCTCCTCGGCGGGGTCATCGCCGACACCTGGGGATGGCGCTGGAACTTCTTCGTCGCGCTCCCCGTCGCCATCCTCGCGCTCATCATCGTGCAGACGACGCTGCACCTGCCGAAGCGCGAACCCAAGAAGACCACCATCGACTACCTCGGCATCGTGTTGCTCGCGACCGCCGTGTCGCTGCTGCTCATCTGGGTCTCGCTCGCGGGCGACTCCTTCGAGTGGTGGAGCTGGACGACCGCATGGATGGTCGGAGGCGCGGTCGTCGCGACGGTGCTGCTGATCGTCGTGGAGCTGCGCTCGAAGGAGCCGCTCATCCCGCTCTCGATGTTCCGCAACCGCACCTTCACGCTGTCCGTCATCGCGTCCATCGCGACCGGCATCGCGATGTTCGGCGCATCCGTATTCCTCAGCCAGTACATGCAGCTCGCGCGCGGCGCCACCCCCACCGAGGCCGGTCTCATGACGATCCCGATGATCGGCGGCATGCTCGTCGCGTCGATCGGCGTCGGTGCGCTCGTGACGCGGTTCGGGAAGTGGAAGCCGTATCTCATCGTCGGCGCGATCCTGCTGACCTCTGGCTCGTATCTGCTGTCGACCATCCACTACGACACCGAGTTCGTGCTCGTGTCGCTCTACATGGCGATGCTCGGCGCCGGCGTCGGCATGACGATGCAGAACCTCGTGCTCGTCGTGCAGAACACGACCGCCCCGACGCAGATCGGCGTCGCGAGTTCCGGCGTGACCTTCTTCCGCAGCCTCGGCGGCACGATCGGCGTCTCGGTCATGGGGGCGGCGCTCGCGGCGAGGATCACCGACCTCGTCGCCGAGCGCAAGGACGACATCGCCTCCGCCCTCGCGAGCCTTGGCGCGGAAGCGTCGACGTGGGCAGAGCAGCTGCAGTCCGGGTCGCTGCCCAAGGTGTCGACGATGCCGGATGCCTTGCGCGTCGTGTTCGAGGACATCTACGCCAACGGCATCTCGCACTCCTTCCTCATCGCCGTGCCGTTCGCGGTCGTCAGTCTCGCCGCGATCGTCTTCCTGCCGAACAAGCCGCTCACCCGCATGACGACCTCCGAGCGTATCCACGCTTCGGAGGCCGACCTCGCGACCGTCTCGGTGCCGGAGGCCATGGAGGCGCTCACCGCGACCGGCAGCATCCGCACGGTCGGCGATCCGCGGTCGGAGAGCGACGAGGGATGACCGGCGCGCGTTCTACGGGCGTGGCGCCCGCATCGGCCGCGTCTGCGGACGAGCCCGACGCGCGGCAGGCCGCGGTGCGCGGCCTCGAGGGGGCGTTCGGCGAGCTGATGGGCGAGTTCCGCCGCGTCTACGCGCAGGCTGCCGAGTCGGTGAGCCCCGGGATGCTGCCCGGCACCTTCCGGGTGCTGTCGCTCATCAACCGCGCCGGCTCGATCACGGTCTCGGGCATCGCCGAACGGATGACCGCCGACAAGGGACAGGTGAGCCGCAGCGTCTCGGAGCTCGAAGACCTCGGCCTGGTCGAGCGCACCGCGGACGCCTCCGACGGCCGCATCAAGCTCATCGCGCTGACCGCCGAGGGCCGCCGCCGGCTCGAGACGGCGCGGCTGCCCTACGAGGGACGGCTGCACGAGGTGCTGAAGGAGTGGCCGATCGAGTCGATCGAGAGTCTCACCACCCTGCTGCACGCCCTCGCGACGGGGGAGACGCCGGAGGCCTGAGCGGCCCGGCCGGTGCGGTCATCCCGCCGCCCACGGGTTCACGACGCGGATGCCGCATCCGGCGAAGTCGCGCACGTTCCGCGTCGCGAGGGTCGCGTCGTGGACAAGGCACACCGCGGCGATCTGCGCGTCCGGCACTGAGATTACGCGTCCGGCGCGACGACGAGTGGCGACGATCGTCGGGTACGCACGCGCCGCCCCTTCATCGAACGGCAGGATCCGACCGACGAACAACTCGAAGATGTGGTCGAGGTGCCGCTCGCGAGCGGAGCGCTTCTGGCTGGGCGGTTCGAGTTCGAGGCCGGTGAGCAGTTCTGCGAGCACCACGGAACTCAGGTGCAGCCGAGTCTGGTCGCTGTCCTCGAACCAATGGTCACCACGTCGGCAGCTTGCAGCCGCATCAGTTCGGAGACCACGTTCGTGTCGACGAGGATCATGGGACGGAGTCGACGGCCTCGTCGAATTCGGAATCGCCCACGAACGGGAGGCGCCGAGAGGTCGGGGCGGAGGCGTCCTCCTTGCGATCCGGGATGAGGGCGATCATGTCGTCGAAGCCGCCCACCGTCTCGACGTGCGCACGGAACCGCCGCACCCACTCCGCATCGCTGATCGGCTCCGGTTCCGCGAGCGCCGCGGTCAGGATGCCGCGCGCCTCAGCTTCCATCGATACCCCCTTCTCGGCCGCACGCACGCGCAGCCGCTGCTTCACCTGGTCGTCCAGGTCTCGGATGAGCAGTGACGCCACGGCGACCTCCCGGATGTCATCATTGATAGCGATGATATCGCTCGGAGGTTCTGTCGCCGTCACCCGTCCAGGAGCACCGTCACGATCTCGAAGGGCCCCAGCTCGAGCCGCCCGAGGTCGGCGGGTCCGAGCTCTCGCTCGAGCAGGTCGGCACGCGTCGCCCGAGCGTGCGGGAGGCGCGTCGCGAGCGCCGTCGTGGTCGCCCGCCCGAGGCTCTCGTACAGCCGCACGACGACGCCGTCACCCGCATCCGCGCGCTTCACCGTTTCGACGACGACGCCGGGGTCGGAGCTCGACACGAGACTGTCGAACTCCACGCCCGCCCCCACCCGCAGCGGGTTGTTCAGCCGGTACCCGTCGCGGACGACGTCGCCGAGCGCGCCCGCGGCGAAGGGCCGGATGGCGTACGTGAACTCGTGCACCCCGCGGTCGGCGGTTCTGTCGGGGAAGGTCGTCGCGCGCAGCAGGTTGAGGCTCAGCAGGCCGTTCTTGGCCCGGTGCCCGTACTTCGCGTCGTTGAGCAGCGCGAAGCCGCCGCGCTCGTCCTCGACGGCGATCCACTTGTGCGCAGCCACCTCGAACTGCGCCTTCTCGACCGAGTCGCGTTCGGTCGTGGGCCGCCGGATGTGACCGAACTGGATCTCGCACGCCACCTCGTCCGCCCAGCGCGCCGGCCGGAACTCGGCCCTCAGCATCCGGCGGCTCGCGCGCCAGTCGACGCGCGTCTCGAACCGCACGAGCTCCGAGCCGGCCTCGAGCACGATGCGCTGCTGCACCTCGACGTCGGGGCCGACGAGCCGGTGCTCGCGCACGACCGTCGGTCCGTCGAGGCGGGAATCGGCGTGCACGAGGCGCAGCTGCCGCGCGGGCCGGTCGACGTAGCGCGGATCGATGTCCCAGGCGTCGAAGGGCCACTGGTACGGATCACGGTGCAGCACGAGCCGGTTGAGCCCGTCGCGTGCGTGCTCGGCCCCCGCCGCGTCGGTGAGCGAGCGGATCACGCCGTGCTCGTCGAAGCGCAGCTCGACGATGCCGTTGGTGATCGAGCCCGGCAGCGCCGCGAGCCCGAACGGACCCGGTGCGAGCTCGAGCGCGGCAGCCGCGTACGGCGCGACGATCGCCCGGTGCCAGACCCCGTCGAGGAGCACATGCTCGTCGCGCGGGAAGCTCGTGAGGTTCACCGCGGTGGCGTGGTCGCCGGCGGAAAGCTCGGCGAGCATCCCCTCGGCGAGCGTGTCGAGCTCGCCCTCGAGCCGGGTGTAGCTCTCCCGCGCCTCACGATTGACGCGCTCGATCGCGGAGCCCGGCAGGATGTCGTGGAACTGGTGCAGCAGCACCTCGCGCCAGACCGGCTCGAGTTCGGCACGGGTATCGCGTCCCGACGCGACCGAGAGCGCCTCGACGTCGTGCAGCATCCGCTCGACGGTGCGGTTGTGCTTCTTGGTGGCCGCCTGCACCGTGTAGGTGCCCTGGTGGGTCTCCAGGTAGAGCTCGCCCGTGTGCTCGTGCAGCTCGCCGATGGCAGGGTTCGCCTCGAGCTGCTCGAAGAACGCGCGCGCCGTCGAGAACCCGACGCGCGGCAGGCCCCGGATGCCCGCCCCGTCCGGCCCGATCTCCCGCTCGAGCAGTTCGAGGTGGATCTCGCCGGGCCCGCCGCCGCCGTCGCCGGAGCCGTAGACGAGCAGGGCCTGGCCGAGGGCGCGCTCGGGGTATTGCTTGAGCGCGGTGAGCAGGTTGTCGGCTGCGGCTCGCGAGTTGTAGTCGCCCTCCGGCGGCATGTGCACGAGCACCTCGGACCCGTCGATGCCGCGCCAGCGGAAGGTGCGGTGCGGGAACACGTTGGTCCGGTTCCAGGCGAGCTTGATGGTGACGAAGCGGTCCATGCCCGTCCCGCGCAGGATCTGCGGCAGGTTGCCGGAGTAGCCGAAGGTGTCGGGCAGCCAGCACAGCCGCAACTGCTCGTCGTCGAGTCCGAACTCCTCGCGGAGGAAGCGCCGCCCGACGCTCGCCTGCCGCACGAGCGCCTCCCCTGAGGGGAGGTTGGTGTCGGGCTCGACCCAGAACGAGCCCTGCAGCTCGATCCGCCCGGCCGCCACGGCATCCCGGATGCGGGTGTAGAGGGCGGGCTGCTGCTCCCTCATCCAGGCGAGCTGCTGCGGCTGGCTCGTGCCGTAGACGTAGCCGGGATGGCGCTCGATCGTGTTGAGGGCGCGCGTGTAGCTGCGCGCGGCCTTGCGGCGGGTCTCGCGCAGCGGCCAGAGCCACGCCATGTCGAGGTGGCCGTGCCCGACGGCGGAGAACAGCACCTCGGATGCCGCCGGTCGCGACAGCGGTTCCGCGAGCACGGCCCGTGCCGCCGCCGCGTCGCCCGCGCGGAAGCGCCGCCACGCCGCGTCGAGTGCCGTGCCCAGCTCCCGCGCGAGTTCCGCGTCCTCGGTGGCGCCGGCGAGCACGGCGAGGGTCAGGTAGTCGTAGTAGAGCCCGAACACGGTGTCGTCGCGCACCGCGAGTCGGGCCCCGTGGAAGACGCCCCGCCCGACCTCGTACAGGATGAATCCGTTGTAGGCGACGTCGGCGTACAGTTCGACGCCGGTTCCTCCTGTCAGAGGGACGCCGACCGGCCGGAAGCGTCCGCCTGAGTGCGGCAGGTCGCCCTGCTGGTAGACGGTCGAGGTGGCGTCGACGATCCCGCCGTCGGCGTCGTAGACGAGTCCCTCGCCGCGCACGCCGAGCATGACGACCGCGCCGTCGGCATCCGCGGGCACCTCGCCCGTGATCCGCAGCCACGCACACTCGTGCACGCCGCCGAACGCGCCACCCCGGCGGATGGGCGCGAACGCCGAACGGTCGAGCTCCCCGAACGGGATCGGCTCGGCCGAGCGCACCACCTCCGCCTCGAGCGTGGCGACCGTGCGGTAGACGCGGCTCCGGATGCGGGTGAGCCGCCGGTACTGGCCGGGTCGCTGCACCCGGAGGCCGAGGAGGAGCGACAGGAACCCCGCCATCGTCCCTCCCTCGTACGTTCCGTCGAGTCTATGCGCCGCCGCACCCGCGGACGGCTCCGCGGATCACGCAACTCGAATGACGTTGTGAGACGTTCCGCGACACCCCGTCACACTCCGTGACGCAGCGGGTCCGAAGATGACGTCTCCGGGTTGCCGTGACCGAGGGGCCGCACATTGAATGGCCTCTCCCGCACCAGGGAGACCATGCACGAAAGGTGACCACCGTGTCCGACCAGAAGTCGACGCCCGAGGGCCAGAGCGAACTGCGCTCGGCCGTCGCGGCCAGTAGCAAGAAGAAGCGCAACATCCTGATCGCCGTGATCGCGGTCGTCGTCGTCGCCGTCCTGGCGGTGGGCGGGATCGTCATCGCGAACACCCTCGGCAGCCAGAAGACCGAAGCCGACGGGACGACGACCGAGCCCATCAAGGTCAAGATCGCCGTCTCCGAGGACTCCGAGTTCCAGGACGCGATCAAGGAGGTCGCGGCCGAGAAGGGCCTCGAGATCGAGTGGGTCAACACCGAGGACTGGGTGCTGCCCAACACGGAGCTGGTCGCCGGGAACGTCGACGCGAACGCCTTCCAGCACATCCTCTACCTCTCGGCGTTCAACGCCGAGAACGACGCCGACCTGACGCCCGTGTTCTCGACCGTCATCGTTCAGTGGGGCATCTTCTCCGCCACGCTCGACTCGACCGACGACATCCCCGATGGCGGACACATCGCGATCCCCGAGGATCCGTCGAACGGCGGGCGCGCCCTCAACATCCTCGCCTCGGCCGGACTCATCGAACTCTCGGACGACGCGGGCGACTTCCCGACGACCGACGACATCACCTCGAACCCGAAGAACCTCGAGTTCGTGCCGATCGCGGCGAAGACGATCCCGCAGCAGTTCGACGACCCGAGCCTCTCGGCCGTCGTGGTCGGCACCTCCTACTTCGACCCCGCGCAGGGCGTCGACGCGGAGGACGCGCTCTACCTCGACGACTCGCTCAACGAGAAGAACCTGCCCTACATCAACGTCGTCGCGACCCGCGCCGACAACGCGGACGACCCGGCGTGGGCGATCCTCAAGGAGGTCTACGCCGACCCGCGCGTCGCTGCGGCCCTCGAGGAGGAGTCCTTCGGCAACACGGTGCTCGTCGACATCCCGGTCGATACGCTCCGCGACAAGCTCGCCGAGCTGCAGAAGTCGGCCGAGGAGAACGAGTAGCCGCGAACGGCGACCGCATCGCGAGCGGGGTCGGCCGGACACGATCCGGGCGACCCCGTCTCGCCGCGAGGAGGACACCATGAGCACACCGGCCATCGCCTTCGACAGCGTCTCGAAGGTCTTCGAGGTCGACGGACGCCGCGTCGAGGCGCTCCGCGACGTCGAGCTGACGATCGAGCGCGGCCACATCTTCGGCATCGTCGGCTACTCGGGGGCCGGTAAGTCCACCCTGCTGCGCACCGTCAACGCCCTCGAGCGCCCCACTTCCGGGCGGGTCGTCGTCGACGGGCGCGAGATCTCGGCCCTCGACGGCAAGGAGCTGTGGGCGGCGCGCCGCGGCATCGGCATGATCTTCCAGCAGTTCAATCTGCTCGCGTCCCGCACCGTGTACGGCAACATCGCCTACCCGTTGCAGCTCGCGAAGCTCGGCAAGGAGGCGATCCTCGACCGGGTCGAGGAGCTGCTGGCCTTCGTCGGGCTGACCGACAAGGCGCTCGCCTATCCCTCGCAGCTCTCCGGCGGGCAGAAGCAGCGCGTCGGCATCGCGCGCGCCCTCGCCACCCGACCCGACATCCTCATCTCCGACGAGTCGACGAGCGCCCTCGACCCGCAGACCACCGACGAGGTGCTCGAGCTGCTGAAGCGGGTCAACGAGGAGTACCTCGTGACCATCGCGCTCGTCACCCACGAGATCGACGTCATCCGCAGGATCGCCCACCGCGTCGCCGTGATGGATGCGGGACGGGTCGTCGAGCACGGCAGCGTCTACGACGTCTTCTCCCACCCGCGAAACCCCACCACGCAGCGCTTCGTCTCGTCTGTGCTGCATCACGTTCCGTCGCCGGAGACGCTCGCGAGCATCCGGGCGGTGCACCACGGACGGATCGTGCAGCTGCACGTCGAGAACCGCGAGTCGAACGACCCCTTCCTCTCGCGCGTCGCCCGGCAGCACGGCATCGACTTCAACGTCGTGTTCGGGGGGATCGACGAGCTCCAGGCCCGGCTGTTCGGCAGCCTCACGGTCGAGCTGATCGGCGACGACGCCGCGATCGACGCCGCGATCGCCGATCTCGACGCGGTCACCCCCGTGCGGGAGGTCACCCGTGCGTGAGTTCGACCTCGAGGCCTTCCTCCCGCGGTTCCTCAAGGCCGTCGGCGAGACGCTGCTCATGGCGGGCGTGTCGTTCGCGGTCGCCTCCGTGGCCGGCGTGCTCATCGCGCTCTGGCTCTACGCCTCGCGGCCGGGCAACATCCTCGAGAACCGGGTCGTGTACGCGGTGCTCAACCTCGTCATCAACCTCATCCGGCCCGTGCCGTTCATCATCGTCGCGATCGCGGTCGTCGGGCTCACCCGTCTGATCTACGGCACGAGCCTCGGCCCGCTCGCCGCATCCTTCCCGCTCGCGATCGTCGCGAGCGTCGCGATCGCGCGCGTCATCGAGTCGAACCTCGTCGCGGTGAACCCCGGCGCCGTCGAGGCGGGCACCGCGATGGGCGCGAGCCCGGTGCGCGTGCTCTTCACGATCGTGATCCCCGAGCAGCTCGGTCCGCTCACCCTCGGCCTCACCTACATCGTCGTGGCGCTCGTCGACGCGAGCGCCGTCGCGGGCGCGATCGGCGGCGGCGGGCTCGGCAACCTCGCCCTGCAGTACGGCTGGGCGCGTTTCGACTACACGGTCATCTGGATCGTCGTGGTCACGCTCGTGGTGCTCGTGCAGCTCGTGCAGGCCGTCGGCAACCGGATCGCGCGAAAGGTCATGCATTGAGTCTCACCGCACCACGCGTCGCCTCCTTCTCCCGGGACGCCTTCGACGACTTCCTCGCGACGCTCCGCGAGAGCACCCCCCGCCGTGAGCGCGAGCGCGAGCTCCTCGGCCCGCAGCTCGCCGCGCTGCGCGATCTCGGATTCACGGCCCTGCGGGTGCCCGCCGAGCACGGAGGCGACCCGGTTCCGCTCGAGGAGCTGTTCGCGCTGCTCATCGACCTCGCCGCCGCCGACCCGAGCCTCGCCCACATCCAGCGCGGGCACCTGGCCTTCGTCGAGTCGCTGCGCGTGCAGGGGACGGATGCGCCGCACCGCTGGTGGGATCGCGTGCTTCAGGGCGACTTCGTCGGCAACGCGCAGTCCGAGCGCCAGGACACCGCCCGGCTCGAGACCCGGATCTCGCGCGAGGGCGGCGAGCTGCTGCTCACGGGGACGAAGTACTACACGACCGGATCGATCTACGCCGACTGGATCCACCTCGCCGCGCTCGATGGCGAGGAGCGGGTCGCGGTGACGGTGTCGGCGCATCAGGAGGGGGTGCGCTCGGTGGACGACTGGGACGGCTTCGGCCAGCCGCTCACCGGATCCGGCACGACCGTCTTCGACCGCGCCCGCGTCGAGCCGGAGGACCTCGTCCCACCGCACACCGACGCCGCCCGCTGGCATCATCTCGGCTCGGTGTTCCAGCTGAGCCTGCTCGCCGTCATCGCGGGCGTCGCGCAGCGCGCGCTCGAGGACACCGTCGACTTCGTCCGGCCGCGTCGGCGCACCTTCGGGTTCGCCGGCGAGACGCTCCCGCGCGAGGACCCGCTCGTGCAGCTTGTCGTCGGGCAGCTGAGCGTCGCGGCCGCCACCACCAGGCGGCTCGTGGTCTCGGTCGCCGCCGACCTCGGCCGGGCGACCGACGGAGACGTCGACGCCGACGAGCTGCAGCGGCTGCAGCTGGAGGTGTTCCGGGTGCAGGAGGTGGTTCCCGCCCTCGTGCTCGACGCCACCACCCGGCTCTTCGAGGTCGGCGGCGCCTCGGCGGTGAGCCGCGAGCTCGCGCTCGACCGCCACTGGCGGAACGTGCGTACCATCGCATCCCACAACCCCGTGATCCAGCGGACCCGCGCGCTCGGCCAGTTCGAGCTGCTCGGCACGCTGCCCGACTGGAAGGCTCCCGGCGCATGACCTTGATCGGCGGACTCGAGGTGGGCACGCAGGGCTTCGGCGGCATGGCGCTCGCGGAGGTCTACGGCCCGGCCGACGAGCGCGAGGCCCTCGCGACGCTGCACCACGCGGTCGACGCGGGCATCCGCTTCGTCGACACGGCGGACATCTACGGGCGCGGCTCCAACGAGCGTCTCGTCGGGCGGCTCATCGCCGAACGCGGCGACGAGCTCGTCGTCGCGACCAAGTTCGGCTTCGTCGCGGATGCCGCCCCCGGCGGCCCGCGGTTCCGCGGCGACCCCGCGTACCTGCGTGAGGCGGTCGTCGCGAGCCTGAAGCGGCTCGGGGTCGACCGCATCCCGCTGTACTACTACCACCGCGTCGACCCCCTGGTGCCGATCGAGGAGACCGTCGGCGCGCTCGCGGAGCTCGTGGCCGAGGGGATCGTCGGGCGCATCGGGCTGTCGGAGGTGACCGCCGACGAGCTCGAGCGGGCGCACGCCGTGCATCCCATCGCGGCCGTGCAATCGGAGTGGTCGATCTGGAGCCGCGACGTCGAGAGCCGGGTGATCCCCGCCGCCGCCCGGCTCGGGGTGGGCTTCGTCGCCTACTCGCCGCTCGGCCGCGGGTTTCTCGCGGCTCCCGTGACCGCGCTCGCCGAGGGCGACCTGCGTCGGGGTTTCCCGCGTTTCGACGCGGAGCGCCTCGCCGCGAACGCCCCGATCGGCGAGACGGTGCGGCGGGTCGCCGCCGAGGAGGGCGTCACGCCGGCGCAGCTCGCGCTCGCCTGGATCGCCGAGAAGGCGCGCGAGCTCGGCGTCGCCGCCGTGCCCATCCCGAGCACCCGCCGCCCCGAGCGCATCGACGAGAACCTCGCGGCGGCCGGCATCCGGCTGAGCGCGCGGGCGCTCGCCGAGCTCGAGCCGCTCGGAGCGCTCGTCGCCGGGGACCGGGCGCGGCACGTCGACGACATCTCGCAGGGCCGGGAGCGGGCGGCGGGGGATCGCGGATGAGCGGCCTCGTCGCGCGGTTCGCGGGAGTCTTCGACGAGGTCGGCGTGGGCGCCGCCGAGCGCGAGCGCGAGCGCCGGCTGCCCTACGCCGAGGTCGAACTGCTGCGGGACGCCGGCTTCACGCGCGTCACCCTGCCGCGCGAGTTCGGCGGGGACGCCGCCGACGAACGCGAGTTCTTCGAGCTGCTGACCGAGCTGGCCCGCCGCGACCCGAATCTCGCGCAGCTGTTCCGCTCGCACTTCTCCTTCGTCGACCGGACGCGCCACGCGCCCGCGTCCCCGGAGCGCGAGCGGCGGCTCCGGCTGCTCGCGGGCGGCGCCATCCACGGCAACGCGACGTTCGAGCGCGGACCGGCGAAGGTCGGCGCCTATACGACCCGCCTCAGCCGCGACGACGACGGGCTGCGCCTCGACGGCCGCAAGTTCTACAGCACCGGCACCCTGTTCGCCGACCTCGTCTCGGTGCTCGCCGATCGCGACGGCGAGGCGGTCAGCGTGCTCGTCGACACCGGCGCCGCGGGCCTCGAGCGCCTCGACGACTGGGACGGCTTCGGGCAGCGGCTCACGGGATCCGGGACCACCGTGTTCGATGGGGTGCGGGTCGACGACGACGCGGTGCTCGAGCGGGACGGCGGAGCGAGCCACGGGGGCGCGTTCGTGCAGCTCGTGCTGCTCGCCGTCGTGGCAGGGATCGGACGGGCCGTCGTCGACGACGGCGCGCGATTCGTTCGCGAGCGCACGCGCGGCTACTCGCACGCGAGTGGCGCCACCCCGCGCGAGGACCCGATCGTGCAGGAGGTCGTGGGCGAGCTCTCGGCGGCGTCGTTCGCCGCGGATGCCGCGCTCGCCCGCGCGGTCGACGCGCTTCAGGCCGCGAGCGACGCCGTGCTCGCGGGTGCGAGCGAGGGGGAGCGGCTCGCCCGCATCGCCGACGCCGACCTCGCCACCACCCGGGCCCAGCTCGTCGTCCTGCCGAACGTGCTGCGTGCCGCGACCGAGCTCTTCGAGGTGGGGGGTGCGAGCGCGGTGAGCGCCGGCCTCGCCCTCGACCGGCACTGGCGCAACGCGCGTACCGTGGCATCCCACAACCCCGCGCGCTACAAGGCGCGCATCGTCGGCGACCACCTCATCAACGGCACCCCGGTCGTGTCGTGGTGGACGAGCGGCGAGGCCTGAACGGAGACCCGTGACCGAGAAGAAGAAGCTCATCCTCAACCTGTTCGAGATGAACACGGTGAGCCACATCACCCACGGCCTGTGGACGCTGCCGGGCAACAACCGGCACCGTTTCGAGGATCTCTCCTACTGGCTCGAGCTCGCGCGGCTGCTCGAGGACGGCGGCTTCCACGGCGTGTTCCTCGCGGATGTCGTGGGCGCCTACGACGTCTTCCGCGGCGGCCCCGAGACGGCCATCCGCGAGGGGCTGCAGATCCCCTCGAACGACCCGCTGCTCGTCATCCCGGCGATGGCGGCGGTCACCGAGCACCTCGGCTTCGGGGTGACCTTCTCGACGAGCTACGAGCCGCCGTTCTCGTTCGCGCGCCGGATGTCGACGCTCGACCACCTGACGCGCGGCCGGGTCGGCTGGAACATCGTGACCTCCTACCTGCCGAACGCGGCCCGCAACTTCGGACTCGACGACGAGATCCCGCACGACCGCCGCTACGAGATCGCCGACGAGTTCCTCGACGTCGTCTACAAGCTGTGGGAGGGGTCCTGGGACGACGACGCCGTCGTCGCGGACCGGGAGCGCGGTGTCTACAGCGATCCCGGCAAGGTGCGCTACATCGACCACGTCGGCGAGAACTACCGGGTCGCGGGCCCGCACCTGAGCTCGCCGTCGCCCCAGCGCACGCCCGTGCTCTACCAGGCCACCGGATCGCCCGCCGGCATCGAGTTCGCGGGCCGTCACGCGGAGCTCGTGTTCACGGGCGGCCGCACCGCCGAGGACTTCCGTCGCAACGCCCAGCGGATGCGCGACGCGGCTGAGCGGCACGGGCGCGACGGCGGCGGGCTGCGGTTCATCGTGCAGGCGGGGGTCGTCGTCGCACGCACCGAGCAGGAGGCCGCCGACAAGTGGCGGCTGTACCAGGAGCGCACGAGCGTCGACGGCATCCTCGCGCACAGCGGCTTCCCGATCGACCTGCCCGCGCTCCCGCCCGAGCGGACGATCGGCGAGGCGCTCGACGCCGCGGGGGTTCCGCGCTCGGAGGTGCCCTTCCTCGACCCGGCGACGACGGTGGGCGAGGCCCTCGCCTCGCTGCGGACCTCGCGCGAGGGCCGCTACTTCGTGGCGGGGACCCCGGATGTGGTGGCCGACGAGATCGAGCGCTGGCTCGACGAGGACGGCGTCGACGGCATCAACCTGCGGCAGTACCACTCCTTCGACACGGCGCGCGACTTCGCCGAGCTCGTCGTTCCCGAGCTGCGCCGACGGGGCCGCCTCGACGAGCGCCCGGCCGTGCCGCGCACCCTGCGCGAGACGCTCTTCGGCGGCGGGCCGCGGCTGCCGGCCGCGCATCCGGCCGCGCGTTACCGCGGCGGGGCGAACCTCGACCTCCCCGCGGTCCCCCTCCGCTTCGGCGCCACCGCCTCCGCGTGAGGAACGTCGCGCCGGCCCCTGCCGGTGTGCTGGGGGTCTCGATACACCGCGCTGCGCGCCCCCTTCCGCTGGTTGAGTAGCGCCGCGAAGCGACGCGTATCGAAACCCCCCGCACGCGACATCGCGCGAGCACAGGATGCGCGAGTCAGCCCTCGGTCGCGATCGCAGGCACCACGGTCACGTCGGGGTGCGGGTCGAGGCGGTAGCCGCGCCCGCGCACGGTGCGCACGATGTCGCCGTAGGGCTCGAGCCGTCGGCGGAGGCGCTGCAGGTAGACGTCGATCGTCCGCTCGCTGATCGGGTCGCCGTCCGTCTCGCCGACGAGCGCCGAGAGCAGGCGTCGCCGGTCGTGCACCTCGCCCTGGTGCTCGACGAGATAGCTGAGCAGCGCGTGCTCGCGGAAGCTGAGGTTCACGGGACGCCCGTCGACCCAGACCCGGTGGCGGGCGAGGTCGACCACGACGCCGCTCGCACGGATCGGCGCGGTGGCGGGCGCGGCGGGCGGCGGGCTCGCGGCGACCACCCGGACACCGGGCACTCCCGCGAGCGCGCGGCGGACATCCGCCACGCGCTCCTCGAACTCGACGCCTGAGCGATCGTCGAGCTCCACGAAGATGCCCCGCTCGTGCATGCGTCGAGTTTCCCCGCTCGCGCCGCCGCACACCATCGAGGTGACGTTCTGCGACATCGTGCGACATCTCGCGACACCGGATGACGCCTGGTGTCGTGGGCGGCGAGGGCGCATGATGGTGCTGTGGTGCATCGCCGCGCCACCCGGCACGCGATCGAAGGAGTTCCGTGTTCACCAGTCCGTATCCCGAGATCGAGATCCCAGAGCTCTCGATCTACGACTACCTGTTCGGAAGCCTCGACGAGGCGGAGGCCGGACGCGTCGCCCTCATCGACCCGGCATCCGGAGCCGAGACGACGTACGGGACGCTGCGCGCCCAGGTGCTCGCCTTCGCGGGCGCGCTCGCGGCGCGCGGCGTCGGCGTCGGCGACGTGATCGGCCTGCTGTGCCCCAACGTGCCCGCCTTCGCGACCGTGTTCCACGGCATCCTGCGCGCCGGCGCGACCGTCACGACCATCAACTCGCTCTACACGCCGCGCGAGATCGAGACCCAGTTGCGGGATGCCGGCGCGAGCTGGCTCATCACCGTGAGCCCCCTGCTCCCGCAGGCCGAGGCCGCGGCCGCGGCCATCGGCATCCCCGCCGATCATCTCATCGTGCTCGACGGTGCCGAGGGGCACCCGAAGCTGCGCGAGCTGCTCACCGAGGGATCGCCCGCCCCCGAGGTGGACTTCGATCCGGCCACCCACGTCGCCGTGCTGCCCTACTCGTCCGGCACGACGGGCGTGCCGAAGGGCGTCATGCTGAGCCACCGGAACCTCGTCGCGAACGTCGAGCAGTGCCGCTACGCGATCGACCTCACGGGCGACGACCGGGTGCTCGCCGTGCTGCCGTTCTTCCACATCTACGGCATGACGGTGCTGCTCAACCTCGCGCTCCGGCAGCGGTCGAGCCTCGTGACGATGGCGAAGTTCGACCTCGTCGAGTTCCTCACCAACGTGCAGAACCACCAGTGCAGCTACCTCTTCATCGCCCCGCCGATCGCGGTGGCGCTCGCGAAGCATCCGATCGTCGACCAGTTCGACATCTCGAGCGTGCGCACGGTGTTCTCGGGCGCGGCACCGCTCGACGCGGAGACCGCGGAGGCCGCCGGGCGCCGCATCCACGCGGTCGTCAAGCAGGGCTACGGCATGAGCGAGCTGAGCCCGGTGTCGCACGCCGTGCCGGCCGACCCGGGAGCCGTGCCGAAGAACTCGGTCGGGGTGCCGCTGCCGAACGTCGTGTGCCGGCTCGTGGACACCGAGACAGGTCTCGACATCCCGGCGCCGAGCGAGGGGACCTCTGCCCCCGGCGAGCTGTGGGTCAAGGGGCCCAACGTCATGCTCGGCTACCTCAACAACCCGGAGGCGACGGCCGAGACCCTCGACGCCGACGGCTACCTGCACACGGGCGACATCGCCGAGGCGCACGCCGACGGCTGGTTCACGATCGTCGACCGCGTGAAGGAGCTCATCAAGTACAAGGGCTACCAGATCGCGCCGGCCGAGCTGGAGGCGCTGCTGCTGGCGCATCCGAAGGTCGCGGATGCCGCGGTCATCGGCGTGCTCGACGACGACAGGCAGGAGATCCCGAAGGCGTTCGTCGTGCCGGCGGCCGGCTCCGAGCTCACCGCGGGGGAGGTCATGGAGTTCGTGGCCGGCGAGGTCGCTCCGCACAAGCGGGTGCGGCGGGTCGAGTTCATCGAGGCGATCCCGAAGTCGAGCTCGGGCAAGATCCTCCGCAAGGACCTTCGCGCGCGGGAGGCGGTGCACGCGTAGCGGCCCGGCACGGGGAGTTCCCGGCTATGCCGCGCCTGAGTCGCCGGTGGACCCAGGATAAGCGGCGTCCGTGCGGACCAGGCGCCAGATCGCGGTGCTCCCGGTCGCCGACACCCGCACGCCGTCCGCCTCCCGGTCGATCCTCAGCTCGCGGGCGGGCTCGCCGCCGGGTGCGAGGGCGCGGTAGTCGGCCGTCCCAGCGGGAAGCGGGTAGTGGAGCCAGTCACCGGCTTCCAGGTTCACGATCAGGCGCTCGTCCTCGGCGGGCTCGGCGCCGAAGGGGTGCTCGAAGGGGTTGCCTTCCGCCGCGCGCGGCATCTGGAACCTGACGGTCACCGCGTCATCCGCGCGGATCGTGGCGAGCGGTTTCGCGGCGGAGGTCTGGAACGAGCGACCCGGTCCCTCGAAGCCGAAGCCCCATGCCGGGATCACCGAGGGCGCGTCTCCGAACACCGCCGCAGTCACCTCGGGGCGCCGGTCGCACCGGGATGGCGGCATGCTCTCGATGAGCTCGTCGAGGATCCGCCGGGCTCGGGAGCCGTCGATCGCGGCGCCCCCGGCGGCCATTTCCACGACCGCATCCCAGTCCTTGGGGGTGCGGATCGAGAGCGGGGATGTGACGGTACCGACCTTCTTCCACGGCCAGAGGTTCCAGCCGATGCCGTGGTGCTCGTACAGCCGGAAGGCGGTGTAGAGCCACTCCGGGTTGTTCTCGCCGCCCTCGCCCATGTAGATCGGGAGGCCCAGCCGCTCTCGGGCGTCGAGGAACCTGCGCAGGCTCGCGGTGTCCGGGGCGGACCAGTACTTATGGAACTGCAGGCACGAGTTGTCATCCCAGACCTCCGTGAACAGGTCCCAGTTGGTGGCCCAGTGCGCCCCCTCGTACATCAGGAGATGGTTCGGGTCGACCGCGCGGATCGCCGAGGTGAGGTCGCGATACAGGGCGGCGAGTTCGTCCCGGTAGACGTGCTGCCACTCGTTCGGCAACGGCTCGTTGAGCAGGTCATAGCCCATCACGGCGGGCTCATCACGGTAGCGGCGGGCGAGCTCCGTCCAGAGCTCGACGGCCTGTGCGCGGTAGCGGGCCTGGATGAACAGCTCGGGCCGTCCGTGCGGCGAGTCGTCGATATTCGTGCCGGTCTGTCCGCCCGGCGCACCGTGGAGATCGAGGAGCACGGAGAGGCCGCGGTCGCGGCACCAGGCGATGGCGCGGTCGATGAGCTCGAGGCCGCCGTCCAGCATGTCGCCTGACTCGGTCATCACGACCCGCGAGTTGATCGGAAGCCGGATGTGGTCGAAGCCCGCCTCGGCGATCGCGGCGACGTCCTCCTCGGCGAAGAAGGAGTCTCGGAACCGAGTCCAGAACTCCTCGGCCGCTTTCGGCCCGACCATGCGGACGATGAGGGCCTCGATCTCTCGCGGCGGTTGGGGCCCCGGGGCGCAAACCCCCCAGGGACCCACGGGGGG
>JASGGJ010000049.1:0-17613 GCA_047605085.1 Protaetiibacter sp.
TTCTGCACCAACTCGGGCACTTCTGCACCGAAGGAGGGGATGCCGCGGCCGGTCGCCGCGGGGATGTCGGCGGCCGCTGCGACACTTGCCGCATGGATGATCTGATGCCCGCCCTGCTGCCGCTCGCGATCGGACTCGTGGTCGGGCTGGTCGTCGGCACGATCACCGCCGCGCTCGTCGTGCGGGCACGCTCGCGCTCTGACGGGACGGATGCGGCGCTGCTCGAGGCGCGGCACCAGGCGCTCGTCACCGAGGTGCGGGCGCAGGAGGCCTCGAGCCGCGCCGAGGTCGAGCGCACCCTCGCGGCGGCCGAGGCATCGCTCGCCGGGCTGCGGGAACAGCTCGCGACGGCGCAGGAGCAGTACCGGGATGCCGTCGAGCGGCACGCGGCCGAGGCGCGGCAGCGGCAGGCTGAGGCGGCCGTCGAGCACAAGATCCTGCAGGAGCTCGCCCCGGTCAAGGAGACGCTCAGTTCGATGCAGCGCAAAGTCGTCGAGCTCGAGGAGCAGCGCGCCCAGCAGCACGGCGAGCTCTCGCAGCAGCTCAAGACGGCGGCCGAGTCCGAGGCGCGGCTGAGCCTCACCGCCGAAAAGCTCGCGAGCGCTCTCGGCAACAACGCCACGCGCGGGGTGTGGGGCGAGACGCAGCTGCGCTCGCTCGTCGAATCGGCGGGGCTCCTCAACCGGGTCGACTTCTCCCTTCAGTCCACCATCGCGGCCGAGTCCGGCTCCCGGCGCCCGGATCTCGTCGTCAAGCTGCCGGGAGGGAAGTCGATCGCGGTCGACGCGAAGGTGCCCTACAACGACTACATCGAGGCGAGCGCCATCCCCGCGACGGCCGGCGGCGAGCAGGAGGCGCGCCGTGGCGCGCTGCTCGCCGCGCACGCGAAGAAGGTCAAGGGTCACGTCGACGCGCTCGCGGGCAAGAGCTACTGGACCGGCCTCGACGCGAGCCCCGAGTTCACGATCGCGTTCATCCCGAACGAGCCGCTGCTCGCCGCGGCACTCGAGCAGGACCCGACCCTCCTCGAGTACGCCTTCGGCAAGCGCATCGCGCTCGCCTCGCCGGTGAGCTTCTGGGCGGTGCTCAAGACGGTCGCCTTCACCTGGCAGCAGGACGTGCTCACGGAGGACGCCAAGCGACTCTTCGACCTCGGCAAGGAGCTCTACGGGCGCCTCGCGACGCTGTCCGAGCACGCCGATCGGCTGCGCGGGGCGATCGAGTCGACCGTCACCCACTACAACAGATTCGCGAGCTCGCTCGAGCAGCGCGTGCTGGTGACCGCCCGCAAGCTCGACGGCCTCGACGAGTCGAGAGTGATCGGCGAACCCCGGCTCATCGAGGAGTCCCCCAAGCACCTCACCCAGAGCGAATTCGCCGCGCTCGACGAGCTCGGCACGGCACGAGTCGAGCTCGCCCCGGGCATCGCCACGCCGACGGACGACGCCACATCCGATGCCGCGGGGCAGCAGATCGCCTGAGCCCACGGTCGCGCCGGCGCGACCTCCGCCCCCGGTGCTACCTACCCCGCTCCCGGCGCGACCCCCGCCCTCGACACCCGGTGGCACCGTTTCGGACGGATGGCACCGGCGAAACCGTGCCAAGCGTCCGAAACGGGGCCAGTCAAGCGGGCGCGGCCACCGCATCCTCGTCGTCGATGGGGGCCGCGAACTGCGCCTCGTACAGGCGCGCATAGGCGCCGTGCGCGGCGAGCAGCTCGTCGTGGGTGCCCTGCTCGACGATCGCCCCGTTCTCCATCACGAGGATGAGGTCGGCGTCCCGGATCGTGGACAGCCGGTGCGCGATCACGAACGAGGTGCGGTCCCGGCGCAGTGCCCCCATCGCCCGCTGCACGAGCAGCTCGGTGCGGGTGTCGACCGAGCTCGTCGCCTCGTCGAGGATGAGCACCGACGGTCTCGCGAGGAACGCCCTCGCGATCGTGATGAGCTGCTTCTCTCCCGCCGAGACGTTGCCGCCCTCATCATCGAGCACCGTGTCGTAGCCGTCGGGCAGCGAGTGCACGAAGCGGTCGACGTAGGCGGCCGTCGCAGCGCTCATGATCTCCTCCTCGGTGGCATCCGGCCGCCCGTAGGCGATGTTGTCGCGGATGCTGCCGCCGAACAGCCAGGTGTCCTGCAGCACCATGCCGGTGCGGCCGCGCAGCTCGTCCCGCGTCATGCGCGTGGTGTCGATGCCGTCGAGGGTGATGCGTCCGGCATCCGGGTCGTAGAACCGCATGATGAGGTTCACGAGCGTCGTCTTGCCCGCCCCGGTCGGGCCGACGATCGCGACGGTGTGCCCGGGCTCGGCCAGGAGCGAGAGCCCGGAGATGAGCGGCCGCTCGGGGTCGTAGGAGAACGACACCTCGTCGAAGGCGAGCCGGCCGGTGACCTCGGCTGGCGTCTCGGCGGGCTCGGGGTCGGCCGTCTGCTCCTCGGCGTCGAGCAGCTCGAACACGCGCTCGGCGGATGCGACGCCCGACTGCAGGAGGTTGGCCATCGATCCGAGCTGCGAGAGCGGCTGCGTGAACTGCCGCGAGTACTGGATGAAGGCCTGCACGTCGCCGAGGCGCATCGATCCGTTCGCGACGAAGAGAGCGCCGACGATGGCGATCGCCACGTAGACGAGGTTCCCGACGAACATCGCGGCCGGCATGATGAGCCCGGACAGGAACTGGGCGCCGAAGCTCGCGCGGAACAGCTCCTCGTTCTTCTCGTCGAAGCGCGCCTGCACCTCGCGGTGGCGGCCGAACACCTTCACGAGGGCATGCCCGGTGTAACCCTCCTCGATCTGCGCGTTGAGGGTTCCGGTGTGCGTCCACTGCGCGACGAAGAGCTTCTGCGAGCGCTTGGCGACGAGCACCGTGATGACGAGGGTGACCGGGATGGCGACGAGCGCGATGAGCGCGAGCACGGGCGAGATGACGAACATCATCACGACGACGCCGGCGACGGTCAGCAGGGAGGTGAGCAGTTGCGACAGCGTCTGCTGCAATGACTGCGAGATGTTGTCGATGTCGTTCGTGACCCGGCTGAGCAGCTCACCGCGCGGCTGGCGGTCGAAGTAGCTGAGCGGCAGCCGGTGGATCTTCGCCTCGACGTCGCGCCGCAGCCGCAGCACGGTGCGCTGGGTGATGCCGTTGAGCACGTAGCCCTGCAGCCACATGAACACGCTCGAGAGCACATAGAGCAGCAGCACGATGCCGAGCACGAGCGCGAGGGAGGAGAAGTCGATACCTTCGCCGGGCCGCAGATCCATGCTGCGCAGCAGGTCCGCCTGGGTCGTGTCGCCCGCGGCCTCGAGCTGGGCGATCACCTGCTCCTTCGTGACGCCCTCCGGCAGCTGCGAGGAGATGACGCCCTCGAAGATGAGGTTGGTCGCCTGGCCGAGCACCTTCGGTCCGATGACGCTCAGGATGACGCCGATCGTGCCGAGCAGGATCACGAGCACGACGCCGAGGCGTTCGGGGCGCAGGCGGCCGGCGAGCCGCTTCGCGGAGGGGCCGAACGACATGGCCTTCTCGGCGGGCATGCCTGCGCCGCCGAACGGGCCACCGCCCCCCGGGCCGGGACGGCGGGCCGGTGCGGCCCGACTGGCGGGCGCCGCGGTCCCGGCCCGGGTCTCGTCGTCGCTCACGCCGCCTCCTCCGCGCGCAGCTGGCTCTCGACGATCTCGCGGTACTCCGCGGAGCTCGCGAGCAGCTCGTCATGGGTTCCGAGCCCGACGACGGCACCGTCCTCGAGCACGACGATCTGGTCGGCCTGCAGGATGGTCGACACCCGCTGGGCGACGACGATCATGGTCGCGTCGCCGACCTCGCGCGCGAGCGCCTGGCGGAGCCGGGCATCCGTCGCGGTGTCGAGCGCCGAGAAGGAGTCGTCGAACACGTAGATCTCGGGTCGTTTCACGAGCGCCCGCGCGATCGCCAATCTCTGTCTCTGCCCGCCCGAGACGTTGGTGCCGCCCTGGGCGATGGGTGCGTCGAGACCACCGGGCATGGCCTCGACGAAGTCGCGCGCCTGCGCGATCTCGAGCGCCGCCCACAGCGCCTCGTCGGTGGCCTCCGGGTTGCCGTAGCGGAGGTTGGAGGCGACGGTCCCCGAGAACAGGTACGGCTTCTGCGGCACGAGCCCGATCCGGCTCCACAGCAGCTCGGGGTCGAGCTCGCGCACATCGGCGCCGTCGACGAGAACCGCTCCGCCCGTCACGTCGAACAGCCGCGGGAGCAGGTTGACGAGGGTCGTCTTGCCCGAGCCGGTCGACCCGATGATGGCCGTCATCCGGCCGGGTCGCGCGGTGAACGACACCTCGCGCAGCACGGGCGCCTCGGCCCCCGGGTAGGCGAAGGTGGCGTCCCGCAGCTCGACCTTGCCGTGGGCGGCGAGCTCGGTGAGGGGCGCGACGGGCGCGACGACCGAGGGCTCGGTCTCGAGCACCTCACCGATGCGGTCGGCCGAGACGGCGGCGCGCGGCAGCAGCACCGCGAGGAAGGTCGCCATCATGACGGCCATGAGGATCTGGATGAGGTAGCTGAGGAACGCGATGAGCGAGCCGACCTGCATCTCGCCGTCCTCGATCCGGAACGCCCCGAACCACAGCACCGCGACACTCGACACGTTGAGCACGAGCATGACGACGGGGAACATGAGCGCGAAGAGGCGGCCGGCGCGCAGGGCGGTGTCGGTCAGTTCCTCGTTGGCCGTCGCGAAGCGCTCGCGCTCGCGGTCCTCCCGCACGAAGGCGCGGATGACGCGGATGCCGGTGAGCTGCTCCCGCAGGATGCGGTTGACGTTGTCGATGCGGGTCTGCATCTTGCGGAACTGGGGAACCATCCGCGAGATGATGAGCCCGACCGAGATGAGCAGCACGGGCACCGCGACGACCATGATCCAGGACAGGGTGAGGTCTTCGCGCAGCGCGAAGATGACGCCGCCGATCGCGAGGATGGGCGTCGAGACGAGGATGGTGCAGCTCATGAGCACGAGCATCTGCACCTGCTGCACGTCGTTCGTGGTGCGGGTGATGAGGGAGGGGGCGCCGAAGCGGGCGACCTCGCGCTCGGAGAACTCCCCCACCCGGCGGAACACGGCGGCGCGCAGGTCGCGGCCGAGGGCCATGGCCGCGCGGGCGCCGAAGTAGACGGCGAGGATCGACGCGGTGATCTGCCCGAGCGTGATGAGCAGCATGATGCCGCCGAGGCTCAGGATGACGCCCGTGTCGCCCTGGGCGACGCCGTCGTCGATGATGTCGGCGTTGAGCGCGGGCAGGTACAGCGAGGCGATCGACTGCGCCAGTTGGAACACGACGACGCCGACGAGGAGAAGCCAGTATGGCTTCAGGTATCGCACGAGGAGTTTGCCGAGCACGGTGCTTCTTTCGGTGGGGTGTCGAGAGGGGGATCAGGCGGAGACGCCGTGCACGACGATCGCCGCGAGCTCGGCGGCGTCGAAGCGGCGGAAGTGGTTGAACGGTTCGATGGAGGAGCCGAAGGCGACGAGCCGCAGGTACCAGGCGACGGTGTCGACGGGCACGGCGAGCCGCGCGAGGTCGGGGTCGAGCAGCTCGCGCAGGATCTCGAGCCAGTCCTCGTTGGCGGTCTCGCGCCGGGGCGGGGGGCCCTCCAGCTGGAAAAGGGTCATGATGCGGAACACCTCGCGGAAGCGCAGCCGCAGGGCCTCGACGATCGCCGTGACCTTGTCCTCGAAGGGCAACTCGTGCGGGATGCGCCGCAGCTCGTCGCGGAATGGCACGGGGTCGAGGAGCCGGTCGAGCCCGGCCATCAGCAGGGTCTCCTTGTCTCCGAACGCCCGGAACACGGTGCCCTCGGCGATGCCGGCTGCCTCCGCGAGCTCGCGGCTCGTGACGTCGCGTCCCTTCTCCCGCAGCAGCGGGAGCACGGCGTCGAGGATCGCCTCGCGGCGCTCGCCCGGCGCGAGCGGGCGCGCGCGCTCGCGCACGACCACGAACTCCTCAGGCAGCACCACGTCGGCGATCATAAATGAGTGAGCGCTCACTCCGCAACTCTCCCCTACGCTGACCCCATGAGCGCAACGGAGCCGCGCCACGTCGTGGCGATCGATCAGGGCACCACCAGCACGCGGGCCATCGTGTTCGACGATCGCGGCCGGATCGTCAGCTCGGGGCAGCTCGAGCACCGGCAGCACTTCCCGAAGCCCGGATGGGTCGAGCACGATCCGATGGAGATCTGGCGCAACACGCGGCACGTCATCGGCGAAGCGCTCGCGGACGCCGAGCTCACCCGCCACGAGATCGCCGCCGTCGGGATCACCAATCAGCGCGAGACCGTCATCGTGTGGGACCGGGCCACCGGAAAGCCGATCCACAACGCGATCGTCTGGCAGGACACCCGCACCCAGGACGCGGTCGACGCGCTCGCCGCCGACGGCGGCATCCGGCGCTTCGCGGCGAAGACCGGGCTGCCGCTGGCCACCTACTTCTCGGCGACGAAGATCGCCTGGATCCTCGACCACGTCGACGGCGCCCGCGAGCGCGGCGAGCGCGGCGAGCTCGCCTTCGGAACCCCCGACAGCTGGATCCTGTGGAACCTCACGGGCGGCGCGAAGCACGACGGCGTGCACGCGACCGACGTCACCAACGCCTCCCGCACCCTTCTCATGGACCTTCGCACCCTCGACTGGGACGACGAGCTGTGCGAGGCCTTCCGCGTGCCGCGGGCGATGCTGCCGGCGATCCGCTCCTCCTCCGAGGTGTACGGCGTCGCCGAGAGCCGGAGCCTGCTGCGCGAGACCCCCATCGCGGGCATCCTCGGCGACCAGCAGGCGGCGACCTTCGGCCAGGCCGCCTTCGACGCGGGCGAGTCGAAGAACACCTACGGCACGGGCGGCTTCCTCATCGTGAACACCGGCACCGAGCCCGTGCACAGCGGCAGCGGGCTCATCACCACCCTCGCCTACCGGCTCGGCGACGCGGCCCCCCGCTACGCGCTCGAGGGCTCGGTGGCGATCGCGGGCTCGCTCATCCAGTGGCTGCGCGACAATCTGGGGCTCATCCGCGACGCCGCCGAGGTCGAGACGCTCGCGAGAACCGTCGACGACAACGGCGACGTCTACATCGTGCCCGCCTTCGCGGGGCTGTTCGCACCCTACTGGCGTCCGGATGCGCGGGGCGCGATCGTCGGTCTCACGCGCTTCGCGACCAAGGCCCATCTCTCGCGCGCCTGCCTGGAAGCCGTCGCCTACCAGACCCTCGACGTCGTCCAGGCCGCGAACGCCGAACTGCCGGTGCCGATCTCCGAGCTGCGCGTCGACGGCGGCATGGTGCGCAACGAGCTGCTGCTGCAGTTCCAGGCGGATGTACTGGGCGTGCCCGTCGTGCGGCCGGAGGTCACCGAGACCACGGCGCTCGGGGCCGCCTACGCCGCTGGCCTCGCGGTCGGGGTGTGGAAGGACACCGACGAGTTGCGTGAGCTGTGGGCGGAGGACCGCCGCTGGGAGCCGACGCTTGAGCCGGAGGCCCGCGAGCACGGCATCACCCGCTGGCACCAGGCGGTCGAGCGCACCCTGGGCTGGGTCTAGGGGCGGCGCCAGCCCCTGCTATCCGCTCGCCCTGCTCGGGCCGTAGGACCCGCTCCGGCGGCACCGGGCTCCCGTAGACTCTCCCCCGACAGCACCCCGCCAGGAGGACCCTCATGCCCGTCGCCACGCCGGAACAGTACGCCGAGATGCTCGACACCGCGAAGAAGAACGCCTTCGCCTTCCCCGCCGTCAACGCCTCGAGCTCATCGACGATCAACGGCATCCTGCAGGGCCTGACGGAGGCCGGCTCCGACGGCATCATCCAGGTGACCACGGGCGGCGCCGACTACTTCGCCGGCCAGAGCGTCAAGGCCCGTGCATCCGGAGCCCTCGCCTTCGCGGCGTTCGCTACCGAGGTCGCCAAGAACTATCCCATCACCGTGGCATTGCACACCGACCACTGCCCGAAGGATGCGCTGGCCGGCTTCGTGCTGCCGCTCATCGAGGCGTCCGAGGCGGAGGTCAAGGCGGGCCGCAACCCGATCTTCCAGTCGCACATGTGGGACGGTTCCGCCGTGCCGCTCGCCGAGAACATCGAGATCGCCCAGGAGCTGCTCCCGCGGATCAAGAACATCCGCGCGATCCTCGAGGTCGAGATCGGCGTCGTCGGCGGCGAGGAGGACGGCGTGCGGCACGAGGGCTCCAACGAGGCGCTCTACACGACCCTGGGAGACGTCGAGCAGGCCGTCGAGGCGCTCGGCCTCGGCGAGCAGGGTCGCTACATCGCGGCCCTGACCTTCGGCAACGTGCACGGCGTCTACAAGCCGGGCAACGTCAAGCTCCGCCCCGAGCTGCTCGGTGAGATCCAGGCCGGCATCCAGGCGAAGTACGCCACCGGGCCGAAGCCGCTCGACCTCGTCTTCCACGGCGGATCCGGTTCGACGGATGCCGAGATCGCGCTGGCGGTCGCCAACGGCGTGGTCAAGATGAACATCGACACCGACACCCAGTACGCCTACACGCGCGACATCGCCGGGTGGATGTTCGAGAACTACGACGGCGTGCTCAAGGTCGACGGCGAGGTGGGCAACAAGAAGGTCTACGACCCGCGCGCCTGGGGCAAGCGCGCCGAGACGGCGCTCGCGGCACGGGTCGTCGAGGCGACCCGGCAGCTCGGCTCGGCGGGGCACTCGATCTCGCGCTGACCCGGCATCCCGAGGATGCGTCCGCCGTCGCGGGCGCTCCTCGATCACCTCGGAGGCGAGTCAGGCGGCACCCGGAACGAGACGCCGTCACGGCTCAGCCGCACGTCGGCGACCTCGCCGCGCAGGTTGAAATAGTAGGGCGCGATGTGGCGCACGCGCCTGCCCTCCGGAAGCTCCGCGTCGAGGGTCACCGCGACGGCCGTCGAGCCGTCGTCCTGCGGTCGCAGCTCCATGTAGATCGTCGTGGCGTCGGTCGCGGGGTCGTCGAGCACGGCGCGCACGAGGTCGCGGATGGCGGTGCGCTGCGCCGAGCGCATCGTCTGCGCGCGGTGGTCCGGGTCGACCACGACGACGCGCGTGTCATCGGCCCGGAGTCCCAGCCAGGCGAGGTCGGTGCGCGAGACGAGGTCGTCGCGCAGGTAACGGGCGATCTCTCCCGCGAGCGCCCGGTCGCCGTCGGCCACGGTGCCGCGGTCGGCGATGGCCCGCAGGAACGGCACGGCACGCGCGGTGTGCCTCGCGAGCGCGATCCTCTCGGCCTCCTCGTCCTCCGGGTCCGTCTCGAGCACCTCGGAAACGACCTCGCTCGAGCGGTTGTCGACGATCGGCAGCATCTGGCGCACGACGCTGTACGAGAACGCGGTCGTCGCGGCCGTCGCCACCGCGGAAGGCGTCGCGACGAGCAGGAACACCGTGATCGATCCCCAGGCGGGTACCCGCGAATCGACGATCACGAAGGCGACGGGCACGACGGTCGCGAGAGCCACCACCCCCCACAGCACCAGCCTCCACGGCGCCAGATACGGCGCGAGTGCGGAGAGCGCGAGCGCGAAGCAGAACGGCGCCCACCACAACTCAATCGCGAAGACCGAGTGCGAATATCCGAGCGCCGACACCACGAGCCCCGCGCCACCGACGCCCACCACGATGGCCCCGAGCTGCCAGTCGAAGCGGTTGCGCAGCGCGGTGAGCAGTTGCACGAGCAGCAGGGCCATCGTGCACAGCGCGACACCGGCGAGCTGCATCGCCGGAAGCTCGCTCTCGTCCCAGGTGAGCACCGACATGAGGCCGCCGTAGACGGCGACGAACACGGCGAAGACGAGCGGCACGTAGGGCCCGGTGAACCAGCTCATCGGGTCGACGTCCCGCGCTGCGAACCGCAGCGCGCTCGTGGGGCTAGTCGGCATAGTCCGCATCCTGATGTCTCGACGGCTCCCCGGGATCGCGCACCTCGGCCACCGGCACGCCGAGCAGCACCGTGGTGCCCGCGCCGGGTGACGACCAGACGCGCGCCCAGCCGCCGACCGCCTCCATGCGGGACACGATCGATCCGCGGATGCCGAGCCGGTCCGCGTCGACGGCGTCCGGGTCGAAGCCGACCCCCTCGTCGGACACCATGAAGGTGACCTCGGCCTCCGAGTAGACGAGTTCGACGTTCGCGCTCGAGGCGCCCGAGTGGCGCAGCACGTTCTCGAAGGTCGCGCGCAGGGCGCCGAGCAGTGCCTCGCCCGCGACGGGATCGAAGATGTAGACGCCGCTCGTGACGCCCGTGACGTTGACGGTGAGGCCGCGCCACCGGAACTCGCTCGCGATGCGGGCGAGCTCGTTGCGGATCTGCGCCTGAGATTCGTCGGGGACCGCGACCGCGCGCGTGGTGCGCATCCACGCCCCGCCTTCGAGGGTGGCCAGATCCTCGAGGAGGCGCTCGCGCACGCGGTCGTCGAGCGTGTCGGGAGCGTTCATGACGACGGTCAGGTCGTTGAGCACCGTGTCGTGGACGACCGCCGTGGTGCGCCAGCTGAGGTCGGCGCTCGCCGCGCGGCGGCGGGTGGCGCTCTCGAGTTCTTCGAACCTCGGGATGCGCCGCCGCTGGCGGGCCTGGATCGTGAAGAGAGTCAGGTAGAGCACGACCGCGACGAGCAGCACCATCGCGGGCCCGAGCCCGGGCCGGAACTCGTTGCCCGTAAGGAGCGCCACGGCGAGGGTGGTCGCGTTCGCCGTCGCGAAACCCAGCACGCACCATGCGATGCCCCCGAACGCCGACGAGGAGGCCACGCCGATCGTGACGAGGGCGAGGGTCGGCCGGTTGACGAGGTAGAGCTCGTGCTCAAGGATCGCCGGGTCGGCGTCGATCAGGGTCACCTCGTAGACGATCGTGGCGGCGCCCGCGATCAGGAGGTGGGCCACGACGACGGGCGGCGTCATCCAGCGGAGCGCCACGAGGATGCCGACGACGATGAGCACGAGAAGCGCGAGAGGCAGCGGGATGACCGAGGCGAGCTCCTTGCGCACGAGCGTCTCGACGAGCACGGGGATCGCGAGCACCACGATCGTGAGGCCGGCCGACCAGGCGAGGGTCGCGACGGCACCCGTGATGACCCGCGCGGCGACCTCGCGCGGCAGCAGTGTCACCCGCACCCCTGCCTCCTCGCTCCCGCGCCGATTCTCGCGGATCGCGCCGCGAACCCCGCGTCAGCCGCGGGCGCGTCCTCCGAGGGCCCGCGCGTCGGCCGCACCCGTCGCGTCGCGCCGCAGCTCCTTCGGCAGCGAGAACATGAGGTCCTCCTCGGCGGTGCGCACCTCGGCGACGTCACGATAGCCCGCGTCGGCGAGCTCGGCGAGCACCTCCTGCACGAGCACCTCGGGCACGGATGCGCCGCTCGTGACCCCGATCGTCGCGACGTCGTCGAGCCAGTCCTGGCGGATCTCGCTCGCATAGTCGATCCGGTGGGCGGCTCGCGCGCCGTGCTCGAGCGCGACCTCCACGAGCCGCACGCTGTTGGAGGAGTTGGCCGAGCCGACGACGATCACGAGGTCCGCATCCGGGGCGACCTTCTTGATCGCCACCTGACGGTTCTGGGTGGCGTAGCAGATGTCGTCGGACGGCGGATCCTGCAGCTCGGGGAAGCGCTCGCGCAGCCGCCGCACGGTCTCCATCGTCTCGTCGACGCTCAGGGTGGTCTGGGAGATCCAGACGAGGTTGCCCGGATCGTCGACCTCGAGCGTCGCGACGTCGTCCGGGCCGTTGACGAGGATCGTGCGGTCGGGGGCGTGGCCCATGGTGCCCTCGACCTCCTCGTGGCCGGCGTGGCCGATGAGCAGGATCTGCAGCTCCTGCTTCGCGAAGCGCATCGCCTCGCGGTGCACCTTCGTCACGAGCGGACAGGTGGCGTCGATCGCGAGCAGCTCGCGCCCGGCGGCAGCCTGAACGACCGCCGGGGAGACGCCGTGCGCGCTGAACACCAGATGGGATCCGGGGGGCACCTCGTCGACGTCGTCCACGAAGATCGCGCCCCGGCGTTCGAGCTCGGACACCACGTGCACGTTGTGGACGATCTGCTTGCGCACGTACACCGGGGCGCCGAAGTTCTCGAGCGCCCTCTCGACGGCTACGACGGCGCGGTCGACGCCCGCGCAGTAGCCGCGCGGGGCGGCGAGCAGCACGCGCTTGGGCCGGCCGACCGGGAGATCCCGCAGCGGCGCCCGTGGCACGGGCACCCGCGGCGCCTCGAGGCTCCTCCCCAGCGCACCGTTCGTGATCCCGCTCACAGCCTCGAGTCTACGGTCGGGGTCGTGGCGCGGCTGGGGGGATCGCGTAGCCTGAGCCACGTGACGGAGAAGCCCACCGCCGAAGCCCCGTGGCCGGTCGCCCGGCTCTCGGGGGAGATCAAGGGGTACATCGACCGGCTCGGATCGGTGTGGGTCGAGGGCGAGCTCACCCAATGGAACCTCGCCCGCGGCATCGTCTACGCCAAGCTCAAAGACCTCGAGGCGGATGTCACGGTGTCGCTCACCGTGTGGTCGTCGACGCTGCAGCGCCTCACCGAGCAGTTCGCGCAGGGCGACCGGGTGATCGCGCTCGTCAAACCGGACTTCTGGATGCGCGGGGGCACCCTCTCGATGGTCGCGTCCGAACTGCGGCACGCCGGACTCGGCGACCTCCTCGCCCAGCTCGAGCGCCTGCGCCGCACCCTGCAGGAGGAGGGGCTCTTCGACGCCTCCCGCAAGAAGCCGCTGCCGTTCCTGCCGCAGTGCATCGGCCTCGTCACGGGCAAGGACTCGGATGCCGAGAAGGACGTGCTGCGCAACGCCCAGCTGCGCTGGCCGCAGGTGGCGTTCCGGGTGCGGCACGCGGCCGTGCAGGGGGTCGCCGCGGCACGCGAGGTCGCGGCCGGCATCCGCGAACTCGACACCGACCCCTCCGTCGACGTCATCATCGTGGCGCGCGGCGGCGGCGACTTCCAGAACCTGCTGGTGTTCAGCGACGAGCAACTGGTGCGCACGGCGGCGGCCTGCGAGACGCCGCTCGTCTCGGCGATCGGCCACGAGGCCGACAGCCCCCTGCTCGACCTCGTCGCCGACCTGCGGGCCTCCACCCCCACGGATGCGGCGAAGCGCGTCGTCCCCGACGTCGCCGAGGAGCTCGCGCTCGTGGCGCAGAGCCGCGCCCGCATCACGACGCGCGTCACCGCGCTCGTGACGGGCGAGATCGAGCGGCTCGCCAGCATCCGCTCCCGCCCCGCACTCGCCGACCCCGGTGTGCTCGTGCAGAGCCGGGCCGAGGATCTCATCCGGCTCGTCGACCGCGGCTCGCAGCTCATGCAGCTGCGCCTCGAGCGGGAGGCGACCTCCGTGCAGCGGCTCACCGCCGAACTGCGGGCGCTCTCCCCGCAGCGCACCCTCGACCGCGGTTACGCCGTCGTGCGCGCGGGAGATGCGATCGTACGCGACCCGGCCCAGGTCGCGGCGGGCGACGCTCTCCGCATCCGGGTGGCGGGCGGCGAGCTCACCGCGAGCGCGGATTAGGGTCGCGGATGCGGTCGGCGACTCGTGGCGGCGCCACTACGAGCGACTCCACCTGCACACGACGCGCCGCTGGTCGGGGCTGCCGGGTCTCCCGATCCCCCGCCGCTACGGCCGGTGGGTGGCCCGCGCGGGCGTCGTCGACTACCTCGAGCGGTACGCCGCCCACCATCGGATCGAGGTGCGCACCGGCGTCGCGGTCACCCGCATCACGCGGGCGGGAGACGGCGGCTGGGCGGTCGAGACCGAGTCCGGCGACTCCTTCGCGGCGTCGACGGTCGTCGTCGCGACCGGCTACAACCACACCCCGGTGCCGCCGCAGTGGCCGGGGGTCGAGCGCTTCCCAGGGCAGCTCGTGCACGCCTCGACGTACCGGAACGCGGCGCCCTACCGGGGCGCAGACGTGCTCGTGGTCGGGGCGGGCAACACCGGGGCGGAGATCGCCGTCGACCTCGTCGAGGGCGGCGCCTCCCGGGTGCGACTCGCGATCCGAACCGCCCCGCACATCGTCAGGCGGTCGAATCCCGGCTGGCCCGCGCAGGGCACGGGCATCCTGGTGCGGCACCTGCCGGTGCCGGTCGTCGACCGGATCGCCGCCCTCGTCGCCCGGATCGAGGTGCCGGATCTGTCGGCCCACGGCCTCCCGCGACCGACGACCGGCCTGTATTCGCGCGTCCTGGAGGGCTCGGTTCCCCTGCAGGATGTCGGGCTGATCGCGGCCGTGCAGGCGGGTCGGATCGAGCCGGTCGCGGCCGTCGAGTCCTTCGACGCGGACGGCGCCGCGGTACTGGCGGACGGCTCGCGGCTCACCCCCGACGCGATCATCGCCGCCACCGGGTACCGCCGCGGACTCGAGCCGCTCGTCGGCCACCTCGACATGCTCGACGGCCGCGGCCTGCCGCGCGTCCACGGTCCGCGGACCGATCCCGCGGCCCCAGGACTGCACTTCACCGGCTACACCAACCCCATCAGCGGCATGTTCCGCGAGCTGCGGATCGATGCCGAGCGGATCGCCGCGACGATCCGTCGGGCACGGAAGCGGCCGGGCGGGACGTCCTAGACTGGGGCCATGACCGACGCCACGCGTACCGAGGCGGCCGGGGCCGATGTCGCCGCCCTCAGCTACGAGGAGGCGCGCGACGAGCTCGTGCAGCTCGTGCAGCGACTCGAGCAGGGCGCCGCGACCCTCGAAGAGTCGCTCGCCCTGTGGGAGCGCGGCGAGGCCCTCGCCCGCCGCTGCGAGGAGTGGCTGGTCGGCGCGAAGACGCGTCTCGACGCGGCACGGGCCGCGGCCGAGGGATCGTGAGCCCGCGCCCGAGCGGGGTCGACGAGGCCGGCCGGCCCATCGTCGCGGAGCTCGGCCGCGCCGAGACCCCGCAGGAGACCGCCGACCGCAAGGCCGCCGCGAGCGCCGCCCGGCGATCCAACCAGACCGTCCTCAACCTCGCCATCGCGACCGTCGCATCCGCGATCGCGGCCATCGCGATCGTCGCCACCGTCGGGCTCGTCGACACGGGCTCGCGGATCGACCCGGTCGACTACGTCGCCTCGACGGCCCAGGCGCAGTCGGCCTTCGACGGCGCGCTCGTCACCCCCGTCCTGCCGGACGGCTGGTGGGCGAACGCGGCCGCCGTCGACCGCACCGCGGATGTCGCGGCGTGGCGGATCGGGCTGCTCACGCCCGACGACCAATACCTCGCGCTCGTCCAGACGACCGAGGCGAACCCGAGCTGGCTCGACGGGCAGCTGCGGGGTGCACCGGCGGGCGGCACGCTCACCATCGGCGGCGTCGACTGGACCGTCTACGACCGTCGCGAGGCATCCGATCCGGGCAACGTCGCCTACGCCCTCGTGACCGAGACGGCGACGTCGACCATCGTGCTCGCGGGCACCGCATCCGACGAGCGATTCGCGGTGCTCGCCGAGGCCGTCGCGAAGGAGCTGCCGTGAGCGTCACCGCACGCCGCACCCCCGGCGACGTCTGGCGCGAGATGGTGCGCGGCAACCAGCGCTTCGTGGCGGGCGAACCCGCGCATCCCCGGCAGGACGTGGAGCGGCGCGAGGAACTCGCCGCATCCCAAGCCCCGCACGCCGCACTGTTCGGATGCAGCGACTCACGCCTCGCGGCCGAGATCATCTTCGACAAGGGCCTCGGCGACCTGTTCGTCGTGCGCAACGCGGGACAGGTCATCTCCGACTCGGTGATCGGCTCGCTCGAGTACGCGGTCGGCGTGCTCGACGTCCCGCTCATCGTCGTGCTGGCCCACGACGCCTGCGGCGCCGTCCAGGCCGCGATCGACCTCGACAGGCCGGACGCGCGTCCGCTCCCGCCGCACATCGCCGGGCACATCGCCGCCATCCGCCCCTCGGTGCGCGCGGCCGCCTCGCGCGACCCGGATGCGGTCGGCATCACGCACCTGGAACGCACCGTGAGCGACCTCGTGGCCCGCTCCGAGCTCATCACCGACGCGGTGGCCGATGGCCGCCTCGCCGTCGTCGGCGCGAACTACAAGCTCCTCGAGGGCACCGCCGTCCCCGCCGTCATCGTGGGCGACGTCTCCGACTCCCACTCCTGAACCTCCGATCCACACCGAAAGGCGAACCCATGGCCACCGACGCCGGCTACCGCATCGAGCACGACACGATGGGCGAGGTGCGGGTTCCCGCCTCGGCGCTGTACAGCGCGCAGACGCAACGCGCCGTCGAGAACTTCCCGATCTCGGGCACCGGGCTCGAGGCCGCGCAGATCGTGGCGCTGGCCCGCGTCAAGCGGTCGGCGGCGATCGCCAACAAGGAGCTCGGCGTGCTGGACGCACGCATCGCGGATGCCATCGTGGCCGCCGCGGACGAGATCATCGGCGGCGCCCACCACGACCAGTTCCCGGTCGACACCTACCAGACCGGTTCCGGCACGAGCTCGAACATGAACATGAACGAGGTGCTCGCCACCCTCGCGACCGAAAGGCTCGGCGCGAAGGTGCATCCGAACGACCACGTCAACGCCTCGCAATCCTCGAACGACGTGTTCCCCACCTCGGTGCACCTCGCCGTGACAGGTGCACTGCTGGGCGACCTCGTGCCAGCGCTCGACCATCTCGCCGGTGCGCTCGAGACGAAGGCCGCGCTCTGGAAGGACGCCGTCAAGCCCGGCCGCACCCACCTCATGGATGCGACCCCCGTCACGCTCGGCCAGGAGTTCGGCGGCTACGCCCGTCAGGTACGCCTCGGCATCGAGCGCGTGCAGGCGGCGCTCCCCCGCGTCGCCGAGGTGCCGCTCGGCGGCACCGCCGTCGGCACCGGCATCAACACGCCGACAGGCTTCCCGCAGAGGGTCATCGCGGAGCTCGCCGCCTCGTCCGGGCTGCCGGTCACCGAAGCGGATGACCACTTCGAGGCGCAGGGCGCGCGCGACGGGCTCGTGGAGGCGTCCGGGGCGCTGCGGGTGATCGCGGTGTCGCTCACCAAGATCTGCAACGACCTGCGCTGGATGGGATCCGGCCCGAACACCGGCATCGGCGAGCTGCACATCCCCGACCTGCAGCCGGGCTCGTCGATCATGCCTGGCAAGGTCAACCCGGTGATCCCCGAGGCGGTCATCATGGTGGCGGCGCGAGTGGTGGGCAACGACGCGACCATCGCCTGGGCGGGCGCGACGGGTGCCTTCGAGCTCAACGTCGCGATCCCGGTGATGGGCACGGCGCTGCTCGAGTCGATCCGCCTGCTCGCCAACTCGTCGCGGTTGCTCGCCGACAAGACGATCGGCTCCCTCGAGGCGAACCTCGAGCGGGCCGCGGCCCTCGCCGGCATGTCGCCGTCGATCGTGACGCCGCTCAACAGATTCGTCGGCTACGAGAGCGCGGCGAAGATCGCCAAGCACGCGGTGGCGCACGGTGTCACGGTGCGCGAGGCGACGATCGAGCTGGGCTTCGTGGAGCGCGGCGAGCTCACCCTCGAGCAGCTCGATGCGGCGCTCGACGTGCTCTCGATGACACACCCGGGCTGAGGCGGCACCCGCGGCGTCCGCCGTCGCCGCATCCGCCCTCCGCATCCGCCGCGCCGCCCGCCGCCGCTCCGCATCCGCCCCGCCGCTGCCGCCCTCATCCGCCGCT
>JASGGJ010000050.1:0-17479 GCA_047605085.1 Protaetiibacter sp.
GGTTCATGTACCGAGCGTACTGTCCCCCGAATGGGGGCATCCGGGCTCGGCGCGCGCGTCACGGTGCAGCCGGACGCCGGCCACGAATCGGGGGAGACCCGGACCACCGAGCCCGACGACCACACCGCAGACGATGACCTATCAGCCGCGCCCCTAAGCGACCTGGTTGACGGTGCGAATACAGATGTCGCGGAAGTCCTCCGAGAGGGCCGACTCGCCCTCTCGCGCGCTCGCCAGGGCGAGCGCTACGGTCGAGCCCGGATCGCGCAGCTTCGCGTAGGCGATGCCGGGGCGCGGCGTGCTGGCGTATTGATAGGTGAGCAGCGTCACACCCTCGCCGCCTGCGACCATGTTCAGCAGCATCGGGATGCTCGAACACAGCTGCACTATGTCAGGCACGAAGCCTGCATTCGCACAGCAGCTGAGGATTGCATTGTAGATGCCCGAGCCGAGCTTCAGCGAGAAGGCGACGAAGGACTCCGAGCGCAGCTGCGACAGCCAGATCGTCTTACCCGCCAGCGGGTGCGCTTCCGGGAGCGCGGCGATCAGCTGCTCCTTGCGTAGGAACGTGAGCTTGATCGCGGTGGACTGGATCGGCGGTCGCACGAACGCCAGATCCAGTTCTCCGGCCAAAAGCTGGCGCACCGCGTCGAAAGACCCGACCTCGTGCAACTCGACGTCTGCTCCCCCATGCTTCTTGCGGAAGCGGGCGAGCACCGGCTGCACGAGATCGACAGCAATCGGCTCCAGGTAGCCGACCCGTAGCACCTGCCGCAGGTCGTTGACACCGAGCTCGATGGCGCGAGCCCGGGCCCTGTCGATGTGCGCGAGGATCGCTTCCGCGTCACGCAGGAAGACCTCGCCAGCAGGCGTCAACGAGATTCGCCGATCGGCGCGCAGGAACAGCTCGACGCCGACCGCGCGTTCGAGCGCCTGGATCTGCCGGGTCAGCGGCGGCTGCGTCACATACAGCCGCTCCGCGGCACGACGGAAGTTCAGCTCTTCGGCGACGACGATGAAGCTGCGCAGCTGGGCAAGCGTCATATCGTTCGGCATGCTGCTCCCGATGTCGTATCCCTCAGGTGGGGGTCACGACCGCGCGTCGGCGACGGGGAACACCCGTGCACCGCCCGATCGGCTTCGTGTGGGCCACACTACCCGGGCGGGAATGCCCTCCTGGCAAGAGGCCGGGCGGCGATGGAGGATGGATGCCAGACATCAGCACTCGGGGATGTACACCGCACGGAATCCGATCGCGTAGCTGCGGCGGTCGCGCGCCCCGTTCCCGCTGTAGAAGAACACGCCCCCGGTGCGGTGCGAGTGCTGCGCGCCGCCCCGGTTGAGCACCTTCTCGTCGGCGCCGTTGTTGAGGTAGACGTCGTCCTCTCCGTGGGGGTCATCGTTGTCGAACGGCACGAGCGCCTGCTCACGGAACAGCTCGGGCACCTCGACCCCCTCGGCCGGGCGGATGAGCTGGAAGGGACAATATCTCGGCTCTTCGCTCTGCGCGGTGATCTCGGTGGCCAGTACCCACCTGCCGTCACCGTCCACGCCGCCGGCAGGCGGCACGTCGGCGCGTGCAGGGTCGGCGACGAAGTCGTACTTCAGCGTGCCCGCGGTCCCAGGTGCGACGAAGGTGCCGTCGGGCAGGACGGCACGCCACGCGTCGGATCCAGCGCTCTGGTCCGCATGCGCCGCAGCGCCGTCACCCGGGATGAGGTGGATCTCCCCGTGCACCGTGCGCACCCCGCCGACGAACTCGCAGACGTTGCCGTTCAGGTCGTAGATCCCGCTCGCCTCGCCGTTGTGGCTCCAGGTGACAGGCCCGGTACCGGTGCGGACATGAGCGACACGTCCCGCGGCATCGTACGTCGACGGGATCGCGGTCTGCACGCTCTCGGTCACGTCCTTCCCCAGCAGATTGTTCCCCTTGGGCTGGAAGCCGTTGGCCCGGCACCACAGGGCGATCGCCGCCCACTCGGCGTTGGTCATCAGGTGCCAGCCGACACCTTTCGACTCGCAGTAGCCGATTGCCTCGTCGAAGGTCATCTCGGCGGCGGGATCCTGCCCGGGCAGCGAATAGGCCCGACCGTCGATCACGACGTTCTGGTACTTCGAGACGTAGATCTCCGGCACCTCGCGTCCCCCGACGAGGAAAGCCGGGTGCGTGCCGTCACGTCCTTTTTCGACCACCTCGCTCACGCGGAACGACGGGATCCGCACCATCACGGACGGCAAGCCGCGGTCGTCGCGAACCACGGCGTTCATGCCTGCGGTCGTCTTCACGGCCAGGTCGAGCAGCTCGTCGTCGCTCATGCGCCCGCCACAGGAACGTATGCGGCTCGGAAGCCCATCATGAACGCGGTGTCCGAGCGCTGCGGGCACATGTAGAGGGCGAACACGCCGCAGCGGGACTGCCGATTCCAGTGCGAGCCGCGCATGCACATCCGCTCCCCCCGCGTCTTCGTGTATGCGTAGTTCAACTGGTGGTCACCGTCGTCGGCGGGGAACAGCGCGAGCGCCCTGAGGATCTCCGGGATCTCGAGCCCGTCGTCGGCGACGGCGGTCTCGAAGGTGGCTCCCCTCGTCACGCTCGTATGCTCCTGCACCTCGGTAGAGACGGTGATCCGGTCGTCGCGGAAGTCGAGCTTGAGCGTGCCGTCGCTTCCAGGGTCGACCAGCTCCCCCTCCACGTCGATCGCCCGCCACCGCGGGGAGCTCGCCGAGAGGTCAATCTGCGCGGCCGCATCGTTGCCCGGGGTGACCTGGATCTCCCCGTCGAGCAGGCGACAGCCGCCGAGCCACTCGGCGACGTTGCCGTTGAGGTCCCAGATACCGTCGGTCTGCCCGTTGTGGCTCCAAGACACCGGACCGGTGCCGGTGCGCACCGCGGCGACGCGGCCCTCGCCCCTGCCAACCTGCTTCTCTCCGCCTTCGGCTTCCCAGGTCGCCGGCAGCGCGCTGCGCACGTTCTCGCGGTAATCCTTCCCGAAGTCGTTGTTGCCCCGCGGCATGACACCGTTTCGGCGGCACCAGAGGGCGATGGCCGCCCATTCGGCGGCCGTCATCAGGTGCCAACCCGGCCCCTTCGACTCGCACAGCTGCACCGCGTCGTCGAAGCTCACGTCCACGACCGGCACCTCGTCGGGCAGCGAGTAGGCTCGGCCGTCGATCACGGTCGCCTGGTATTTGGAGATGTAGATCTCCGGCACCTCCACGCCGTTCACGATGAAGGCGGGATGCAGCGCGTCGCTGGCCCCGGGGATCACTTCGCTGATCCGGAACGCGGGGATCCGCACCATGATCGAAGGGCGCCCGCAGTCGTCGGCGACGACCGCGTTGGTCGCACCGGCTCCTGCCTGCACCGCGAGCTCCAGAGCTTCGAGACGATCGCTCATGACATCACACCTGCCTTCGTGAGAATACGGCGGATCTCCGCGAGATCCGAGGGATCGGAGAGGGGAAGCTTGGGCGGGCGCGGATACCCTCCGGGTTGACCCGCGATGTTCATCGCCGCCTTGAGGGTGGGCTGCATGCCGCCGAAGGCCCAGTTGAAACCGTCCTCGCGCGCGCCGAGGAGTTCTGCCATCGCACTGTCGACGATGTCCGCTATGGCACGGGCTTCGTCCAGGCGGCCGGCCCACACGTGGTCGAAGAACTCCGGCATCCGCCGCCCGAAGAGCATGCCGCTGCCGAAGTGCCCGTCACCCCCGAACCCGGAGCTCATGAGGGCCACCCCCAGTCTGCTCAGCAGATGACCGAACACGCGGATGCGATCGCCGTAGCGCTCGATCGTGCCGATGAGGTCGGCGATCGAGGGCGAGCTCTGCTTGATGGCGACCACGTTGTCGATCTCGATCAGCCTCCCCACCTGGTCCACGGAGATCGGGTGGCCGTTCTCCTGCGGGAAGTTGTACAGCCACGCGGGGAGCTCGGACGCGTCGAAGGCCTCCGCGTAGTAGGCGTAGAGTTCAGCCTCGGTCGGCCGGGCATTCACAGGCGGACCTGAGAGCACACCGTCGGCGCCTATCTGCGCGGCATGACGAACATACGCCGCGGCGTCGCCCGGTGTCGCCGCCGTCACGCCGACCACCACCGGTACCCGGCCGGCGGTGGCCTGCACCGCAATCTCGGCCACGAGACGGCGTTCCGCGGGCGTCTGGACGAACACCTCCCCCGTCGACCCGTTGACGAGCATGCCGTGGGCACCGTCGTCGACGACGCGCTGCACGAGCTCCGCCAGCGCCGCGGTATCCAACCGGCCGTCCTCAGCGAACGGGGTCACGAGGGCCGTCCAGTACCCCTTCCATCCCACGTCTGTGCGATCCATGCTCAGATGCCTTCCTTCTTCGCCGTCTCCGCAAGCGCCGTGGACACCTGCTCCGTCGTGTACGGCCCGGCACCGGTCGCCTCGAGGGCGCGGAACGCGCGCTCCTTGAGCCGTGGACGCAGCCTCACCGGCAGCGTCTCCAGCCAGCGGGCGATGGTCGCGCTGGCCAGCCCGTAGCGTTCCTCCCAGGCGCTGCGCGCCGCGCCTCTGTCGAAGGAGCCATGACGATGCGGAGCCGAGCCCTCCTGGGCGAGCCGTTCCCGCGCACGCGCCGTCGCGTCCGCGTCTACGGCGTCTCCGCGCACGACGACGCCGTAGACCGACTCCGCGCGTTCCCGGGAGAGCAGACCGTCCATGCAGTCGTCGAGGACTGCCGCCGGGTCCCGCTGCAGAGGGTTGCCGAATCCTCCGCCTCCTGGCGAGGTCACCACGATCACCTCATCCGCCTCCGGCCGGTAGATCGTGCGCTTCTTCAGATCCAGCAGCCGCTGCCCGTCCCGCTGTACGAAGTTCGCACCGACCCCCGCGGCGCGACCACCGTCGAAGCCCCAGGCTTCGAAACGCTCCCGCTCCTTGCCGCGGATGACGACATCGGCATGCGAGTCGGTGGTCGTGATCTCGTAGCGGAGCCCGAAGCCCCCGCGCAGCATGCCCGCGCCCTCGGAGTCCGGCACCAGTGCGTACCTCAGCACATGCGCGGGAGCCTCCATCTCCAGGATCTCCACGGGCACGTTGCGCAGGCTGGAGCTCGGGTAGTCGCTGCCGGACATACCGTCGAGGGCGGGACCGCCGCCCGACCCGCCCATCAGCGGGTTGGCGACGACCACGCGGGATCCGCCGCCGAGCACCGACGTCGCGATCGAGGTGATGATCGCCTCGCCGCCGCCCCCAGCCGGCACACAACCGGGAAGGGCGAGGTTCATCGCCGCCATGACGACGTCGTGGATCCGGAACCGGGTGAGGGTGCGCATGCCCGTCGCCGCGGGGAAGACCGCGTTCATGATCGACCCTTCCGCGGCGACAGTCTCGATGCAGCGCATCACGCCCGCGTTCAAGCGGATCGCCTCGCCTCGCGTCGTGACGAAGCGCAGCAGAGCCATCGCCAGGGCGGAGTGATTGCGCTGACCGCCGATGACGACGTTGATCGCGGCGCGCACCTGCGGGTCGCTGCCGTGGAAGTCGAGCTGGAGATTTCCCGCGCCGTCGCTGCGCAGCACCAGTTGGATGCGCACCGGTCTGCCCGTGCAGAAGTCGTCCTCGAGATAGTCGACGAATTCGTACTCCCCCTTCGGGAACTGGCTGAGCACCACGCGCGTCAGCGCCTCGGTCCGGTCCAGCGTCGCGTCGATGGAGCGGCGGGCCCGCTCGTAGCCGTACTTGTCCACCAGACGGCGCACCCGGCGTTCGCCGATCTCGAGACCGGCGACGAGCGCGCCGAGGTCGCCCGCGATCGTCTCCGGGATCCGGGAGTTGTCCAGGAGGATGTTCCACACCGAGTCGTTGCGCACCCCGGCCTGATACAACTTCACCGGGCGCAGCCGAAGACCCTCCTGGTACACCTCCTCGTTCGTGAGCAGCACGCTGCCCGGTGTCGAGCCGCCGATGTCGGAAGCATGCAGGAAGGCGCGGGCGAAGCAGAGCAACTGCCCCTCCACGAACACCGGTCGCACGAGGTGAAGGTCCGGCATGTGCGTGACCACCCCGTTGGTGGAGTACGGGTCGTTGGTCAGCAAGACGTCGCCCGGTTGCCAGTCATCCACGTCGTCGACCAGACCGGCCAGCGGTACGGGGATGCTGGCGAGCTCCCCGGGAAAGGCGAAGACCTCGCCGCCGGTGGACACCAGCCAGGTCGCGAAGTCGCGGGTCTCCTTGACGTAGGTGGAATGCGCCGAACGCAGCACAACCCAGCCCATCTCCGCCGTGATCGCCTCGTAGAGATCGGCGATGATCTCGTCCAGAACGTCGTCGGACACCAGCCACTCCTCCGCCGCCGACATCTCCTCGGCGCCGTTCGTCCGGTCGTTCATGCGCGCCCTCCCGCGTAGGCTCTCTGATCCGTAGCGCCTTGCCGAGATCCTCGAACGGCTTTGAGCAGAAGACTCCCTGACGGGGTGACCTCCGCGTACCAACCCGGGGGGATGACCGTGGTGGTGTCCATCTGATTGAGGATCGCGACGCCGTCGATGCGCTGGCCCACCGCGATCGTGTCTCGGAGGTAGACATCGGCGACATGGGGCCGACCCCACAGCCGGAGCTCGCGCCGACCGATCGGTTCCGCGGGACGCTTCCCCACGGAGGTCAGCATGCGCGGCTTGCGCAACTCCGCCACGACGTGAGCACGCAGCTCCTGGATGCGCGCCTTGCCCGTCGGGTTCGCGTGGCCGTAGGTGCGCAGGTGCTCCTCGGCGAAGGCCTGCCGAATGCGCGAGGTGTCGCCTGTGCGCAGCCAGTCCTCCTCGATGGCGACGTTGAGGTCGTACCCCTGTCCCTCGTAGCGCACCTCGCCGCTGTAGAGGACCCGCGTGCTCTCGATCATCCCGCCCACCTGGGCCTCCGTGTCGAGCCATCGGCGGCTGCGCGCAGCCAACGAGGCGTAGGCGTCGCCGATCTCCCGACCACCCTCGTCGTCGAGCGCCGCATAAGCAGGCTCCACGAAATCGGCCTCGGCGGAGGCGAGCGCGGCCCCCATCGCGCTGAGCGTGCCGGGGAAGACCGGGATGAGCACGGTCGGCAGATGCGCCTCCGCGGCGACGAGTGCCGCCAGCATGGGCCCCGCGCCCCCGAAGGCCACCATGCCGAACTCCGGCGTATCCGCGCCGTACCGAGCGACCGCCTTGATCACCTCGGCGGCCATCATCGCGGTCGCGATGGCGATGGCGTCATCCGCCACGGACTCGATCGTCGCTCCCAGACCCTGTGCAAGCGGCTCCATCGCACGCCGAGCCGCGTCGAGGTCTGGCCGGATGCGATCGCCGAGCTTCGCTTCGGCGTCGAGCAAGCCGGCGACGAGGAACGCGTCGGTGACCGACGGGATCGTCGATCCTGAGCCGTAGCAGGCCGGTCCCGGCACGGACCCGACCGAGCGCGGGCCGACCCGCAGCTTTCCCGTCGAGTCCAGCCAGAGCATCGACCCTCCTCCGGCACCGATGCTCGACACGGCAACGGTGGGGATCATCAGTGGCAGATCCGCCACCCGTTCCTCGGTGCTGAGCAGCGGCTTCCCTCCGCGGATCACGCCGACATCGGCGCTCGTGCCCCCCACGTCGAAGGTGATGAGGTCGGCATCGGGCATCCCCGCGGCGGCCGCGGTGAGCGCGGCACCTGCGACGCCCGCGGAGGGACCGGAGAGCGCCGCCACGATGGGCCGCGTGCGCAGTGTCGCCGCGCTCTGCATCCCCCCGTTGGAGCGGGAGATGCACACATCGGTCTGCACGCCCGCCATCGCCATCCCTTGCACCAGCCCGTCGACGTAACGCTCGATCACCGGGCGCACATGACAGTTCATCGTGGTGAGCGCCGCACGCTCGAATTCACGCGCCTGAGCCCACACGAAAGACGACAGCTCTACGGGAAGCCCCGGGTGGACCGCCTCGATGATCTCCTTCACCCGCCTCTCGTGCGCGGGATTGGCATAGCTGTGCAAGAGGCAGACCGCGATGACCTCCACTCCCGCCGCGACGAGCTCGTCCGCGGCGGTCACGACCTCGGCCTCGTCGATCGGCCCCAGCTCCTCGCCGCGGGCGTCCAGCCGCCCGGCGATCTCCCTGACGTGCCGGCGAGGCACGAGCGGCGCGGGCCGACGGGAGTCGTATCGGCTGGGGTCCGCGGGCACCAGGCGTTGAAGCTCGAGGAGGTCGCGAAAGCCCTGGTTCACGAGGAGACCCACCACCGCACCGGTGCGCTCGATGAGCGCGTTCGTGGCGATGGTACTGCTGTGCGTCTGGTTGAGGCGCTGCCACCCGCGCGGGTCCAGCCCGCGCTGGCGGGTGATCTCCTCGACCCCCTGCAGCGTGCTGCGCGCCGGCTCCTGCGGGGTGCTCGGCACCTTCACGCAGGACACGTCGCCCTCGTCCGTGTAGAGCATGAGGTCGGTGAACGTGCCCCCGACATCGGTGCCCAGGTAGTACACGGGAGTCTTGGCGATGTCCGCACCGGCCTCCACCTCGCCGCTTGTCACTTCTCCGCTCCCTTCCCGGTCGGTGTGCTTCGACGTCCCTGTTCGCCGTGCACGGTGCGTGCGAGCTCGCCGACCCGGTCGATGACGACGCTCGAGATGCTGCTGGTGAGGAACCGGTAGCCGGCCTGCAACAGACCGGGAACCTGGGTCGGGTCGGCGAACGCCGTACCCGGCGCCTTCCCCCGTTCACGTGTGCTCTCGACGATGCGCCGCACCGCCGATGCCACCGCGGGGTGGGCCGGGTCGGCGCCGTGTCCCATTGAGGCCGACAGGTCGCCGGCACCCACGTTGACGACGTCGATCCCCTCGACCCGCACGATCCGGTCGATTTCCGCGAGTCCCCGCGCCGACTCGACGGTGATCCCGACCAGCACTTCCCGATTGGCCGTGCGCACGTGCTGGACCGTCGGTACCGCCCGACCGTAGCCGGAACCGCGAGCGAGATCGACGCCGCGCGTCCCCTCCGGCGGGTAGCGGGTCGCCTCCACGAGCAGACGCGCCTCCTCGGCGGTCTCGACGCGCGGCACGAAGATGCCCTGGAAGCCGAGTGAGAGCAGGCGCCAGATCGCGGTCGGGCTGTGGTCGTTGGTGCGCGCGATGGAGGTGATATCGCACACCTCGCAGGCGCGCACGAGGTCCTCGAGCGATTCCAGCGAGAAGGGGTGGTGCTCCATGTCGAAGACCACGCACTCCGCTCCTCCCAGCGCGCAGAACTCGACCAGGCGCGGGGACGAGACGCTCATCAGCGTGCCGTACACGGTGCGCCCCGCATCGAGTGCGGCCTTCGTCCCGTTACGACGGGAGATCATCGGCATTCTCACGGCTACGTCTCCATGATCCGGTGGGCGCCCGGCCGCCAGGAGCAGTGCACCCGCCTGCCCTGCCGCCACTCCATCTCGCGCCCCGAGGCGACGACGGCCACCGAGAGCCCCGCATCGAGCTCTACGCGGATGCGCTGGATGGTGCCGAAATACTCCAGCTGTGCGACCGTGCCCGGAAGCGACGGCACGGAACCGGGTGGCTCGACGGAGAGCAGGCAGTCCTCGGGCCGGATCACGACCTGCCTGGCCTCGCCCCCGACCCGTTGCCCCGTCTCGATGAACTCGAGCACGGCCTCTCCCGTGCGGATCCTGGTCCACCCGGCCTCGGTCTCCAGCACGGCATCCACGGGCCACACGTTCGCCTCCCCCAGGAACGTCGCCGCCCAGACCGTCGCCGGGTTCTCGTAGACATCTCTCGGCGTGCCCAGCTGGACTATCTCCCCGTCGCGCATGAGCGCGATACGGTCGGAGATTCCCATCGCCTCCTCCTGGTCGTGGGTGACGTACAGGGCCGCCACCTGCAGCCGCTGCTGCATCTGACGGATCTCCGTCTGCAGCTCTTTGCGCAGGGCGCGGTCCAGCGCGCCGAGGGGCTCATCGAAGAGCATGATCTCGGGGCTGTAGACCATGGCGCGAGCGAGCGCGACGCGCTGCGCCTGCCCTCCGGAGATCTCGGACGGCAGCTTCTGCGCATGCTCGAGAAGGTGCACCTGCTCCAGCGCGTCGCGTACCTTCTCCTCGATGACATGACGATCCATCCGCCGGATCTGCAGAGGGAACGCGACGTTCTTCCAGAGGGTCTTGCTCGGAAAGAGCGTGTAGCTCTGGAACACCATGCCCGCGTTGCGACGGTGAGGCGGGGTCTCCGAAACATCCTTCCCGTGGATCCTCACCGCCCCCTGGTCGGGTGCAAAGGCACCGGCCACGACGTTGAGGAGTGTGGTCTTTCCCGATCCGCTCGGGCCGAGGAGGGTGACAAGCTCTCCTTCCCGCACCGAGAGGGAGATGTCGCGTACCGCGGTCTGCTGGCCGTAGCGTATCGTCACATGGTCGAGCTCGATCATCGGCGGCGTCTGGGCCATCTCCGGTGCCTCTCCCTGTCGGTCTGTCGTGGTACGCGGGGTCATGAGGAGGCACTCCCGGCGGCGAGAAGGGCACGACGGCGGCGTTGGGCACGGCGTGCGCCCATCAGCAGAGCGGATACTCCTGTACCGCCCACCGCGATGAAGAAGAGCACGCTCGCGACGGCCGCGAGCACGGGGTCGGCCTGCAACTGCATGAACGCGAACATGCGCGACGGCAAGGTCGGCACCCCGAGGAACACCGCGAAGGTGACCTCGTCGAACGCTGTCGAGAACGCCAGCACGAACGCGGCGACCACGGGCACGAGGATCTCCGGGACGAGCAGCCGAAGAATGATGGTGCGCGCCCGGGCGCCGAGGGAGCTGGCGGCGAACCACAGCGACCGTCCTAACGAGTCGAATGCGGACAGCAGCATCGCCGACACCACCGGCATCGCGATAGCGCTTTGCACGATGGCGAGGACAAGCGGATCACCCAGCGCGTCGAGCTGCAGCAGGACGGCGAACAGGCCGGTCGCCACCACCACTCCCGGGACGAGCAGCGGCAGCATCGTCAGCACTCGCGTCCAGGCGCTCACCCCGCCATAGCGGTAGTGAGCCACGCCCAGCAGCACCGCGCAGACGACCGTGATGACCGCTGCCAGCAGCGCCACCTGCAACGACAGCACGAACGACTGCTGCCACATGCCCTGCTTGGCCAACGCCTCATACCAGCGCAGCGAGAAACCATCCGGGGGGAACTTCAGCACGGTCGTCGGCGTGATGCTGGCCGGGATCACGATGAGGATCGGGAGCAACAGGAACCCGATGAAGGCAAGGCCGTAGATCCAGGCCAGGCCGCGAAAGACCCCGCGAGCACGCAGACGTCGGGTCACAGTCCCATCACCGATCCCTTTACGCCCTTGCGACCGCCCATGAGCTGCAGGCCTGCGAGGAGCGCGACGATGAGCGCACCCGCCAGCAGCACGCCCATGGCCGAGGCACGTCCCACGCCGTTGACTGGGTCGCTGACGAGCGCGCTGTTCATCAGCTGGCCGAGCATGATATTGGAGGGCCCCCCGAGGACGGTCGGCATGACGAACGTTCCGGCGCTGATGGAGAAGACCACGACGACCGACATGATGACGCTGCCTCGGATCTGCGGCCAGTACGCGTGCCGGAAGGTGTGCAGCGCCCCGGCACCGAGGGTGCGCGCGGCGAACACGATCGACCGGTCCACCCGTCGCATTCCGGTGAAGATGAGCATCGCCGCATAGGGCAGCATCACCTGAACCATCGCGATGAGAACCGCCCACGGCGTGTAAAGCAGATGGATAGGGTCGGCGACGAGTCCCAGCGCCATGAGCATGTCGTTGACGACGCCGTTGAAGGCGAGAAGCACCTGCCAGGCGAGAGTGCGGGTGAGCACCGAGAGCGTGAAGGAGATGGCTACCACGACCAGGAAGGCGTTGGACCACACTCGACCTCGCGCAGCGAAGAAGGCGCAGGCTGGGACGACGAGGAGCATCGTCACCGCGGTGGTCGACACCGCGATCCAAAGTGTGGTGAGGATCGCCGGGAGGTACGGTGTCTCCCCCAGCACGAGGAAGTTGCCCAGTGACCATTGGCCGTCGCTGCGCAGCGACTGGACCGCGGTCACCAGCATGGGGACGAGCACGAAGCTGCCGACGAGCAGCACGCTCGGCCCCGCCAGGAGCGCCATGTTGCGGCGCCTCAGCATGGCTCTCCTGGCGGAGCTCGAGATCATCGTTCCTCTTTTCCGGACTTCCTCAGGGCACGGCGACAACGTGGTGCGTCACGACGCGAAACCCCCCGCGGCCTTCCACGCGTCCCAGCGCGCCTGCAGCTCGACCGAGTTGTCCGACCACCATGCCTGATCCTCTGCGGAAGCCATGTACTGCTCGGCGATGCTCTCGATCTCCTCGCGCTGCGGGCTCGGCACCAGTTCGCTGACACCGCTCATGGAGGAGCTGTAGCCGAATGCCGTCGCCAGGGCTGCCTGACGATCCTTGTCCTGCATGTAGTACAAGAGCGCCTGGGCCGCGTTCGAATTCTGCGCGTTCTTGAGGATGTAGAACGAGTAGGTCAGCAAGTCGCCGCCAGCCGACCAGCTGATGGTGATCGGAGCGTCGTCCTTCAGCGCCAGGGTCGCGCGGGCTGTCGTCGCGGGCGCGGCGGCGAAGTCACCCGAGATCGTGCCCTGGATCGGCTGGTCGGAAGTCGTGAGCAGCGTGCGCACGGCGGGCTTGATCTGGTCCAGCTTCTCAAAGGCCTGGTCGACCTTCTCCCAGGTCATCGGGTAGATCTCCTCGGGGGTGAGCCCGTCAGCGAGCAAGGCGAACACGATCGAACCCCGCGCCTGGTCCTGGATCGCACGGGAGCCAGGATTCTTCTCGATGTCGAAGAAGTCCGCCCAGGAGTCGAGCCCGTCGGGGAACGCCTCGTTGTTGGTGATCATGTAGCGTGCGACAACGTAGGCCCAGACCCCGTACTGGTCGAAGGACCCAGGGATGAGGTCGGCCTCCTTCTCGTCCCAGAAGCCTGCGGGCAGCTCAAGGAAGAGACCGTCATTCACGCCCTTGGCGAACTCTTCAGGGTAGAAGGTCACACCGAGGTCGTAGGGGGCGCTGTCCGAGGCAGCGAACTGCTGCAGCTGCGCGTAGGTGCGCTGGGCGGTGTCGTACATCTCGACCTTCACCCCGCAGTCGCGCTCGAACGGATCGAGATACGCCGCACGGAGCGCGTCCGCCAGAGAGCCTCCGGCCGTGTTCACCACGACAGTGCTCTCGAGCGGCTCATCCGAGCCCGAGAAGCACGCGGCCGACGTCCCGGTCGCCGTCGGCGTCTCAGAGCTGCTGCACGCCATCAGCGTGACTGCCAACAATGTTGACGAGGCAAGTGCGACGCCCCGTCGAATCTTCGTGCGAGAGATCATTTGTTCTCCTTGGATCGTCGAGACGGCACGGCGAAGAGCGCGCACAGGGCGCTGACGACGAGGCAGTGTCCGTCTTGCGGAATGAAGCGGGCGGCAGAGCGTCCGCGCGCTTGGCTTGGTGAGACCGATCGACTTGCTTGTAGTGATGACGGAGGCTTCCGCCTCGGCACGTGGCCAGGCTATCCAGCACCCAGCGCACTCCTCCAATGCCTCTTCGAGGTAGCGTGATACCGTCAGCAGTATCGGGTCGGCAGCGGATCGTGGCCACCGAGCAGGTGGTGCGGGAATCATCCCGACGCCGCGCCGTCACCGATCGGCGGACGCCCTTTATTCTCCCGCGCGGGTCGCGGCCACGAACGCCCTCCCGCGTCCGCGGCGCACGCCCCTCAGGCGCGCGAGCGCCGGCGGCCGAGCGCGACTGCGCCCGCGCCCCCCAGCACGAGCAGGCATCCCGCGAGCAGGAGCACGCGGATCGCGCCCTCGTCGGCACCGGTGTCGCCGAGCGCGAGCACCCGCAGCTCCGCTTCGGCGAGCAGCACGCCGTCACCGTCCCGCACCTGGATGTGGTGCAGTCCGGCCTCGAAGTCGGCCGGGATCGTGACGGTCGCGGATGCGGAGCCGCCTTCCGCCACCGCGGTCGCGAGCGCGCGGTAGCTGCTCGCGACGCCGATCTCGACGATGTCGACGTCGAGACCCGAGACGCTCACGAGCAGCGCGTCGCCCGGGTGCACGGTGTCGGTACCGAGCGTGACGGCGGGCGCGGCGTCCGGCTCCTCGGAGGGCTCGCCGCTCGGCTCCTCGCTCGGCTCCTCGCCCGGCGCGAGTTCGAGCCTGTCGAGCGCGTCCCGCAACAGCCCCGCGACGGCGTCGACGTCGTCCTGGTCGCCGCTGCCCGCGTGCACCACGCGGGCGCTCGCGACGGCGTCGTCGAGGATCGCGAGCGACCCGGCCGTGTAGAGCGCACGGTCGATGCCGTCCGCCTCGGCGAGCAGCGCGTCGAGCGCACTCCCATCGAGCTCCCCATCCGGGATGTAGCGCACGAGGCGCAGGTCGTCGAGGGTTCCCCAGGCCCCGCCCGAGGCGCTGATCCATACGCCGACGTCGACCGTACCGCCGTCGCCGATCGAGAACGGTGCCGTCGTGAAGGTGCGGTAGTCGCGCCAGCCGTACAGCCACATCCAGGTGTTCGCCGCGCCGTCAGCCGACCACGCCCACAGCGTCAGGGTGTCGCCGTCGCCGAGGTCCCCGCCCTGCACGGTCGCCTGGAGCGTGTAGTCGCCGGCGGGCACCCCGGTCACGGTCTGCGTGAGGTCGATCGTGAACGCGGATGCCGCCCAGAAATCGAGCGCCCTGGTGCCCTCCTGGGTGTTCGAGGTCGTCGTGATGCTCGCGGCGCCGCTCGGGTCCGCCGTGAGCGACCACACACTCGTGTCGGCGTCCTCGAAGCCGTGGTTCACGATGTAGTTCGCCTGCAGCACCGTGACGGTCGCGGTGATCGCCGCGCCCGTCGCGATCGTGCCGGGGATGGAGTACACGCCGGGTCCGCGGATCCAGTCGACGGCGCTGCTCCAGCTGACCGCCGGATGCTCGGTCGAGCCGTCGTTGTAGCTCACCTCCACGGTGGCCGGCAGCGCGATCGGCGAGCCGTCGTAGACCGTGAGGGCGACCGTCTCGATCGAGGTCGCGACGCGCTCGGTCACCGCTCCCGTCCGGGCGTAGCGGAACGTCTGCAGCGACTCCAGCGGGTGGCCGGCGAAGTCGAACAGCGCCTGGTTGTCCCACGAGGAGCCTCCGTACCAGAGCCCCGCGTCGTCCGGGTCGTACTCGCCCGCGTAGCTCGACGCCCAGCCGGAGCCGTACTGCTCCCACTTGAGCTGGTTGGCCGCGAGCTGGCCGGGGGTGCCGACCGGGATCCACGCGGGCTCCCAGTAGAAGACGCCGAGGCCGGCCTCTCCCACCGCGGCGACCGCGGCCATCACGTCGCGGATGAGGTCGGCCTGCCCCTGGACCGTGGCCGGGTAGTCGCCGCTGAAGTTGCCCTCATTGACGGAGTTCTGCCATCCGTCGCCGTCGTCGAGGGTGTAGGTGTACGAGGTCTCGGCCACCATGACCTTCTTGTCGTAGCTCGTGGCGATGTCGCTCAGCACCGAGGTCAGGTTCTCGGGACTGCCGTGCCAGAAGTTGTAGTACGAGCTCGCGAACACGTCGTAGTCGACGTCGTAGGCGTCGAGCTGGGCGGCGTAGCCCGCGTAGCGGCCGGGCGTCTCCGGGTTCGTGAAGTGCACGGCGACGAGCGCATCCGGGAACACCTCGCGCACGGCGGCACTGCCCGCGGAGAACATCGCGGCCTTGCCCGGCCAGTCGGCGACCCCCGCGATCGTGTTGTTGGTCTCGTTGCCGATCTGCACCATGCCGACATCGACCCCGGCGTCCGCGAAGGCCTGGAGACTCGCCTCGGTGTACTCGCCGAGCACGGTCACCTTCTGCTCGGTCGTGAGACCCTCCCACGCCTTCGGCACCTGCTGCTTGGCCGGGTCGGCCCAGAAGTCGGAGTAGTGGAAGTCGACGAGCACCTTCATGTCGTGGCCGGTGGCGCGCTCGCCGATCTCGACGGCGCGGGCGAGATCGACGGTGCCGCCGCCGTAGCCGTTGCCGTCGGCGTCGTACGGGTCGTCCCACACGCGCACGCGCACGTAGTTGATGCCGGCGTCCTCGAGCACGTCGAAGAGGTCGGCCTGATTCCCCTCGGTGTCGTAGTAGACGACGTCGCTCTCCTCCTCGGAGAGCACGCTCGACACGTCGACCCCGTTGATGAAGTCGGGGCTGAGCCCGTCGATCCGGTCGACGAAGATGCCGGCGTCGACGGGGCCGTCGGCTGCGGCGAACGCGGCCGGGATTCCCGCCAGGGCGAGGGCCGTCGCGGCGGTGATGCCGAGCGCCGTCCGGATGCTGTGTGCTCGCACGTCTGTGTGCCTTCCTGCGCGGTCGCCTCTGATCGCGCCTCCGAGCTGTGACCGGTCCCAGTCACGCGCCTAACGGCGACTGTAACCGGTCCCCGTCCCGCGCGTCAACGCCGCGGCGGGAGCGACCGCCGACTCGGGCTGCGCAACGCGGGGCGGGAGCAATTGCTCCCGCCCCGCGTCAGGGTCTTCGCCCGGATGCGCTCTCAGACCGTCGGCTCCTCCACGTCCAGCGCGGCGGATCCGACACCCACGGCCGCCGGAAGCTCACGGCCCGGCTGGCGCCCCGTGGTGAACACGAACTCGCCGTCCACGAGGTCGACGTGCACGTGGTCGCCCGCCTCGAGACGCCCGTGAAGGATCTCCTCCGAGAGCTTGTCCTCGATCTCGTGCTGCACCGCGCGACGGAGCGGCCGAGCTCCCAGGGTGGGCTCCCAGCCGAGCTCGATCAGGCGGGTCTTGGCGGCATCCGTGATCTCGATCGTCATGTCGCGGTCGAGCAGGCGCTCGCTGAGCCGCGTGACGAACAGCTCCACGATCTGGCGCAGCTCATCCTGCGAGAGCTGCGGGAACACGATCGTCTCGTCGACGCGGTTGAGGAACTCCGGCTTGAAGTGCTTCTTGAGCTCCTCTACGACCTTCGCGCGCATCGCACGGTAGGAGTTCTCGGTGTTGCCCTCGAGCGTGAAGCCCACCGGACCGCCCGTGATGTCCTTCGTGCCGAGGTTGGTCGTCATGATGATGACGGTGTTCTTGAAGTCGACGACGCGACCCTGGCCATCCGTCAGACGCCCCTCCTCGAGGATCTGCAGCAGCGAGTTGAAGATGTCGGGGTGCGCCTTCTCGATCTCGTCGAAGAGCACCACGCTGAACGGCTTGCGGCGCACCTTCTCGGTGAGCTGGCCGCCCTCCTCGAAGCCGACGAAGCCGGGAGGGGCGCCGAACAGCCGCGAGACGGTGTGCTTCTCTCCGTACTCCGACATGTCGAGCGAGATGAGCGCGTTCTCGTCGTCGAACAGGAACTCCGCGAGCGCCTTCGCGAGCTCGGTCTTGCCGACACCCGTGGGGCCCGCGAAGATGAACGACCCGGACGGCCGCTTCGGGTCCTTGAGGCCGGCGCGCGTGCGGCGGATGGTCTTGGCGAGCACCGAGATGGCCTCCTCCTGACCGATGA
>JASGGJ010000051.1:0-17449 GCA_047605085.1 Protaetiibacter sp.
GACCGCCGTCACGGTGCTCTCCTCCGACGACCCGGTGCGCGTCTACGAGCGCTTCGCGACCCTGCACGCCGTCGCGAACGGACGCGCCGAGATCACCATCGGGCGCGGATCTTTCACCGAGTCGTTCCCGTTGTTCGGCTACCAGCTGCGCGACTACGAGGTGCTCTTCGAGGAGAAGATCGAGCTGCTCGCCGAGCTGCTGAAGGAGCAGCCCGTCACCTGGAGCGGAGAGACGCGGGCGCCGCTCGTCGCCGCGGAGGTGTTCCCCAAGACCGAGGGCGGGCCCATCCGCACCTGGGTCGGGGTGGGCGGCTCGCCGGAATCGGTCGTGCGGGCGGCGCGCTACGGGTTCCCGCTCGCGCTCGCCATCATCGGGGGCGACCCCGTCCGCTTCGCGCCCTTCGCCGAGCTCTACCGCCGCGCGCTCGCACAACTGGGACGCGACGAGCTTCCGGTCGGCGTCCACTCGCCCGGCTTCCTCGCCGACACCGACCAGGAGGCGCGCGACATCGCCTGGCCGCACTATCGGGTGATGGCGGAGCGGATCGGGCGCGAGCGCGGCTGGGGCCCCATCACGCGAGAGTCCTTCGAGCACGAGGTCGATCACGGCTCGCAGTACGTCGGAAGCCCCGAGACGGTCGCGCAGCGGATCGCGGCGACGGTCCGCACCCTCGGTATCCAGCGTTTCGACTTCAAGTACGCATCCGGTCCCGTGCCGCACGAGCACCTCATGCACGCGATCGAGCTCTACGGCGGCGTCGTCATCCCGCGTGTGCGCGAGCTGCTCGCCTGACCCATCTCCTCCCGCGAGTAGTCGTATATCCCGCCCAAACGGGCTAATTTGAGCCCGAAATACGACTACTCGCGGGCTGGGGCGGGAGGATGAGGGGATGCGAGGGGCGCGGCGGCGGCGGTTCCGGGGCACGCTGTTCGTCACCGACCGGGAGCAGCACGAGAAGCTGACGGTCGCCGTCACCCGGCTGCCGGATCGCCGCGGTGACGGGCCGGCCTTCGTGCTCGTGCACGGGCTCGGCGTCTCCTCGCGCTACTTCCGGCCGGTCGCACTGCGGCTCGCCGGCCATGGCGAGGTCTTCCTCGTCGACCTTCCGGGTTACGGTGCGGCTCCCAATCCGAGAACCCCCGTGTCGCTCGCCGGCCACGCGGACACCGTCGCGGCGTTCATCCGCGACCTGGGCCTCGACGATGTCGTGCTCGTCGGTCACTCGATGGGCTCGCAGGTGATCGCGACGCTCGCCGAACGGCATCCGGGGCTCGCCCGCGCGCTCGTGCTCATGGCGCCGACCCTCGAACCCGGGCGGCGCACGGCGACTCGCGCGGTGCGCGGGCTGCTGCGCGACATCCTGCGCGAACCGCCGATCGTCAGCTGGATCGCGTTCACCGATTACCTGCTGCGCACCGGGCTGCCGTATCTGCTGCGGCAGTTCCCGCTCGTGCTCGACGACCGGCTCGACGAGCGCATCGGCGGCGTACCCGGCCGCCTGCTCCTCATGCGCGGCACGGACGACGTGCTCGTGTCGCTTCCGTGGCTTCAGACGCTCGCCGAGCGATCGGGCGCATCCGTCGTCGAGGTGCTCGGCCCGCACGTCGTCATGTACACCGACCCGGATGCCGTTGCCGCCGCGATCCTGCGGCACGCGGACGCGCGCGCGTAGCCTCGAGCCCTCCGCTGGTCGAGTGGCCGCGAAGCGGCGTATCGAGACCCGCGCGCGTAGCCTCGGAACGGGAGGTGGCATGGACGAGGAGCGGTCGTTCGCCGAGCACGCGACCGCGATCGTCCGCGACTTCCCCAACGCGATGCGGTTCCGGGCGCGGTCGGTGCGCGCCTGGCCGGTGCCGGCCGCGTTCGCGCACGGCGACAAGCATCCCGTCGTCATCCTGCCTGGCGTCTTCGAGACCTGGCACTACCTGCGGCCCGTCGCGGAGGCGCTCAACGCGGCGGGGCATCCGGTGCACGTCGTGGCGACGCTCGGCGTCAACCACCGGCCCATCCCCGAATCCGCCCGCCTGGTGTGGGAGCGCATCCGCGAGCTCGACCTCGAGCACGTCACGATCGTCGCCCACTCGAAGGGCGGGCTCATCGGCAAGCAGCTGCTCGCGCACGAGGACGCCGAGGGACGGATCGACCGGGTCGTCGCGATCGCCTCGCCGTTCTCAGGGTCGCGGATGGCGTACTACGCCCTCCCGCGCGCCATGCGCGAGTTCCGTCCCGACCATCCCGTCATCGCGCGGCTGCGCAGCCAGGAGCGGGTGAACGCGCGCATCACCTCGATCGCGCCCGCGTGGGATCCGCACATCCCGGAGACCTCACGGCTGCCGGGGGCGCGCAACGTGACGCTGCCCGTCGTCGGGCACTTCCGAATCTTGCTCGACCCGCGCCTTCCCGGTCTCGTCGTGGCCGAGGTCGAGCGGGAGCTATGACGGCCCCTCACTCGCGCTCGACGGGGGTGCCGAGGAAGCGGCCGTAGCGGCGCAGCGCCACGTCGAGCGCCCGTTCGGCCGTCGCCGACAGCGGGGCGAACGGGGAGGTCGTGACCCGCACCGCCCGTCTCCCGCGGTCGCGGCTCCAGGTGCCGGCCACCTCACCGCGCACGATCATCGTCGACAGGAACATCCCGTTGCCGCCCGGGACGATCGCGTCGGCGTGCGCCACCTCGAGCGCCGCGGAGCGGTCCGCGTAGCCCAGCAGGTACTCGTCGAAGCCGGGCAGGGCGTGCACGCCGTCGCCGTCGGGCTCGAGACCTTGGCGCATGAGGTACCGGATGCCGTCGACCTCGATCGCGTCGAGCCGGTCGCGCACGCGCTCGGTCGCCGCGCGCACGAGGGTGAGCGGGAGACCCGACCACCAGGCGAGGTCGCGGACGGTCGCCGGACCGTGACCGGTGAAGTACCGGAGCGCGAGCTCGTCGGCCGCCGCATCGGGGTCGAGGCGACGCGGCTCGCGCACGTGCGCATCCAGCAGTGCGTACTCGGTGCGGCCGCTCAGCACGACGAGGCCGGTGTGGGCGAGGTGGCCGAGCAGGTGCGGGCCGCGCTGACCGTCCGTGCCGACGCCGCCCAGGCGGAACTCCGCGAGCAGCTCGGTGCGGTCGGCCCGGCCGCCGTCGGCGAGCCGTTCGCGCGCGATGGCGGCCGCACGGGCGAAGTCGGCGTCGTCGAGCCCGAGCTGCCGGTGCCGGGGCGCCATGGATCGCACGGTGCGCGCACCCGTGAGCGACAGCATCCAACCGAGATCCTCTGCGGCGACGAGGTGCAGCGTGCCGCGCAACGGCCAGGATCGAACGAGCACGCCGGATGCGTGCGCCGCCTCGACGTCGGCCTCGGTCGATGCGCGCGTGCGCAGTCCAGCCGACCAGAGCACCCCGAGGTAGTCCTGCCCCTGCAGCGCGAGCATCGTCCTCACGACCGCGACGGGATCCTCGGCCGCGGGGTGCGCGATACCCTGCGCGGCGAGCCGCAGGCCGGTGAGGAGGCGGCGGTCACGGGCGGCGGGGCGGGTCACCCCGTCATTCTGGCGGGTGCCGCCGACTGAGGTGCGATTCGTGCGGGCTTCGATACGTCTGCCGCCGAGTTCGCTGGTCGAGTGGCGGCGGCAGGCCGCGTATCGAAACCGGCGACGGTCGTCCTACTCGTCGAGGGCGAGGGTGGGCAGCTGCACGTCGACCGGGGCACCGACGGCGGTGTCGATCGCCGCGACGCTCTCCCGCGCGGGTGCGGGAGCCGGCTGCACCGCCGCGATGCCGAGCACGGCCGTGGCAGCGGCGACCACCGCGAGCCCGGCCCCCGCCAGCCCGCCACGCAGCGCCAGCCGACCCGCACGCCGCAGCACGACGATCCCGCTCGCGATGGCGGTCAGCGCCGCCGCAGCGAGCGCGAGAATCAGCAGGGTCAGCAGGCCGGACATGCCGGAGTCCTTCGGGGGAGAGGTCGCCAGCGGGGGAGCCGACGGGTCGGGTGCCCCTACGTTAGCAGGACCCCGTCCGGGGGACAATGCATCCGGGGGACGATGCCGCGATCGCTCAGGCGCGCGGCGTGTCGAGCAGGCCGAGCTGGGTGAGCTCGGTCGCCAGCTCTGCCCCGTCCGCCCCGTACACCCAGGGTGCAGCTCCCGCGTAACTCTCCTGCTGCGAGCGGCCACCGGCGAACACCGCCTCGCTCGCGGTCAGCCGCCTGATGGCGACGGCAGCCACGTTCCCCGGATGCGCGTCGACGAACTCCCGGTACCGCTCCTCGTCGTGCTGCCCGTCGTCGCCGACGAGCAGCCAGCGGACCGCCGGGAACTCCGCGGCGAGCCGTGCCAGGCTCTCCTTCTTGTGCTCCTGGCCGCTGCGGAACCAGCGCTCCGGCGTCGGACCCCAGTCGGTCAGCAGGAACGCGCCCCGCGGGTAGAGATGCCGGGAGAGGAAGCGGTTGAGGGCGGGCACGATGTTCCAGGCCCCCGTCGACAGGTACACGACGAGCGACCCCGGGTGCGCGGCGGCCAGCCGGTCGTAGAGCACCGACATCCCCGGAACCGGGCGGCGGGCGTGCTCGCCGAGCACGAAGGTGTTCCAGGCGGCGAGCAGAGGATGCGGCAGCGCCGTCACCATGACGGTGTCGTCGACATCCGAGACGAGTCCGAACCGGGCGCCCTCATCGACCACGAAGACGGGCGCTTCGACCGCATCCGCGTCCCCGAGGGTGAGCAGCACCGTGCCCCAGCCGGCGGGCAGCCGCGCCACGACGCGGGCGTCGACCACCCCGCCGCGGTCGGCGTGGATGGCGTGCTCGGCGTCGCCCGCCCGCACGCGGATCTCGGCGTCGCGCACGGGGATGCTCGTGAAGCTGCGCCAGCCGCGGATGTTCGCGTAGCGGTCGGGTTCGCGGCGTCCCGGCTTCACGAGCACGACGCGTCCCAGCACCCGCAGCCAGCCGTCTCCGCCGTAGCCGGGAAACGGCACGAGCGTCGGGATGTAGCCTCTCCGCCGCCCACGGCGCTCACGGAAGCGGTGGACGACGTCCTCGATGCGCGCGGCGAGGTGCAGGCGTCGGCCGGGTCCCGCGGCGACGGGTTCTGCCTCGGCGGCGGACTCCATCGCACCAGTGTGTCATGGCCACTCCCAGCCAGAACCAGGGTTTGATGCCGCTACAATCACGGCAACGACGGAGGAGTGACTGTGCCCGACACCCTGACCGCTGCTCGCGACATCCACGCGAGCCTGATCCGCAATGAGCCCATGCAGGCTCGCAGCACCGCGCGCCTCGCCGCGCTGCTCGACGCGACCGCGGCCGTGGTCGACGCGATCGGCTATGAGCGTCTGACGACCGCGATGGTGGCCGAGGGCGCCGGGGCGTCCATCGGAACCGTGTACCGCTACTTCCCCGACCGCATCGCCGTGCTGCAGAGCCTTGCGGCGCGCAACGAGGAACGCGTCATCGCCCGGGTCGTCGACGCCATCTCCGATCCGGCCCACGGCGACTGGCTCGCGGCGCTCTCGGCGTCGTTCGAGGTGTTCGTCTCGTTCTTCCGCGAGGAGCCCGGCTTCGCCTCGCTGCGACTCGGCGACGTGCTCGATCTGCGTCCGGCCGAGGGCGCACCGCGCAACTCGGTCGTCGCGGATGCGATCTTCGACGCGCTCACCGCGCGGTTCGAGCTCCCCGGGGACTCCCGCGCGGGCTTCGCGGTCGCGATCGAGGTCACGGACGCGCTTGTCGCGCGAGCCTTCGCGCAGGACCCGCAGGGTGACCCCGAGCGTCTCGAGGCGGCTCGTTTGGCCGTGCGTGCCGTCCTCGCCGACTACCTGCCGGTCCCGGCGCCCTAGGCGGCCCCGCAAGCACGCCGAAACCGCGGCTCAGCCGTCGCGGTTCCCGGGCTCTTCGAGCCGCGGATCCGGTGGATCCGCGGTGGTGGCATCCCCGTCGCCCGGGTGAGCCCAGTGCCGCGCCTCGGAGCGTGCGATCAGCTTCTTGGCGATCACGACGACCGCGAGGAACACGACGATGATCGCGACGAACACGTACCCGGCCCAGTGCAGCTGCTGCGCGAGCTCGCGGTACGAGCCGGCCGCGAGCGAGCCGACCGTGACGTAGGCGATGGCCCATAGCACGCACGCGGGAGCCGTCCAGGCGAGGAAGCGGCGGTAGCGCATGGTGCTCATACCGACCGTGAGCGGCACGAGCGAATGCAGCACGGGCAGGAAGCGCGAGACGAACACCGCGATGCCGCTCCGGCGGTCGACGTAGTTCTCGGCGCGGTGCCAGTTGTGCTCGCCGATGCGGCGTCCGAGGCGTGAGTGGCGGATCCTCGGCCCGAAGACTCGGCCGAGCGCGAACCCGAGGGACTCGCCTCCGAGCGCTCCCAGGATGACGATCGCGACGAGGGAGGCGTACTCGGCGGGACTGCCGACCGCGGTCGCCGCGACCAGCACGATCGTGTCGCCCGGCACGACGAGGCCGACGAGCACCGAGGTCTCGAGGAACATGCCGATCCCCGCGAGCAGGGTGCGCAGCACGGGGTCGACGGACTGCACGGCGTCGAGCAGCGCCGTGAGCAGCTCGTTGAACCAGTTCACGCCGCCGTGCCGCCGTCGGATGCCTGGATCGGGCGGCGCAGCGCGTCGAGCCGCAGCCGCCAGCGGGAGAGTCGGCCGGGCTCCTCCCCGAGCTCAGCCGGACCGCCCTGCCAGGAGGTCGCGATGCGGATGCCGTGCAGCGCGCCCAGGGCCCACAGCTCCCGGCCCTCGAGCTCCTCGGGGCGTGCCCGTCGCTCCTCGACCGGGATGCCGAGAGCGGCGGCGAGCGCGACGACCGTGCGCTCCGTGATCGAGGGGATGCGGGCGAGCGCCCGGTCGACGATGCACAGCGTGCCGCCCTCCCACCACACGAGGCTCGTCGTTGCGCCCTCGACGACGTGACCGTCCTGACTCACGATGACCGTCTCGTCCGCGCCCCGGCGCTGCCCCTCGGTGCGCAGCCGCACCATCGAGGCGAGGTCGGGTCCCTTGATCGTCGGCACGGTCCGCGGATCGCGCCCCGCGTGGGTGGTGAGGATGAGCGAGCGCTGCAGGGTGGGCGCCTCGCGCAGCCGGAACAGCAGTTGCGGCGCCCCGAGCTGCTCGCGCAGCTCGACGCGGGGGAACCACGCGCCGTGCCGCGGGATGGCGCCGATCGCCGCGTCCCAGAACGCCCCGAGCTCGAGCTCGCGCGCCCGGGAGCGCGGGATCGAGGTGAGGAAGCGCTCGCGGTGCAGCTCGAGCCCGCGCGCGGCGCCCTCCTCGACGAGCCAGGAGTCGGCCACCTCGACCGTCGCCGGGGCGAGGTCGCAGTCGTCGCGCGGAACGAGCGTGCCGCCCTGCCACAGCGAGGTGGTCGCCGCGGGGGCGGAGGGGAGCGCGCTCATAGGATCAGGCTATGACCACCGGGCTTGTGCGGCATCCGCTCGGCGAGGGGTTCGAGGCCGGGGCGCTGTTCGCCGCCCTGCATCCGGAGGGCGACGCCTTCTGGCTCGACTCCGGCCCGGGCGGGAGGTCCTTCCTCGGCACCGGCGCGCGCGTGGTGCCGGAGCGGGGCGAGGTGCTCGCGCGAGTGCGCGCCGAGCTCGCGGCGCTGCGGGTCGACGGCCCGCTCGGCGGCGTGCCGCTCGGGCTCGTCGGCTGGCTCGGCTACGAGCTGCGCGGCGAGACGACGGGGATGCCGGTGCGGCTGCGCGGGCCGTATCCGGATGCCGCCTTCCTGCGCGTCGACCGGCTCGTCATCGTCGAGGCGGACGGCTCCGCCGCCCTGCTCGCGCTCGGGGACGCGTGGGAGGGCGAGCTCGCGGCGTGGCGGGAGCGGGTGGCGTCGGCCGCGCGCCCTTCGGTCTCGATACACCGTCCTGCGGGCGGCACTCGACCACAGGAAAGGGCCGTCTGGCGCGACACCCCCGAGCGCTATCTCGCGAACATCGCCGCGTGCCAGGATGCCATCCGCGAGGGCGAGGCCTACCAGCTGTGCCTCACGACCGAGGCGCGGGTCGAGGGCTCCTTCGATCCGCTCGCGGTCTTCGACGCGGTGCGCGCCTCGAGCGCGACCCACCACGGCGGGCTGGTGCGGATCGGCGAGCTCGCGCTCGTGTCGGCCTCGCCCGAGCGGTTCCTCGAGGTGAGCGCGGACGGCACCGTGCGTACGAGCCCCATCAAGGGCACCCGGCCACGTGATCCGCGCCCCGACGAGGACGCCAGGCTGTGCGGCGAGCTCGTCGCGAGCGAGAAGGAGCGCGCCGAGAACCTCATGATCGTCGACCTCATGCGCAACGACCTGTCCCGGGTGTGCGCGATCGGCTCGGTCGCGGTCACCAGGCTGCTCGAGGTCGAGTCGTACCGGCACGTGCACCAGCTCGTGTCGAGCATCGAGGGGCGCCTGCTGCCGGGACTCGACGCCGTGGACGCGGTCGCGGCCTGCTTCCCCGCCGGCTCGATGACGGGCGCCCCCAAGCTGCGGGCGATCGAGGTGCTCGACGCCCTCGAGGACCGCCCCCGCGGGGCCTATGCGGGTGCCTTCGGCTATCTCGCCGCCGACGGCGCCGCCGATCTGGCGATGACGATCCGCACGATCGCGATCGACCCGGATGGCGCATCCGTCGGCACGGGCGGCGGCATCACCGCACTCTCCGATCCGGGGGCCGAGCTCGCCGAGGCCCGGCTCAAGGCCGCAGCCCTGCTCGACGCCCTCGAAACGTTGACTACTCTGTAGAGGTTGCGAACCCGAGAGGCAGAGACACGGCAGTGAGCGTTCCCCAGCAGGCCGAGACCGAGGGCGGATACGACTTCCGCCGCATCCAGGAGCACTGGCTTCCGGTCTGGGACGAGCTCAAGCCCTTCTCGACCGCCGACCCCGCCGACAAGCGCCCCCGCAAGTACGTGCTCGACATGTTCCCCTACCCGTCCGGCGACCTGCACATGGGCCACGCCGAGGCGTACGCCTTCGGCGACATCATCGCCCGCTACTGGCGCCTGCAGGGCTTCAACGTGCTGCACCCGATCGGCTGGGACTCCTTCGGCCTGCCCGCCGAGGGCGCCGCGATCAAGCGCGGCGTCGACCCGCGCGAGTGGACCTACGCCAACATCGCCCAGCAGCGCGCGTCGATGCGCCGCTACGCGACGAGCTTCGACTGGGACCGCGTCATCCACACCTCCGACCCCGAGTACTACCGCTGGAACCAGTGGCTGTTCCTCAAGCTGTACGAGAAGGGCCTCGCCTACCGCAAGGCGAGCTGGGTCAACTGGTGCCCCTACGACCAGACGGTGCTCGCGAACGAGCAGGTGGTCGGCGGCCTGTGCGAGAGATGCGACAACCCGGTGACGAAGAAGAAGCTCACCCAGTGGTACTTCAAGATCACCGACTACGCCGACCGGCTGCTCGACGACCTCAACCAGCTCGAGGGCAGCTGGCCGAGCAAGGTCATCGCGATGCAGCGCAACTGGATCGGCCGCTCGGTCGGTGCGGATGTCGACTTCGTGATCGAGGGACACGACGAGAAGGTCACGGTCTTCACGACGCGCCCCGACACGCTGTTCGGCGCGACGTTCATGGTGGTCGCGCCCGATTCCGATCTCGCCGCGAGACTCGCCGCAGAGTCCACCCCGGAGGTGCAGGCGGCGTTCGCCGAGTACCTCGCCCAGGTGCAGAAGACGAGCGAGATCGAGCGGCAGGACGCCACGCGCGAGAAGACCGGCATCCCGCTCGGCCGCACCGCGATCAACCCTGTCAACGGCGAGCGCATCCCGGTGTGGACCGCGGATTACGTGCTCGCCGACTACGGGCACGGCGCCGTCATGGCGGTGCCGGCGCACGACCAGCGCGACCTCGACTTCGCGCGGCGGTTCGGCCTCCCGATCAAGGTCGTCGTCGACGTCACGGCGCCGATCACCGGCGCGATCCCGGTCATCACGCCCGAAATGCTCGAGAACCCGGATGCGGTGCGCGAGCTCGCCTCGATGGATCCCGCGGTCACGGGCGAGGCGCTCGCGGGCGACGGGCGGATGATCAACTCCGGTCCGCTCGACGGGCTCAGCAAGCAGAACGCCATCCGCCGCGTCATCGAGCTGCTCGAGGAGGCGGGAACCGGTCGCGCCGCGAAGACCTACCGGCTGCGCGACTGGCTCATCTCGCGCCAGCGCTACTGGGGCACGCCCATCCCGATCCTGCACACCGAGGACGGGCGCGAGATCCCGGTCGAGGAGTCGGCGCTGCCCGTGACGCTGCCGTCGCCCGAGGGGCTCGACCTGCAGCCGAAGGGCACCTCCCCGCTCGGTGCCGCCTCGGACTGGGTGAACGTGACCCTGCCGGACGGAACCGCGGCGCGCCGCGACCCCGACACGATGGACACCTTCGTCGACAGCTCCTGGTACTTCCTGCGGTTCCTGTCGCCGGACGACGACACGCGGGCCTTCGACGTCGCCGAGGTGGAGAAGTGGGCACCGGTCGACCAGTACGTCGGCGGGGTGACGCACGCCATCCTGCACCTGCTGTACGCGCGGTTCATCACCAAGGTGCTGTTCGACCTCGGCTACCTGTCGTTCACCGAGCCGTTCTCGGCCCTGCTCAACCAGGGCATGGTCATCATGGACGGCAAGGCCATGTCGAAGAGCCGCGGCAACCTGGTGCGGCTCTCCGAGCAGCTCGACGAGTTCGGGGTCGACGCGGTGCGGCTGACGATGGCGTTCGCCGGCCCGCCGGAGGACGACATCGACTGGGCGGACGTCTCGCCCTCGGGTTCGGCGAAGTTCCTCGCCCGGGCCTGGCGGGTGGCGGGGGATGTGCGCTCCGAGCCGGGCGTCGCGTTCGGCTCGGGCGACACCGCCCTTCGCCGGGCCACGCACCGCCTGCTCGCGGACGCGCCAGGGCTCGTCGAGTCGTTCAAGTTCAACGTGCTCGTCGCGCGCCTCATGGAGCACGTCAACGTCGTGCGCAAGGCGATCGATTCGGGCGTGGGGGGAGCGGATCCCGCGGTGCGCGAGGCGGCGGAGACCCTCGCGATCCTGCTGTCGCTGTTCGCGCCGTACACCGCGGAGGACATCTGGGCGAGGCTCGGCCACCCGCCGACGGTGGCGCTGCAGACGCTGCCGAAGCCGGATCCGCGCCTGCTCGTCACGGAGTCGGTCACCGCGATCGTGCAGGTCGACGGGAAGGTGCGCGACCGGATCGAGGTGGCGCCCGCCATCCCGGGTGAGGAGCTCGAGGCGCTCGCTCGCGCATCCGCCGCGGTGCAGCGCGCGATCGGCGAGCGCGAGATCGTGAACGTCATCGTGCGCGCTCCTCGCGTCGTCAACATCGCGACCCGGGGCTGAGGGGTTGCCCTCCCCTCTGCTCGGGTAATCGAGACCCCCGTCGTCTCCTCCCCACCGGGCCGGCATTCGCGTTTTCCCGCATTCCGCTCCGCCCGCCGACGGGCCGCCTCGCTCACTGGCTAACCTCCCCGAGTGAGCGACCGTCCCGACCCCGGCACCTCCCGCGCCCGGGTGCGACGTAGGGTCGGGGCGGCGCTCGTCGTGCTGCTCGCGGGGGCGGCCATCGCGGTGTTCGTGACGCTCGTCACACCGCGGGGGGCCGAGCGCGAAGTGGCCGCGGACGCGGACGCGGGCACCGTGACGGGCACGCTCGTCGATGAGTCGGCAACCGTCGCATCCGGCACCCCGATCTTCGTCCACGTGCTCGGCCAGGTCGCGCATCCCGGCCTGTACGAGCTCCGCGAGGGCGACCGGGTGATCGACGCGATCGCGGCCGCCGGCGGGCTCACGGACGCCGCCGATCCGGCCGGCGTGAACCTCGCGCGGCTGCTCGGCGACGGGGAGCAGCTCGCCGTGCCCGCCATCGGCGAGACGTCTCCTGCCGCCGCGGGCACGGCATCCGACGGGCGCGTCGACCTCAACACCGCCGACCTCGCGACCCTCGACACCCTGCCACGGATCGGACCCGCGATGGCGCAGCGCATCATCGACTGGCGCGAGGCGAATGGGCCGATCCGCTCGGTCGATGACCTGCTCGCGGTGAGCGGCATCGGGGAGAAGACGGTCGAGGCGCTGAGGCCCCTGGTGGTGCAAGGTGGGTGAGCCGCGCCGCGCGGATGTGAGCACCCCGGTGGTTGAGGAGCGGCGCGCGGCGACGCGTCTCGAAACCGCCGCCGCCATCCTCCACGCGCCGCGCCGCGCCGAGCTGCGACTCGTACCCGCGGCCGTCGGCGCCTGGGCGGCGGGGGGAGTGCTCGTGGCCGGAGTGCCCGACGGCCCGTTCGGCCTCGTCGCGGCGGCGCTCTGGGTGGCGGCCGCGCTCGCAGCGATCAGCAGCGCGCGGGTGCGCGTGCTCGCGGCGGTGTCGATCGCGCTCACGGCGGCGGCGCTCGTCGCGACGGCCGTCGCGGTGCAGGCGCCGGCGCGGTCGCCCGAGGCGCTCCGGGATGCCGCAGGTGACGCGACGGTGCAGCTCGAGCTCGTCATCACGGGCGCCGTGCGCGACGGTCGCGTACCGGGGCGCGCCGTGCTCCGCGACTCGCCCGAGGCGGGGGAGGCATCCGTCCTGGTCTTCCTCGACGCCCCCGCGGCGATGCGCATCGGCGAAAGCTGGCGGATGACGGCGCGGCTGCGCGAGGTCGAGCCGGGTGACGAGGTGGCTTTCCTCGCCTTCGCGGAGGACGAGCCGGTGCGAGTCGGGCGGGCGCCCCCGCTGCTCGCTGTCGCCGCCGCGCTGCGAGAGGGGCTCGTGACGACGAGTGAGCGGTTGCCGGGCGACGGCGCGCGTCTGCTGCCCGGACTCGCGGTCGGCGACACGAGCCGCGTCGACGCCTCGCTCGATACGGCCATGAAGACGTCCTCGCTGTCGCACCTCACGGCGGTATCCGGCTCCAATTGCGCCGTCGTCGTCGGTGCCGTGTTCGCGTTCTGCGCGCTCCTCGGACTCCCGCGTGTGGCCAGGGTGGGCGTGTCCCTCGCGGCGCTCGCCTGCTTCGTCGTACTCGTCACCCCCGAGCCGAGCGTGCTGCGAGCGGGCGTGATGGGCGGGGTGGTGCTGCTCGCGCTCGCCCTCGGGAGGGCGACGCGCGGGGTTCCGCCGCTCTGCCTCGCCGTCGTGACACTGCTCGCCATCGACCCGTGGCTGGCCCGCTCCTACGGGTTCGCGCTCTCGGTGCTCGCGACGGCGGGCCTGCTGCTGCTCGCCGGGCCGCTCGCCGCGGTGCTCGCCCGCTGGATGCCGTCGCCGCTCGCGCTCGTGATCGCCGTGCCTGTCGCGGCGCAGCTCGCCTGCCAGCCGGTCCTGCTCCTGCTCGCCCCCGCCCTCCCGCTCTGGGGTGTGCCCGCGAACCTCCTCGCCGGTCCCGCGGCACCGCTCGCGACCGTGCTCGGGCTCGTCGCCTGCCTGCTCGCGCCGCTCGCGCCCCCGCTCGCCGACGCGGTCGCGAGCCTCGCCTGGCTCCCCGCGTCGTGGATCGCGGCGGTCGCCCGTCTCGCGGACGGGCTGCCGGGGGCGCGGATGCCGTGGCCGGCCGGCACCATCGGCATCGTCGCCCTCGTGGTGCTGACCGCGCTCGGGCTCGTCGCGGCTCTCGGGCCGCCGCGGTCGCGGCTGCGCCGGTTCGCCGCCGGGGTCGCGTGCGTCGGACTGCTCGGCTACCTCGGCGCCGTGGGCGGCATCCGCGTCCTGACCCTGGCCGGCCGACCGGGCGACTGGCAGTACGCGATGTGCGACGTGGGGCAGGGCGACGCGACCGTCATCCGCTCGGAGGGCGTCGTCGCGCTCGTCGACACGGGCCCAGACCCGGTGCCGCTCACGGCGTGCCTCGACGAGCTCGGCATCGCCCGGGTCGACCTGCTCGTGCTTACCCACTACGACCTCGATCACGTCGGTGGAACGGATGCCGTGCTGGGGCGCGTCGGGCTCGCCCTCGTCGGGCCCGTCGGCGACGCCGACGACGAGCGGCTGCGCGAGCAGCTGGTCGCGAGCGGGGCGCGACTCGTCCAGGCGCAGGAGGGCATGACGGGCTCTCTCGGCGCGTTCGAGTGGCAGGTGCTGTGGCCGCCGTCCCGCGGGGTCGAGGCCGGGAACGCGGCGAGTATCGCGCTGCTGGTGACCCCGGCGTCCGGATGCGGAGCCTGCCTGAGCGCTCTGCTGCTGGGCGATCTGGGGGAGGAGTCCCAGGCGCGCCTGCTCGGACGCTCGTCCCCGCCGCGGGTCGACGTGCTCAAGGTGGCTCACCACGGCTCCGCCGACTTCAGCGAGGCGCTCTACGCGCGCGTCACGGCATCCGTGGGGCTCATCGGCGTCGGCGCGGGCAACGACTACGGGCACCCGACCGCGCGTGCGCTCGCCGCTCTCGCCGCGTCCGGGACCGCCGCCTTCCGCACCGACCTCGACGGCCTCATCCTCGTCGCCCCGCCAGAGCACGTGGGCGACCCGCCCCGTGTCTGGACCGAGCGCGCTCGGGGGCGTGTTGCGTATCCCCCGTGACGTGACTCCAGAAGACCACGAAATCGCGACGGCGATGAGATTGCGCGCCCACGGGCTCGACGTGACCTTCCGGGAACAGTCGAACGTGCCGGGGACCAAGAACCCAGACGCGATTATCGGTGACGAGGTATGGGAGTTCAAGAGCCCGAAGGGGAGCTCGGTGAAGAACACCATTTCCGAGCAATTCAAGAGTGCGAAGAACCAAGCAGAGAATCTCGTCATCGACTTGGCTCGTTGCGGCCTCCCCGACGATCTTGCGATCGAGCAGGCGACGCGGAGATTTCACGGCCAGAAGCGGTTCACGCAACTGATCATTCTTGATCACGACCACCGCATGATCCGGCTGCCGTAAGGGTCGCACCCGGAATGCAGAAGGCGGCTGGGCCCCCCCCGAGACTCGCGTCCTGGTGGGGCGGGTCGCCGCCTTCTGCCCCCTCATGCTAGACCCCCGGCCCCTTCCTGGCTAGGGCAGGTGGGTGATCACCGTCACCCCCGCTCGTTAGGCTGAAGTCATGGCGGTACGAGCGGCGGCGAAGGGCACGACGACGATTCCGCAGCTCGCCTGGCACAGCGTCGACCCCGCGCCCGTCGTCCTCGTCACGGGTCCGGAGGAGCTACTCGCCGAACGCGCCATCCGGGCCGTGCGCGAGAAGCTGCGCGCCGCCGACCCGAGCCTCGAGGTCTCGGACATCGACGCCGGTCAGTACGCGCCTGGCGAGCTGCTGACGCTCGCGAGCCCCTCGCTGTTCGGCGAGCCGCGCCTCATCCGGGTGAGCCAGGTGGAGAAGTGCACCGACGCGTTCCTCGAGGAGACGCTCGCCTACCTCGAGACCCCGGCCGACGACACCGTGCTCGTGCTGCGTCACGGCGGCGGCGTGCGCGGCAAGAAGCTGCTCGACGTGATCCGCGGGGGAACCGGCGGCGGCGTCGAGGTGGTGTGCGCCGAGCTCAAGCGCGACAGCGACCGGCTGGATTTCGCTGCCGCCGAGTTCCGTGCCGTGAAGCGGCAGGCGACTTCCGGTGCCGTGCGGGCCCTCGTCTCCGCGTTCGGCGACGATCTCGCTGAGCTCGCGGCCGCCTGCCGGCAGCTCGTCGCCGACACCGACGGCGACATCACCGAGGCGGTCGTCGATCGCTACTACGCGGGGCGTGCCGAAATCACCGCCTTCGCGGTCGCGGACGCCGCGATCGCCGGCCGCCGCGGCGAGGCGCTCGGGCTCATGCGGCATGCCCTCGCATCCGGCTCCGACCCGGTTCCGATGGTCGCGGCGTTCGCGATGAAGGTGCGCACAATGGCGAAGCTCGCGGGTGCGCGCGGCTCCTCGAACGAGCTCGCACGGAAGTTCGGCCTGCAGGCCTGGCAGGTGGATCGGGCCCGGCGCGATCTACAGGGCTGGACGGATGAGGGTCTGGCGTGCGCCATCGAGGCCCTCGCGGCCGCCGACGCCCAGGTGAAGGGGGCCGGCCGCGACCCCGTGTATGCCCTCGAGCGCATGATCGGCGTCATCGCCTCCCGCGGCGCCGCCTGACCCGCGCATCCCAAATCAAGGAGCCGAGCATCCCAAGTCAAGGACTCGGCGTGGCTGGAGTTGTGTTCTGAGGCGGATGTGGGCTCCACCAAGCCGCGTCTCCTTGATTTGGGAGCCATGCATCCTTGACTTGGGCGGATGCGGCGGCCGCGGCGCGGCTCAGAGCCCGGCGACCTGCTTCGCGATCGCCGACTTGCGGTTCGCGGCCTGGTTCTTGTGGATGACGCCCTTGCTCACGGCCTTGTCGAGCTTCTTCGAGGCGGTGGCCAGCGCCGCGGCGGCCGTGTCCTTATCGCCGGCCGCGATGGCCTGGCGGGTGCTGCGGACGGCGGTCTTGAGCTCGCTCTTGATCGCCTTGTTGCGCTCGCGCGCCTTCTCGTTCTGCTTGTCGCGCTTGATCTGCGACTTGATGTTCGCCATGGGCGGGTTCGTCCTTCGTCCGTTCCGACAGGGTGATTCCCAGTCCGGGGTAGAGGGGCCCGGCCAGGGGAGTCGCGCGGCGTGGGAACCACGCGGAAGCCAAGCAGAGAGCCTAGCACTCAGCCGGCGTGTTCGGCGATCGACAGCAGGATCGCGTCGATCGCGTCGGGCCGGGTGAGGTTCGCCATGTGCGTCGCCCGGGGGACGATCGTGAGCAGCGATCCGCGGGCGGCCTCGTGGAAGCGCCGCTCCTCGAGGCGGAACTGGTCGTAGGCGCCGTTGACGAACCAGATCGGCAGGCCGGCCTCGGCGGCCCGTGCGACGGAGTCGAGCGGGTGAAGCTCCGCGACGGCGTCGACGGCGGCCGCGGACTCGGCGATCCCGTACCCGCCGGAGAGGAGATCGACGGCGGCCTGCCGGCCGAGCACGGCACGGCTCATCGCCTCGTCGAGGCGTCGTCCTCCGTCGGGGAGCCGGGAGAACGCGACGCTCCAGTTGCGGTAGAGCGCGAGCCCGAGCCGGTTCGGCCGGGTGGAGCAGCCGATCGCGACGAGCCCGTCGACGAGGTCGGGATGACGCCCGACTGTCTCCATCGACACGAACCCGCCGAGCGAGAGGCCGACGAGGACGACCGGCCCGGGATCGCCCGCGGCATCGCGGGCCCGTCCGACGCCCTCGGCGACGGCCTGGACGGCCGCGTCCATCGTGAACGAGCGGCCGATGCGCTCGCCGTGGCCCGGGAGGTCGACCGTCACGGCGGGGATGCCGGCCCCGACGAGAGCCTCGAGCTGCGGGCGCCACATCGTGTGCGACGTGCGCAGGCCGTGCACGAGCACGAAGCGGACGGTCACGGTGCGATGCTACGCGGGTGCGGCTGGGCACCCGCGGTCTGAGACAATGTCCCGTCATGTCCCCGCGCGCCCAGCATCCCCTCGAGCCGGCCTCGACCGACCCGTCGGCGATCCGCAATTTCTGCATCATCGCGCACATCGACCACGGCAAGTCGACCCTCGCCGACCGGATGC
>JASGGJ010000052.1:0-16795 GCA_047605085.1 Protaetiibacter sp.
GGTGCCGTCGAGGCGCTCGAGGAGTCGCTGCTCAAGATCGAGGTGGACGACTCGGTCCAGCTGCGCATCCTGCACCGCGGCGTCGGCGCGATCACCGAGAGCGATGTCGACCTTGCCACGATCGACAACGCGATCGTCATCGGCTTCAACGTGCGCCCGGATGTCAAGGCGCGCGAGCGGGCCGCCCGCGAAGGCATCGACATCCGCTTCTACTCGGTCATCTACTCGGCGCTCGACGACATCGAGTCCTCGCTCAAGGGCATGCTCAAGCCCGAGTTCGAGGAGGTGCAGTCCGGTGTCGCGGAGGTGCGCGAGGTGTTCCGCTCCTCCAAGTTCGGCAACATCGCGGGCGTGCTCGTGCGCAGCGGCACGATCACCCGCAACGCCAAGGCGCGCGTCATCCGCGACGGCGTCGTGCTCGCCGACGGGCTCGCGATCGAGTCGCTGCGTCGCTTCAAGGACGACGTCACGGAGGTCAAGGAAGGGTTCGAGTGCGGAATCGGGCTCGGCAAGTTCAACGACATCCAGCTCGGGGACGAGATCGAGACGATCGAGCTGGTCGAGAAGCCGCGCGGCTGAGTTTCACACGACGGGAGCTCGGGGTCGGACGCCCCTTCCGAGTCAAGAGCGGGGGCCCCTTCCCCGATTGACTCGGAAGGGGCGTCCGACCCCGGCTCCCTGAGTAATCTCATTGGTTGCGCGGGCGACCACATCATCGGGAAAGCAGAAGGCGGGAGAGGGCGATGGGTGAGAATCCTCGGGCGGCGAAGGTCGCCGATCGCATCAAGGAGATCATCGCGCAGCGGCTGGAGCGCGGCATCCGGGATCCGCGGCTCGGCTTCGTGACGATCACGGATGTGCGGGTCACGGGCGACCTGCAGCACGCGAGCGTGTTCTACACGGTGTACGGCACCGACCAGGAGCGCGCCGACTCCGCCGCGGCCCTCACGGCGGCGACCGGGATGCTGCGCACCGAGGTGGGGCGCAACCTCAAGCTGCGGCTCACCCCGAGCCTCGAGTTCATCGCCGACGCGATCCCCGAGAACGCCGCCGCGATCGACGCCCTGCTGCGCGAGGCGACCGAGCGCGACAACGAGGCGCGCGCGCTCGCGGCCAACGCCAGCTACGCCGGCGATGAGGACCCCTACGTCAAGCCCCGCGAGCTCGCCGACGAGGAGTGAGCTCCGCCGCGGTGGCGCGGTGGCGTTTCCTGGCACGGTTTCGGACGGATGGCACTCGCACGACCGTGCCATCCGTCCGAAACCGTGCCAGCAGGTGGGGTGGTGCCGACGGCCGCCACCTCTCGCTGGTTGAGTAGCCCGCGCAGCGGGCGTATCGAAACCCGCGCCCCCTACCTCAGCAGCCGGTCCAGCACCCGGTCGCTCAGCTTCCTCCCACCCGTCTGGCACCCCGGGCAGTACTGGAAGCTGCGGTCGGCGAAGACGACCTGCTCGATCCTGCCGCCGCACACCGGGCACGGCTCGCCGAACCGGCCGTGTACCCGCAGCGTCGACTTCTTCTCGGCCTTGAGCTCGGACGCGGGCAGCCCCTCGGCACGCGCCACGGCATCCGCGAGGGTGCCGCGCAGCGCCTCGTAGAGCGCCGCGGAGTCCTCGTCGCCCATCGCCGCCGGCTTGTACGGCGACATCCGGGCGGCGTGCAGGATCTCGTCGGAGTAGGCGTTGCCGATACCCGCGATGACGGACTGGTCGCGCAGCACGCCCTTGAGCTGCGCGCGGCCCTGACCGGCGAGGATCGCGCGGAAGCGTTCGAGCGTGAAGTCGGGATCGAGCACCTCCGGCCCGAGCCGCGCGATGCCGGGCACCTCGGCCGGGTCGCGGACGAGGTAGATGGCGAGGCTCTTCCTGGTGCCCGCCTCGGTGACATCGAAGCCCGCGCCGTCGTCGCGCAGCACGAGGCGCGCGGCGAGCGGGCCCGACCCTGGACGCCCGGAGGTCTTCGGCGCCGCCGCCCGCCAGCGGATCCAGCCGGCCCGCGCGAGATGCATCACGAGGTGGAGACGTCCGTCCGTCGCGAGGTCGAGGAACTTTCCGTGCCGGGTGACGCCCGTGATGCGCTCGCCCGAAAGCGCCTCGACGGGCGGGTCATAGCTCTTGAGCGCGGGGAACGCCACCAGCTGCAGGCGGTCGATGACGCGCCCGCGCAATCGCGCATCCAGATCGGATGCGAGCGCGTGCACCTCGGGCAGTTCCGGCATGCGACCAGTGTGCCGCAACGCCCGGGTAACGTGTCAGGATGCCCCGCCTGCTGGTCCGTCGTCCCTCCCCGCGCGTCGCCGAGGGAGAGCTCACCCACCTCGAGCGCAGCCCGGTGGATGCCGAGCTCGCGCTGCGGCAGTGGCGCGACTACGTCGCGGTGTTCCGCGATCGCGGCTGGGAGGTGACCGAGGTAGATCCGGCCGACGAGCATCCGGACGGCGTGTTCATCGAGGATGCGGTGGTCGTGTTCGACGGGCTCGCCGTGCTCACCTCGCCGGGGGCCCCGTCGCGGCGGGGCGAGATCGACTCGGCCGCACGCGCGGTCGCGGCGACCGGACTCGAGGTGGCGCGCCTCGCCCCGCCGGCGCACCTCGACGGCGGTGACGTGCTCAAGATCGGCCGCACCGTGTACGTGGGCCGCGGCTCCCGCACCAACGACGAGGGGATCGCGGCGCTCGGCGAGCTGCTCGCCCCGCGCGGCTGGCGGGTTGTGGCGGTGCCGGTGACGCGGGTGCTGCACCTGAAGTCCGGGGTGACGGCGCTGCCCGACGGCACGGTGCTCGGCTACCCGCCGCTCGTCGACGATCCCGGCGTCTTCCCGGCGTTCCAGCCGGTCCCCGAGCCGGAGGGCGTCGCCGTCGTCGTGCTCGGCCCGTCGAGCGTGCTGCTCTCGGCATCCGCGCCGCATACCGCAGAACTGCTGCGCGAACGCGGCCTTGAGGTGGTCACGACGCCCGTCACGGAGTTCGAGAAGCTCGAGGGCTGCGTGACCTGCCTCTCGGTCCGGATCCGGGATGCGGAGGCGAGCTAGACCGCGAACCGCACCGTCCCGGCGGCGACGTCGGCCTCGACGAGCCGCACCCGCACCGTCGATCCGGGCTGCAGCCCGCCGTCGCACGGCGCCTCCACCGCGGGGTCGGCGAGCTGGATGGCGGAGTCCGAGATCGCGACCGCGTCGAAGAGCTCGCCCACACGCGCGGCGAGCGTTGCGGCCTCGACGGTGTCGAGGGTGCGGCGGTCGAGCCGCCCGGCGAGGTCGCTCGACCGGGCCATCAGCTTCGGCAGCGCGGGCAGCGCCTCCGCGACCCACGACGGCACCGCGGCACCCGCGGACAGGGCGAGGCAGATCTCCAGCCCGAAGCGGTCGACGAGGCGGCGCAACGGCGCGGTGACGTGGGCGTAGGGGGCGCCGATCGCGGCCTGCACGGTGTCCTCCGGCGGCTCGCCGTCGAAGGCGCGGTAGGCGGCGCCGCGGAACAGCGACGCCGCCGCGTGCCGGATCGCGAGGTGACGAGGGTCGTCGTCGGCGAGCCGCTTGAGGTAGTCGCCGTAGCGCTCCTCGGCGGGCCACGGGGTGCCGAGCGCCTTCGTCTGCCGCCGGAATCGCTCGATCGCCTCCGGTTCTGCCGGCGGCATGGTGCGCAGGATGCCGATGCGCCCGTCGAGCATCATGCGCGCGGCCGCCATCCCGGTGAGCAGGGAGAGCTGCGCGTTCCACGACTCGATCGGCTGCGGCACCCGCCGCTGAAGCCGGTAGCCGCCCGCGTCGTGCTCCACGAGGATCTCGGGCACCGCGAGGCTCGCGCCGCCGCGTTCGCTCTCGAGGGCGAGACGGGCCTCGCCGACGCGCTTCAGCATCCCCAGCATCCGGTGCGCGCGCAGTGTCGGCTCGTCATCGAGGGCGGCCTGCGCCTCCGGGTAGGCCCACTGCCGGCGGCTGCGGACGCGGGCCCGGCGCACGCGCGCCGAGGCGGTCGCGCCGCTCGCGTCGATCTCGAACTCCCACACGAACGCGGCCCGCTCCTGGTCCGGCAGCAGCGATGCGGCGCCCTCGCTGATCGAGGACGGATGCAGGGGGATGCGGCCGTCGGCCGTGTAGAGCGTCTGGCCGCGGCGCCGCGCCTCGGCGTCGATCGCCCCGCCCGGTTCGATGAACGACGGCAGATCCGCGATCGCGTAGTACACCCGCCAGCCGGCCCCCTGCTCCTCGATCGCGAACGCCTGATCAAGGTCGGTAGCACCCTCGGGGTCGATCGTCGCGAGGGGCACATCGGTGAGGTCGAGATCAGGCAACCGGTGCGCGGCGATCGCGCGCTCCGCCTCGGCGAGCACCTCGGCGGAAAACTCGCTCGGCAGATCCAGTTCGCTGCGCAGCGCGGCGAGGGCGGTGACGAGCCCGTCGGTCGCCACATCCGGGCCAAGGGTCAGCGGCGTGGACGGCACTCGGTCAGCCTAGGCCCGCTTCCCCGCGGCTGAGCCGGAGCCAGTGGGCGAGGGGAGGTGGCTGCGACTGGATGGTGCGGGCGCCCGCTACGGCAGCCGCAGCTCGTCGCCGTCGCGCACGACGAGTCCGTCGCGCAGCAGGCCGTCGACCGCGCGGGCGAGCTGGGCCTCATCCGCCCACAGCCCCTCGACGGCGGCGACGGGAACCGGGGTGTCACTGCCGCGCAGCTCGCGCAGCACGAGCCCGCGCACCTGGCGGTCGGAGCCCTCGTAACGCTTCTGCCTGGCGGCCAGTGGGCCCTCGTACTCCGGGTACCCGGCGGCGCGCCAGGCGCAGGCCTCGGCGAGCGGGCACGCCTCGCAGCGTGGTGACCGCGCCGTGCACACCGTCTGGCCGAGCTCCATCGCCCCCGCGTTGACCAGCACGGCGCGCGACTCGTCATCCGGCAGCAGCTCGGCCATCTCGGCGAGATCGGCGGCGGTGCGCGGCGGTCCCGCCTCCGCATGCCCCCGGACGGCGCGGGCGAGCACCCGGCGCACGTTGGTGTCGACGACGGGGGTGCGGACGCCGTACGCGAACGCCGCGACCGCGCGGGCGGTGTAGGAACCGACCCCAGGCAGGGCCAGCAGCTCCTCGACGGAGGCGGGGACGACGTTCCCGTGCCGCTCGGCGATCACCGCGGCGGCCCCGTGCAGGGCGAGCGCCCGTCGCGGGTAGCCGAGCCGTCGCCACTCCCGCACCGCCTCGCCGGGCGCCTCGGCCGCGAGGTCGGCCGGGGTCGGCCAGCGCTCCAGCCAGCGCTCGAGCGCCGGGATGACCCTGGCGACCGGGGTCTGCTGCAGCATGACCTCGCTCACCAGGATCCCCCACGCCGGGAATCCGGGGCGACGCCACGGCAGCTCGCGGTGACCGGCCTCGTACCAGTCGGCGATCCGATCCGCGAGGCTCATCCAGCGAGACTAGCTAGGCTGCGCTCGTGAGCACACCCTGGACGCGCATCCCCGAGGCGCGCCGGGAGCTGCTCGAGAGCCTCGTGGCGGAGTTCGCGCACCACTACGGCGAGGGTCGCACCCTGTTCGGGATCGACGGGCCGGATGCCGCGGGCAAGACCACCCTCGCCGACGAGCTCGCTCTCGCCTTCACCCGCGCCGGGCGCACCGCGGTGCGGGCTTGTCTCGACGACTTCCACCGTCCGCGCGCCGAGCGCTACCGGGCCGGTCGCTACTCGGGCGAGGGCTACTACCGGGACGCCTACGATTTCGCGCTGTTCCGCCGGGTGCTCGCCGATCCGTTCCGGATGGGCGGCAGCACGGGCTTCCAGCTGCGCGGCTTCGACCTCGCCCGCGACGTCCCGTTCGAGGCGGTGTGGACGACCGCCCCGGCGGATGCCGTGCTCATCGTCGACGGGCATTTCCTGCAGGGCACGGCACTGCGCGGCATCTGGAACTGGGTGCTCTGGCTCGACGCGGACCGCGAGGCGCGGCTCGCCCGCACGGTGGCGCGCGACGGCGCCGATCCCGACCCGGATGCGCCGTCGAACCTGCGCTACTGGGAGGCCCATCGGCTCTACGTGCGAGACGCCCGCCCGCATCTTCAGGCGAACGCGATCGTCGACAACACCGATCCGGCGGCTCCCGTGCGGCGGTTCGCCGACTACTGCTCGGTCGAACCGGCCCCGCTCTGATCCCTGCGCCGGGCGCACCACATCGGGCGCGCTACACCGGGATGCGGGACACGACCTCCGCCGGCGTGACGAACACCCCCGTGCTCTCGACCTCGTGCACGAGTGCGACGATCGCGGCGTTGACAGGGGCGTCCAGCCCGTGCTCGGCGGCGGCCTGGACGACGGCACCGTTGAGGAACTCGATCTCGGTCAGCCGGCCGCGGCGGATGCTCTGCAGCGTCGAGCCCGGATTCGGCACCGCCCCCATCCGCCTCACGAGCAGGCGCGGGAACTGCTCGCCGAGCGCAAGCGGCGCCACCCCGATGAGCCCCAGCACGCTGCCAGAGACGCCCTGAACCCTCCCGAATCGCACGCCGATGCGGCGGGCGACCCGCACCGTCTCGCGCATGCTCGCCGTCATCACCCGGCGCAGTCCCGAATCCGCGACGACCTCCTGCACGCTCAGCCCGGTGATCGCCGGCAGCGCGTTGACGTGGTTGATGAGCAGCTTGGTCCACTGGGCGCCGCGGATGTCGTCGGTCACCTCGACGGGGAGCGACTCCCCGACGACGGCCGCAATACGGTCGACGAGCGCGCGGTCGGCGCCCGGCCCCGCGCCGATGACGACCGGATTCGGCCCGGTCACCGTCACATGCCCCGGCTCCAGGTAGGAGGCGGCGAACAGGGCGAGGGCGCCGAGGATCGGCGAATCGGGGCACTCCCGGCGGGCCACCTCGAGCCCGCCGAGCCCGTTCTGCACGACGAGCAGCGGCACTCCCGCAAGCCGGGTGCCGTTCGCGGCGAGCGCGGTCGCGGCATCCTGGGCCTTGGTCGCGACGATCGCGAGCTCCGGCCGCTCGGCGAGGGTCGCGTGGGCCGCGACGCGCACCCGGTGCTCGCCCCATCCGCCGTCCAGCAGCAGGCCGTCCGCCCGGATCGCCTCGAGCTGGGCGCCGCGCGCGGTCACCTCGACCTCGTGGCCCCGCGCGGCGAGCAGGCATGCGAAAGTGCCGCCGACCGCGCCCGCCCCGATCACGCCGATCCGCATGATCAGAGCCTACGGGCGGCGAGGCCCGGCTTCAGCCGACGGGGAGCTGCAGCTCCCGCGCGGCGGCGGCCTCCTGTACCTCGGCTGCGGCGTCGGGGCGGATGCGCGCCGACCGCCCGGCGGGCAGGAACAGCGCGACCACCGCGGTGGCGAACACGACGGCGGCACCGACAGCGACCGCGGGGATCGCGGCATCCACGTAGCCGGTCGGGGTGAGCTCGCCGCCGGCACCCGTGAAGACGGCGGTGAGCACGGCGATGCCGAGCGCGACGCCGATCTCGCGGAGCGTCGAGTTGGTGCCGCTCGCCTTCGCGGTGTCGGCCTCCCGGATGTTGGCGAGCACGGCGGTCGACGACGGCGCGAACACCAGCCCCATGCCGATTCCCGCCGCGATGAAGGCGGGCAGCATCTCGAGGTAGGCCACATCGGCCGACATGATGAGCGCGAGCCAGGCGAGGCCGACCCCCTGCAGCAGCAGTCCGGCGACGATGAGCACGCGCGTGCCGACCCGCGGTGCGACGAAGCCGGCGAGCGGCGCGACGACCATCGGCGCCATCGTCCACGGCGTGGTCTGCACGGCGGCTTCCAGCGGCGTCGCCCCCTGCACCACCTGCAGGAACTGGATGAGGATGAACACCGCGCCGAACATCCCGAAGGAGAACCCGAAGCCGACGACGTTCGCGATCGAGAAGCTGCGGTCGCGGAACAGGCGCAGCGGCAGCAGCGGGGCCGAGGTGCGGCTCTCCCAGATGAGGAACACGATCACGAGCGCGGTGCCGGCGGCGAGGGCGCCGACGACCTCGAGAGAGTCCCAGCCGGCGTCGTTGCCGCGCACGATGCCGTAGACGAGGCCCAGCACCCCGAGTCCGGCGAGCAGCACGCCCAGCACGTCGAGCCGCGCCGCGGTGCCGCGGGTGTTGGGCAGCGTGAAGAACACGAGCGGGAGCACGAGGATGCCGACGGGCACGTTGATCCAGAAGATCGCCTCCCAGCTCCAGCCTTTGACGACGGCACCCCCGATGAGCGGCCCCGCCGCGACTCCGAGGCCCGCGACGCCGCCCCAGACGCCGATGGCGAGCGGTCGCAGGCGCTCGGTGACCGAGCCGGCGAGCAGCGAGAGCGACAGCGGCATGATGCCGGCCCCGCCGAGGCCCTGCAGGGCGCGTGCGGCGATGAGCTGCGCCGGGTCGGTGCTGAGGGCGGCGAGCACCGAGGCGGCGGTGAAGATCGCGATGCCCGCGAGGAACATCCGGCGCCGGCCGATGCGGTCGCCGAGGGCGACGGCCATCAGGATGAGGCTGGCGAAGGCGAGCGTGTAGGCGTTCACGAACCACTGCAGCTCTTCGATGCTCGCTGCGAGCTCGGCGTGGATCACGGGCAGCGCGTTGGTCATCACGAGGTTGTCGAGGGTGGCCATGAACATCGGCAGCCCGGTGGCGAGCAGGACGAGGCCGAACGGGATGCGGCGGGCGACGCCCGTCGCGGGCGAGGTGGGGGACATCGCGGCTCCTCAAGCGGAAGTAATCGAATGATTACATGAAGAATAAGTAATCACTTGATACCATGTCAAGCGTGACCCTGGAACGAACCGACCCGATCCCGCGGATGCGCGCCGAGGACCGCCGCGAACTCGTGATCACCGCGGCCCTCGAGGTGTTCGGCGAACGCGGCTACGTGGGCGCGACGACCGACGCGGTCGCGAGGGCCGCCGGCGTGAGTCAGCCCTACGTCGTGCGGATGTTCGGGACGAAGGAGGCGCTGTTCCTCGCGGTGCTGCAACGCGCCCTCGACGCGCTGCTCACCGCGTTCACCACCGCGATCGACGATGCCCGATCCGGGAACGACGACGTCCACCACTGCATCGGGGCCGCCTACGGCGAACTGCTGAGCAACCGCGGGCTGCTGCTCAGCCTCATGCACGGCTTCGTGCTCGGGTCCGACCCTGCCATCGGTCCCGCCGCGCGCGCGGGGTTCCTTCAGGTGTATCGGCTGCTGCGGGAGGAGGCTGGATTCACGGCGGAGGAGGCCAGCGACTTCCTGGCCCACGGGATGCTGCTCAACACCCTCGTCGGGATCCGGATGGGGGCCGAGATCGACGACCCCGCCGCGCGCGAGCTCGTCGAGACGGTCGCACCGACGAAGTCCGAGCTCATCGTCCGGCTGGCGCTTCGTTGATGTCGACCGCCACGGGTGTCCTGCTGCTCGACAAGCCGCAGGGGCCCACCAGCCACGATCTCGTCGCGCGCGCCAGGCGTGTGCTCGGCACCCGCAAGGTCGGCCACGCCGGGACCCTGGACCCGATGGCGACCGGCCTGATGATCCTCGGCGTCGGGAGTGCGACACGGCTGCTGAACTACCTCGTCGGGCTCGACAAGGAGTACCTCGCGACGATCCGGCTCGGGGTCGCGACCGGCACCGATGACGCCGAGGGCGAGGTGACCGCCGAGCACGACGCATCCGGGGTGACGGATGCGCGGATCGCGGACGGCGTCGCGCACCTCACCGGCGCGATCGAGCAGGTGCCGTCGAGCTACAGCGCCGTCAAGGTCGACGGCCGGCGCGCCTACGAGCGGGCGCGGGCGGGGGAGGAGGTCGCGCTCCCGGCCCGACCCGTCACGATCCACGCGTTCGAGGTGCTCGCGATCCGTCGGAACGGTGCCGTCGTCGACCTCGAGGTACGGGTCGAGTGCAGTTCCGGCACGTACATCCGCGCCCTCGCGCGCGATCTCGGCGCCGGGCTCGGCGTCGGCGGCCACCTCACGGCGCTGCGCCGCACGCGGGTCGGCCCGTTCGCCGTCGCCGACGCCGTCGCGCTGCCCGACCCGCGTGAACACCCGGATGCCCCGCCGCCGCTCGAGGATCCCGCCGAGGTCGCCGCGGCCCTGTTCCCTGTCGTGCGGCTCGATGCCGCCGAGACCCGCGACCTCGCCCACGGCAAGCGCGTCGAGCTCGACGCGCCAGACGCCGGGATCGCCGCGGCGCTCACCCCGGACGGCAGGCTCGCCGCCCTCGTCGAGCTGCGCGGCGGGCGGGCGCGCGTGCTGCTCGGACTGCCGAGCTCGGAGGTGCTGCCGTGATCCTCGGCTTCACGATCGCCCAGCTCGCGCTGGCCTGCCTGGTCGGGCTCGGCTGCATCGCTCTCGGGCTCGCCGGGCGCACGCCCAGCGACGTCACGGTGCTCGCCGTCGCCGTCGTCGAGGTGCTGCTGCTGGCCCAGCTCGTCGTCGCGATCCTCGCGCCTTTCTTCGGCAACACGCCGACCGGCAACCCGCTCGAGTTCTGGGCCTACCTCATCGCCGCACTCGTCATCCCGCCGCTCGCGATCGTCTGGGCGCTCGTGGAGCGCACCCGCTGGTCGAACGTCGTGCTGGGCGCGGCGGCCCTCGCGATCGCGGTCATGCTGTGGCGCATGGAGCAGATCTGGAGCGTGCAGCTGGCGTGAGGCGAGGTGTGCCCGCGACTACGCTGGGAGCGATGTCCGCTCAGTCCCGCACGCGTGCCTCCGGTGCCGGTCGCGTGCTCGTCGCCGTCTACGCCATCCTCGCGATCGCCGCTCTCGGCCGCTCGATCTTCCAGATCCTCGACCGCTTCGAGGAGGCGCCCATCGCCTTCTCGCTCTCGGCCGTCGCCGCCGTCGTCTACGTGCTCGCGACGATCTCGCTCGCCGCGGGATGGGATCGTCTCGCCTGGGGGACCGTGAGCTTCGAGCTGGCGGGGGTGCTCGTGGTCGGCACGCTCTCGGTGCTCGCGCCGCAACTGCTCGGGCTCGAGGATGCCAACCCCTTCGGGCGCGAGGCGACCGTGTGGAGCGCGTTCGGCGCCGGCTATCTGTTCATCCCGCTCGTGCTCCCCGTGCTCGGCATCCTCTGGCTGCGCCGTCGCGCGCGGTCGGGGGCGACCGCGTGATGGAGTTCTTCGACGGGCTCGACGCGGTGCCGCCAGGCTACGGCCCGAGCGCCGTCACGATCGGCAAGTTCGACGGGGTGCACACCGGTCATCGCGAGGTGCTCGCCCGGCTGCGCGAGCTCGCGGCCGCGCGCGGACTCGCGAGCGTCGTCGTGACCTTCGACCGGCATCCGCTCGCGCTCCTCGCGCCCGCGTTGTGCCCCGCGCCGCTCGTGAGCAACGAGCAGAAGCGCGAGCTGCTCGACCTGTCCGGCGTCGACGCGACCCTCATGCTCGCCTTCGATTCCGCGCTGGCCGAGCTCGAACCGGCCGAGTTCGTGCAACGCGTGCTCGTCGCGGCGCTCGACGCGCGGGTGGTTCTCGCCGGGCGGGACTTCCGCTTCGGATACCGGGGCGCGGGCGACGTCGCGCGGCTGCGCGAGCTCGGCGCGGAGCACGGTTTCGAGGTCGTTCTCATCGACGAGGTGCCGGGTGACGGGGGAGCATCGGCGCGGCGCGCCTCCTCGACCTGGGTGCGGGAGGCACTCGAGGCGGGTCGCGTGGAGGAGGCGGCGCGCCTGCTCGGACGTCCGCCCGCCGTGCGCTCGCTCGTCGTCGCGGGCCAGCGGCGCGGACGCGAGCTCGGCTATCCGACCGCCAACCTCGATCCCACGCGCCTCGAGGGGTTCCTGCCCGCCGACGGCGTCTACGCGGCCTGGGCGACGGCCGACGGGGTGCGCTATCCGTCCGCCGTGTCGATCGGCAACAACCCGACCTTCGACGGCGTCGCGCAGCACCAGGCCGAAGCCCACCTGCTCGACGTCGACCTCGAGCTCTACGGGAGCACGCTCCAGCTCGAGTTCGTCGCGCGGTTGCGCGGCATGGAGCGCTTCGCGTCGCTCGAGGAGCTCGTGGCGGCGATCCGGGCGGACGCGGATGCGGCGCGCCGCATCCTGGCGGAGCAGGGGTGACGTCGCGCCCGCTGTGGGCGGGACGCTCGCTCGCCCTGCTCGGGGTGCTGCTCGTCGCGCTGAGCCTGCGCACGCCCGTGGCGACGATGTCGCCCATCCTCGACCGCATCGGCGCCGACATCCCGCTCGATCCGGTCGTGCTGGGCATCGTCGGGGCGGCGCCGCCGCTCGTCTTCGCGGCGAGCGGGCTCGTGGCGCCCGTGATCGCCCGTCGGATCGGCCTCGAGCTGTTGCTGCTCGCCTCGCTCCTCGCGATCGCGCTCGGGCATCTCGCGCGCTCTCTCGCCCCCGGATCCCTCGTGCTGACGCTCGGCGGCGTCGTCGCGCTCGTCGGCGCCGGAATCGGCAACGTGCTGCTGCCGTCCGTCGTGCGGCGCTACTTCCCCGACCGGGTGGGGCTCGTCACCTCGCTCTACGCGACGCTCCTGTCGGTCTCGACCGCGATCCCCGCGCTCGTCGCGGTCCCCGTCGCCGACGCGGCCGGCTGGCGCATGTCGCTCGCCATCTGGCTGATCGTGTCGCTCATCGCGGCCGTGCCGTGGGTCGCGGTGCTGCTCGAGCGGAGGCCGGCGGAGGCGACCGCCCCTGCCGAGCCCGCGCCCACGGGACTCGCCGGTCTCGGCGCGGTCCAGCTGGGCGCGGTCGGACTCGGCGACGCGCAGGCCGCGGGCATCGAGGCGGCCGTCGAGCATCGGCCGGCGCTCCCGCGGCGGCTCGGCGTGCGCATGCTGCGCTCGCCGACGGCGTGGGCCCTCGGGGTGGTGTTCGGCTCCTCGAGTCTCGGCGCCTATGCGGCCTTCGCGTGGCTACCGAAGCTGCTCATGGAGCACGCCGGGGCGACGGATGCGGCGGCCGGCGGCCTGCTGGCGCTCTTCGCATTCATGGGGTTTCCGGCGGGACTGCTCGTGCCGGTGGTCGTCGCGCGCTTCCCGCGCAGCGCCGTCAGGCTCGCCCTGACCGGACTCGGATGCTTCGTCGTGGGCTACCTGGGCCTGCTCCTCGCGCCCGGGGCGGCACCCGTGGTGTGGGTCGCGAGCGCGGGGCTCGGCCCGCTGCTGTTCCCGCTCGCGCTCGTGCTCATCAACCTGCGGTCCGAGAGCCCCGCGACGACGGTCGTGCTCTCGGGCTTCGTGCAGACGGTGGGCTACATCCTGGGCGCCGCAGGTCCCTTCGTGGTCGGCATCCTGCACGACGCGAGCGACGGCTGGACGGTTCCGCTCGTGTTCCTCCTCGCGGTCGCGATCCTCATCCTCCCCGCGGCGCTCGTCCTGCAGCGGGGCCGCAGCGTCGACGCCGAGCTCTGACTCCCGCGGAGCGCGGCGCGTCGGTGGGACGGCGTACCGTTGAGGCGTGAAGGCGATCCGGCTCGAGCGCGACATCGACCTCCCACGCGGCATCGTGTGGGAGGCGCTCGTCGACCCCGTGCTCGTGGAGGGCTGGCTGCATCCGAGCGCGCGACTGGTGACGGGTACGACTCCGGTCGAGTTCCGCGAGCCCGACGACCCCGATTCCCCCGCGGTGCTCGAGGTCGTCTCCCCGGTGTTCGGCGACGTGCGGGTCGTGCTCGACCGGCTCGCGGGCGGCACGCGCGGTGAGGCGACGCGGCTCGGGCTCCTCGTGCGCGACGAGTGGGGCAGGCGCTCGGAGCGGGAGGCGCTGTGGACCCTGAGGCTCGCCCAGCTCGAGGCCGTCCTGCGCGGTCACCCGGTCGACTGGGAACGGTGGCCCCAGGAGCACCGCGCGGAGGGCGCCGCCGCTCGCATCGAGGCCGCGCACCGCGCGACGCGCTGATCGCGCATCCGCGCCGCCACCCACGGCATTGCGCTCATGTGAGCAGTGATGCACGCGAATGTTGTCGCACGCCCGCGGTCGGGCTACCGTCGACGCGGAGGCACCATGGACGAGGAACTGCTCGCCGTGCGCGTCGCCGAGCTCTACTACGACGAGAACAAGACGCAGGACGAGATCGGCGCCCTGCTCGGCATCTCGCGGTGGAAGGCGGGACGGCTGCTCGCGCAGGCACGCGAACGCGGCATCGTGCGCATCGAGATCGTGCACCCGCGCGCCCGCCGTCTCGCGGCCGAGCGCGCCCTCCGCGAGCGCTTCGGCCTCGCCGACGCCGTCGTCGTGCCGACCCCCGAGAACGAGACGGGCGTGCGGGCCCGCGTCGCCCAGGCGGCCGCCGATTTCCTGGCAGGCCTGCGCCCGGTTCCGCGCGTGCTCGGGGTCAGCTGGGGACGCACCCTGACCGACATCGCCGAACGGATGCCGGACGGCTGGGCGAGCGGCGTCACGGTCGTGCAGATCAACGGCGGCGTGAGCCTCAACCGCCGCCCAGGAACCGCCGCCACCCTGGCCTCCACGATCGCGCAGCGCGGCGGCGGCCACGCGGTGCTGCTGCCGAGCCCCGCCATCCTCGAACGCCTGTCGACCAAGAGGGCGATCGAGTCGGATCGCACGGTCGCGGCCGTGCTCGACCGCGCCGCAGAGGCGAACGCGTACCTCTTCAGCGCCGGGGTCGTCGACGAGAACTCGGCCCACGTCGAGAGCGGCTACCTGCGTTCCGACGACGTGGAGGAGCTCGCCAGGCGCGGCGCCATCGGCGACGTCGTCGGCCGTTACATCGACGCCAACGGCAACATCGTCGACCCGGCACTCGACGAGCGCACCCTCGGAATCTCCCTCGACACCCTGCGGTCCGCCGCGACCGCGATCCTCGTCGTCGCGGGCTCCGCCAAGCACGACGTCGCACGCGCGGTCGTCACGAGCGGGCTGTGCTCCGTGCTCATCACCGACGAGGCGACCGCCCACGCACTCCTGGAGGACTCATGACCATGCAGACCACCGCTCTCGCGCCGACCGAGCGTGCCGTGCGCCTGCTCGGAGGCGAGCTGACCGAGCGCAGCCTCCGGCAGCACCTCGATGGCCTGGCGGGAGTCGACGCCATCGGCCTCGAGCAGCGCGCCGCCGCCTTCGCCACGCGATCGATCAAGGCGAGCTCGAAGGCTACCGCGCTCGACCGCATCATCGAGCTCATCGACCTGACGACCCTCGAGGGCGCCGACACCCCCGGCAAGGTGCGCTCCCTCGTCGCGCGGGCGCTGCATCCGGATGTCGCCGACCCCTCGACGCCCCGCGTCGCCGCCGTGTGCGTCTACGGCGACATGGTGCCCGTCGCGGTCGAGGCCCTCGGCGCGGCGCACGGCGACCCGGATGACGGCCTCGTCTCGGTCGCCGCGGTCGCCACCGCCTTCCCTTCCGGGCGGGCCTCGCTCGAGGTCAAGCTCGCCGACACGCGCGACGCGGTCGCGGCCGGGGCCGACGAGATCGACATGGTGATCGACCGCGGCGCGTTCCTCGCGGGCCGCTACGGCACGGTGTTCGAGCAGATCGTCGCCGTCAAGGAGGCCTGCCGACGCTCCGACGGCGGGTCCGCGAGCCTCAAGGTGATCCTCGAGACCGGCGAGCTGCACAGCTACGACAACGTCCGGCGGGCGTCCTGGCTGGCGATCCTCGCGGGGGCGGACTTCATCAAGACCTCGACGGGCAAGGTGACGCCGGCCGCGACCCTCCCGGTGACCGTGCTCATGCTCGAGGCGGTCCGCGACTGGCACCGGCTCACCGGCGAGTACGTGGGCGTCAAGCCCGCGGGCGGCATCCGCGCCTCGAAGGATGCCGTGCGCTACCTCGTGGCGGTCGCCGAGACCGTCGGCGAGCAGTGGCTGCAGCCGCACCTGTTCCGCTTCGGAGCGTCGAGCCTGCTCGGCGACGTGCTGCTGCAGCGGCAGAGACTCCGCACCGGCCACTACTCCGGCCCCGACTACGTCACGATCGACTGACCGCCCGTCGCACACTCGCTGGTTGAGTAGCCGCCGTAGGCGGCGTATCGAGACCCCCGCAAAGGACACCAACTCATGAAGAACCTCACCCCCACGAGCGGCCGTGGCTTCCTCGACTATGCCCCGGCTCCCGAGTCGACCGCGATCCTGCACCTCCGGGACGCCTACGGCCTCTTCATCGACGGCGAGTTCCGCGACGGCACGGGCGGCACCTTCACGACCATCTCGCCGGCGACCGAGGCGCCGATCGCCGAGATCGCCGTCGCCTCCGACGCGGATGTCGACGCCGCCGTCGCGGCCGCCCGGCGCGCCCACGAGAAGGTGTGGTCGAAGCTCTCCGGGGCCGACCGCGGCAAGTACCTGTTCCGCATCGCCCGGCTCGTGCAGGAGCGCTCCCGCGAGCTCGCGGTGGCCGAGTCGCTCGACAACGGCAAGCCGATCAGGGAGAGCCGCGACACCGATTTGCCGCTCGTCGCCGCCTGGTTCTTCTACTACGCGGGCTGGGCCGACAAGCTCGACTATGCGGGTCTCGGGGCGAACCCGCGCTCCCTCGGCGTGGCCGCGCAGGTCATCCCGTGGAACTTCCCGCTGCTCATGCTCGCCTGGAAGATCGCCCCCGCCCTCGCCGCGGGCAACACGGTCGTGCTCAAGCCCGCCGAGACCACTCCGCTGACCGCGCTGCTGTTCGCCGAGATCCTGCAGCAGGCCGAGCTCCCGCCCGGCGTCGTCAACATCGTCACGGGGGCGGGGGAGACCGGCCGCACGCTCGTGCGGCATCCGGGCATCGACAAGGTCGCCTTCACCGGGTCGACCGCGGTCGGCCGGGAGATCGCGCGGGCCGTCGCTGGCACGAGAAAGCGGCTGACCCTCGAGCTCGGAGGGAAGGCGGCAAACATCGTCTTCGACGACGCGCCCATCGACGAGGCGATCGAGGGCATCGTGAACG
>JASGGJ010000053.1:0-16780 GCA_047605085.1 Protaetiibacter sp.
CGTTGTCGCCACCCCCGCAATGGGGCGTCCCCGTCCCCTTTGTCCGCACTATGGGGGACTCTAAGGTGATTCTCCGGGGGATGAACCCGACCTTGTCCACGAACGGCCTGCGCAGAGCGCCGGCCGGCAGACACCGCGGCGTCTCGACGTGCCACCGGCGCGCCCTGCGTCATGCGCAACCACACCATCCGAAAGGGAAGAGAAATGAACAAGAACATCAAGGCGTCGATCGCGATCGCCGCGGGCGTGGTGCTGCTGATGGGCGGCGCCGGATCGCTCGCCTACTGGAACGACACGCAGAGCGTCGGCGCCAACGGCACGACCATCACGGCAGGCACGCTCACCGCGACGGCCGGCACCGGCACCTGGACCAAGTCCTTCTTCGACGCGTCCGGCAACCAGGTCGGCAGCTCGTCGACGGTGGACCCCGGAAGCGTGCTGATCGTTCCCGGCAACCGTCTCGTGTACACGCAGACCTTCACGATCAACGCGACGGGCAACGACCTGTACTTCACGATCACGCCGACGAGCGGCGCGATCACGGGCAGCGGGACCGCGGACATCGCGCTCGCGAGCGCGCTGGCGTCGTCGACCTTCGCGGTCACCAACACCGCCGCCTCCACCGGCACCACGGTCGCCCCGGCCACCACGAGCGGTGTGTACAAGGTCGGCGCAGGCTCCACCCCGACGACCTTCACGGTCACCTGGACCATCACCTGGCCCTTCGGCACCGCTCCCGCCAGCAACACCACCGGTGACAACGCCGCGAAGACCGGCGCCGTGAGCCTCTCGGCCGGCGCGGTCACCCTCACCCAGGTCGCCAACCCGTGACCTGCTGCGCCGGGCCACCCTGTAGGGCCCGGCGCAGCTCCACCCCAGAACCACGAACGAGACGGCGAGACTGATGAACCCGAACCGGACGCGAGGCGGCCACGAGGCCGCGTCGCAGCTGGGCGTCAGCTCGCCGTCTCGTCGTCGGATGCCGCGGGTCCCCGGCATCAGGGGAGTGCTCTCGATCACCGCGGCGCTCGGTGCCGGCGTCGCCGCCGCCGTGCTCGCCGCGGGGGGAAGCTACGCCTACCTCAACGTGACCGTCGACGCGGGCGCGAACGGTGCGACGATCACCGCCGGAACCTCCGGCCTCACCCTCCAGCGCGGCAGCGACTCGGCGAGCTCGACCCTCACCATCCCCGCCTCGGTGTACGCCGACATGCTGCCGGGCGACGTCGTGAGCCAGAGCCTCGTGCTCGCCAACACGGGAAGCGCGCCGCAGAGCGTGACCGCCACGATCACGAGCGACGGTGCCTGGGAGACGCGCATCGCGACCGGCGCCTGCTCCGGAACGCTCTCCACGACCGCGCTCACCACCACCCCGGTCGCCCTCACGAGCCTCGCGACGGCGGCCTCGCAGACCATCTGCCTTCAGGTGCTGCTGCCCACGACCGCGCCCGCAGCCACCGCGGGAACGAGCCTCAGCTACACCCTGACGCTCAGCGGAACGCAGGTGACGTCATGAGCATCAGGACTCTCGGCCGCAGCGCGAAGCTCGCCGTCGCGGCGGGCATCGTCGCCTTCTCGGTGCTCGCCGGCACGGGCGCGAGCTGGGCCTACTGGACCAGCCAGGCGACGTCCGCCACCACGCTGTCCGCGGCCAGCCTGGCCGTCACGAGCACCGGTTTCGCCACCGCGACCCTCGGCAACGAGAGCGTGACGGCGGCGGGCTCTAGCTCGCTCGCGAGCACCGGCAGCGTCACCTTCACCAACACCACGACGACCTCGAGCAGCCAGTCGGCGACCCTCACCGTCACCTTCTCCCGCGCCTCCGGCGACACCACCCTCGCCGGCGCGGCGACCCTGACGGTGTGGCCCGTGGCGTCCGCGGCCGTCTGCACCTCCACCGCGACGGCCACCGGGGCGAGCTCGGCCACCTGGTCGGCGGGCGTCACCGTCTCGACGTCGCTCGCGGCGGGAGCCTCCGTCGTCTACTGCCTGCGCACCACCGTCGCCGACCGCCAGAGCATCGCGGCCACCGGCGGGGTGCTCAGCTTCACCCCCCAGGCGGCGGCGACCCTCGCGATCGGCAACTTCTCCGCGGCCACCACCCCGACGGGCACGGTCCAGAGCCAGTACATCTACCCGCTGCAGCAGATCTCCTTCGGCGTCTGGTGGTACATCACGCGGGAGTCCACCACCTGGTGCTGGGATGTCAGCGGCGCCGCGACGACGAGCGGGTCGCTGCTCATCTCCTACGCCTGCAAGAACACCACCGACGCCAACCAGGACTTCCGCTACCTCGACTCCGACGGCGACGGGTACGGCAACTTCCAGCCCCGCCACGCGACGGGCCTCCGGGTCGCCGCGGCGGCCTCGACGACCTCGGGCTCCGCCGTCGACCTGCGCACCGCCGACGACACGGCGGCCGTCCAGCAGTGGCAGCCTCAGCTCCTCAGCGGCAGCGGCTCGAGCGGCACCTACCAGTTCGTCAGCAAGTACTCCGGGCTGTGCCTGAGCGCCCCGGCGACGAGCGCGGGCGTCATGACCCAGGTCACCTGCACGGGAGCCGCGGACCAGCGCTTCACCCTCACGCAGCGGTCGGTGGTGCAGCTGACGAGCGTCGCCTGCACCAACACCGGCAGCACCACCAGCAGGTCGGTGACGTTCAGCTGGACCTCCGACTGGAACGGCGGCGGCTACACCGTGCAGGCGCGCCAGAGCTCCTCGAGCAGCTGGCAGACCATCGCGACCGCGTCCGCCGCGAGCGCCACCTCGGCGAGCGTCTCCGCCCCGATCAGCACGCCGCTGACGACGTGGGGCGGGACGACGAGCGGCACGACGTACGAGGTTCAGATCCTCAACTCGACCGGCTCCGCCGTCGGGACGGACACGATCACGGTCACCCGCAGCTCCTCCGGTTCCAGCTACTACTACTACGCGAGGTGCTGAGGATGCGCCGACGCGAACGTCTGGCCGCCCTCGCCGTGGCGATGCTCGTCGGACTCGGAATCGCGCTGCCGGCGACCCCGGCTGCGGCGGTGCTGTATCCGATCGGGCTGTCCTCCGACGGGACCAGCTTCAGCCCCACCTTCCCCGGCAGCCTGTTCAGCGGCGTGACGATCGTGCCGGGCGGAGCCGTCACGCGCAGCTTCTGGGTGAAGAACAACGAGACCAGCGCCGGCAACCTCGCCGTCGCCATCCGCAGCGTCGGAAGCGCCGACGCCGCGTTCGCCGCCGCCCTCTCTGCCACCGCGGTCGCGGGCGGCAGCAGCGGCTCCGCACGGTTCGCGGACGCCGAGCCGTGCGTGAGCCTCGTGCACGGCGTGCGGATCGCGTCAGGCCGGATCACCCGCGTCGACGTGACCCTGAGCCTCTCCGGCGATCTCACCGGGCACGAGGCGCAGCAGGCGATCGCCGCGTTCGACCTCTTCGTCACCCTCACGAGCACCGGCGTCCGCGCGCCGGACGGATGCACGCGGATCGTCGCGTCCTCCGGCGGCGACGAGACGGCCTCCGACGACGACGCCGCGTCCGCCATCGTGCCCGGAGCCGGCACCGCCGATGCGACGCTCTCGCCGACGCCCGCTCCCTCCGGGGACGCGTCTCCCGAGGCGGGCGGCGACGACGCCGTGACCACCTGGTACTGGAACAGCGATCGCTTCTACCAGGAGTACGTCGTCGCCTGGTGGCTGGTCGCCTTCCTTCTGGGGGGCGCCTTCGCCTGGTGGCGGGATCGACGACGTGAAAGGATCGCCGCGTGAGTGAGCGCACCGCGCTGGACGCGCCGAAGAAGGAGCGCGGACTCCTCTCCTACCTGGGCCTCGGCCTCAGCTGGGGTCTGCTGGGCGTCGTCGCGCTCGTCGCCGTGCTCGTCGTCCTGGTTCCCGCCGTCAGCCGATCCACGCCGTACACGATCCTCACGAGTTCGATGGAGCCGGGCTTCCCGCCCGGGACGCTCGTGATCGTCAAGCCGATCGACGTCGACGACATCGCGATCGGCACCGTCATCACCTATCAGCTCGAGTCGGGCAAGCCCGAGGTGGTCACGCACCGCGTCGTGCAGATCATCCAACCCAACCTGCCGGACGGGGAGAAGAGCTTCGTCACCAAGGGCGACGCGAACAGCGAGCCCGACGCGGCGCCCGTGGAGCCGGTGCAGATCCGCGGTGCCGTGTGGTACTCCGTGCCATGGATCGGGTGGGTCAACAACCTCGTCAACGGCGATCTGCGCTCGGTCGTCATCCCGATCGCCGCCGGGCTCCTGTTCCTCTACGGCGGATGGCTCATCGTCTCGAACCGGCTCGAGAAGCGCCGTGATCGGCGCGCGGCGCTCGCCGCCGAGACGTCCGCGACCGACGAGCCCGCGAGCGACGAGCCCGCGTAACCGGGCGGAAACCGCGCGCGCCTAGGCTTATCGGGTGAAAGCGATCCGACGGTTCACCGTCCGCACCGTGCTGCCCGAGGCGCTCGCTCCGCTCGAGGAGCTCGCCGCGAACCTGCGCTGGTCGTGGCACCAGAGCACCCTGGAGCTGTTCCGCGACATCGCGCCCGGACTGTGGGACGAGCTCGGAAAGGACCCCTACGGACTGCTCGGCGAGGTGCCGCCTGACCGGCTCGCCGAGCTCGCCGACGACGGCGGCTTCGTCGCGCGGGCCATCGCGCTCCGCGACGAGCTGCGCGCCTATCTGAGCGAGCCGCGCTGGTACCAGGGGCTCGGCGCCGGCACGCCCGCCACGATCGCCTACTTCTCTCCCGAGTTCGGCATCGCGGACGCGCTTCCGCAGTACTCCGGCGGGCTCGGCATCCTCGCGGGCGACCACCTCAAGGCGGCGTCCGACCTCGGGGTGCCGATCGTCGGCGTCGGCCTGTTCTACCGGGCCGGATACTTCCGCCAGTCGATCTCGCGGGAGGGCTGGCAGCTCGAGAGCTATCCCGTGCTCGACCCCGACGGCCTGCCGATGAGCGTGCTGCGCCTGCCGGACGGCACGGCCGCGCAGCTCGTGCTCGCCCTGCCGGAGGGGAGGACGCTCACGGCCCGCATCTGGCAGCTCGCGGTCGGCCGGGTGCCCCTCCTGCTGCTCGACACCGACATCCCCGAGAACTCCGACGAGCTGCGCACCGTCACCGATCGCCTGTACGGGGGCGGGGGAGAGCACCGGCTGCTGCAGGAGCTGCTGCTCGGCATCGGCGGTGCCCGGGCCGTCGCCCTCTACGCGCGGCTGGCCGGAATCCCCGAGCCCACGGTCTTCCACACCAACGAGGGGCACGCCGGATTCCTCGGGCTCGAGCGCATCCGCGAGCTGGTGGGCGACGGGCTGAGCTTCGCCGAGGCGCTCGAGGTGGTGCGGGCCGGCACGGTGTTCACGACCCACACCCCGGTGCCGGCCGGCATCGACCGCTTCGAAGCGCCGCTCGTCGAACGCTATTTCTCCACCGAGCTGCTGCCGGGCGTCGACGTCGCCGAAGTGCTCGCCCTCGGCGCGGAGGACTACCCGGGCGGCGCGCCCGACACCTTCAACATGGCCGTCATGGGGCTGCGGCTCGCCCAGCGCGCCAACGGGGTCTCTCAGCTGCACGGCAACGTCAGCCGGCACATGTTCGGGGCGCTCTGGCCGGGCTTCGACGCCGACGAGGTGCCGATCACCTCGATCACCAACGGCGTGCATCCGGCCACCTGGACCGACCCGCAGCTGCGCGAGCTCGCCGCCTCGACGTTCGGCACCGACGACTCGACGCGGTGCGACTGGACCTCGGATGCCGTGAGCGACGCCGAGCTGTGGGCCCTGCGCGGGAGGCTGCGCGCCCAGCTCGTCGACGACGCCCGCGCTCGGATGGCGGCCGCCTGGGAGGAGCAGAACCCCGGCGTTCCCGCGCCGCCCTGGCACCGCGAGCTGCTCTCGCCCGAGGTGCTGACGATCGGCTTCGCCCGACGGGTGCCCACCTACAAGCGCCTCACCCTCATGCTGCAGGATCCGGCGCGGCTGCGCGCCCTGCTCACCGATCCGGAGCGGCCCGTGCAGCTCGTCGTGGCCGGCAAGTCGCATCCGGCGGACGACGGTGGAAAGCGGCTCATCCAGCTGCTCGTCGAGTTCTCCCAGGAGCCCGAGGTGCGGGGGCGCATCGTATTCCTGCCCGACTACGACATCGGCATGGCGCAGACGCTCTACCCCGGCTGCGACGTGTGGCTCAACAACCCGTTGCGCCCGCTCGAGGCGTGCGGAACCTCCGGGATGAAGGCGGCCCTGAACGGCTCGCTCAACCTCTCGATCCTCGACGGCTGGTGGGCGGAGTTCTTCGACGAGCGCAATGGCTGGGCCATCCCGTCCGCCGACGCCGCCGGGGACGCCGACGAGCGCGACGCCCTCGAGGCGGCAGCCATGTACGACCTCATCGAGCACCAGGTCGCGCCGCGCTTCTACGACCGCGGCGCCGACGGGGTGCCGACCGGGTGGGTGGGCGACATCCGTCACACCCTCGCGACGCTCTCGCCGGCGCTCTCGGCCGAGCGGATGGTGCGCGAGTACGTCGAGCGGCTGTACCTGCCCGCTGCGGCGTCCGAGGCCGCGGTGACGGCCGGCGACTTCGCGCCGGCGCGCTCTCTCGCGGGGTGGGTCGCGCGGGTGCGCGCCGCCTGGCCGGAGGTGCGCGTCGCGCACGTCGAGTCGGGCGGGGTGGATGCCTCGCCGCAGCTCGGCGAGGAGCTGCGGGTGCGCGCCTTCGTCGAGCTCGGCGGCCTCGCCCCCGAGGACGTCGCGGTCGAGCTCGTGCACGGCCGCCCGCGCGGCGGCGAGGAGCTCGGCGATATCCGGCTGCTGGGGCTCGAGCTGGAGAGCCACGAGCTCGGCAAGCCCGCCGTGTTCACCGGCGCGGTGCGGTTCGAGCGCGCGGGCGCCTTCGGGTACACCGTGCGCGTCATCCCGCGGCATCCGCTGCTTGCCTCCGACGCGGAGCTCGGCCTCGTCGCGCTCGCCGGCTAGCCCCGGCCCCCTCCTCGGCTGGCCCCCGTTCTTCCTCAGAAATGCAGGAGATTTTGGTGCAGTGGCCCATGGTTGCTGGTCGGACCGGGCACCGCCGCGGAAATCTCCTGCATTTCTATACAGGAGCCGGCGGATGCTCGACCCCGCGGCAGCGGGCAGCGCGGGCAGCGCGGCGAAGCGAGGCTGACCTCAGCGCGCGATGCCGGCGACCACGGCATCCGTGGCCCGCACCAGATCCGCGGGTGCCAGGCCCAGGTCGAAGCCGCGGCGTCCGCCCGAGACGTAGACGACGTCCCACAGCTCGGCGGTCTCGTCGAGCACCGTCTCGTGCCTGGTCTTCTGCCCGACCGGGCTGATGCCGCCGACGACGTAGCCGGTGCGCCGCTCCGCGAGCGCCGGATCGGCCATCGCCGCCTTCTTGCCGCCCACCGCCGCCGCGAGCGCCTTGAGGTCGAGCTTGCCGGTGACCGGCACGATGCCAACGACGAGCCGCCCGTCGACCTCCGCGAGCAACGTCTTGAACACCCGATCGGGGTCGAGGCCGAGCGCCGTCGCGGCCTCCATGCCGAAGTCGCGGATGGCCGGGTCGTGCGCGTAGGCGTGCTCGGTGAACGGGATGCCGGCCGCCGTGAGCGCGGCCGTCGCGGGGGTGCCCGCCACCTCAGCCTGCCCGGAACAGCAGCATCGAGGTGGGCGACATGGCGAGCTCCTCGCCGGGACGGTGCACCCCCTCGATCTCGCTGATGTCGTCGTGGCCAGAGTCCCACAGCAGCGTGTAGCGCTCGACGCCCTCGTGCGCGGGCAGCGTGACCGTGACGTCCGTCTCGAGACCGTGCACGACGAGCAGGATGCGGTTGAACTCCTCGAACTCGGGGGTCGACGCCGCGAGGTACTGCAGGGTGCGCTCCTCCGGCGAGTCCCAGTCGTCGAGCGTCATCGTCTCGCCGTCCTTGTTGTACCAGTCCATCTGGCTGGCGGACGGCGTCGTCTCACCCCAGCGCCCGAAGCGTACGGGACGCAGGGCCGGATTCTCGCGGCGCAGCCGGATGAGGGTCTTCACGACGTCGAAGAGGTCCTCCTGCCACTCGCTGCGATCCCAGCTGAGCCAGGTGAGCTCCGAGTCGTGGCAGTAGGCGTTGTTGTTGCCGCGCTGCGTCCGCCCGAACTCGTCGCCGGAGGTCAGCATCGGGATGCCGGCCGAGAGCAGCAGGGTGCCGAGCAGGTTGCGCACGGCCTTGCGGCGCGTCGCCGCGATCGTCTCGTCGCCCGTCGGGCCCTCGACGCCGTGGTTGAAGGATTTGTTGTCGCTCGTGCCGTCGCGGTTGTTCTCGCCGTTGCCGAGATTGTGCTTGCGGTCGTAGGCGACGAGGTCGGCGGCCGTGAAGCCGTCGTGCGCCGTCACGAAGTTCACGGATGCCAGGGGTCCGCGTTCGAGCGCGAACACGTGGTTCGACCCGGCGAGGCGCCGCGCGAGCGAGCCGATGCCCTCGCTCGCCGAGCCCGTCGTCCGCGCCTGGGCGATGTCCCGCAGCCAGAAGTTGCGCATCCGGTCGCGGTAGCCGTCGTTCCACTCCGACCAGCCGTCCGGGAAGTTGCCGACCTGCCAGCCGCCGAGCCCGACATCCCACGGCTCGGCGATCAGCTTCACGCCCCGCAGCGCGGGGTCGTCGAGGATGGCGTGCAGCAGCGGGTGATCGGGGCTGAACTCGGCGCCCTCGCCGCGGCCGAGGGTCGCCGCGAGATCGAAGCGGAAGCCGTCGACCTGCACCTCCTCCGCCCAGTAGCGCAGCGAGTCGAGCACGAGCCGCTGGGTCACCGCTCTCCCGTAGTCGAGGGTGTTGCCGCATCCGGTCGTGTCGATGTAGCCGCCGCCGGCGTCCTGCCGGTAGTAGCTCGCGTTGTCGATGCCGCGGAACGAGCTCGTCGGGCCGCGGGGGCCCTCCTCGGCGGTGTGGTTGTAGACGACGTCGAGGATCACCTCGATCCCCGCCTCGTGCAGCAGCTTCACCATCCCCTTGAACTCGCGCAGCACGGCGCCCGTGCCGCCGAACTGCGCCTCGCGGGTCGCGTAGGCGGCGTGCGGGGTGAAGAAGTTGAGGGTGTTGTAGCCCCAGTAGTTGACGAGCCCCATCTTGGTGAGGCGCTGCTCCGACACGAACTGGTGCACCGGCAGCAGCTCGACGGCCGTGATGCCGAGCTCCTTCAGGTAGCCGATCGTCGCGGGGTGCGCGAGGCCGGCATAGCTGCCCCGCAGTTCCTCGGGGACATCCGGGTTGAGTTGCGTGAGACCCTTCACGTGTGCCTCGTACACGACCGTGTGGTCGAGCGGGATGCCGGGCTTGCCGACGCCGCCCCAGTCGAAAGCGGTGTCCTGGACATAGCCGCGCCAGGCGCCGTCGCGCGTCCGGGCGAGGCCGCGCGCGTACGGGTCGAGCAGGAAGCGATCGGGGTCGAAGTCGTGCTCGGGTCCGTCCGGGCCGTCGACGCTCAGCGCGTAGGGGGTGCCGACGGCGAGCGAGCGGGTCGTGGCGCTCCAGACGTCGCCGTCGCCTCTCGTGAGCGGCACGCGCTTGGCGACCCAGGCCGAGTCCTTCTCGTCGAAGATGCACAGTTCGATCGCGTTCGCGTTCGCGCTCCAGACCCGGATCTCGCCGCCGCGCGAGGTGAGGTGCACGCCGAGGTTCCGGAGCGGGTCGGCGGACGACATGACCTCTAGGTTAGGTGGTGCGCGTGACGGACTTGTAAACGGGAGAAGGTGGCGGATGGCGGTCTACCTCGACCACGCCGCGACCTCGCCCATGCCGGATGAGGTCCTCGCGGCGTACACGGATGCGCTGCGGCTGGTCGGCAACCCCGCCTCGATCCACGGGCCGGGGCAGGTCGCGCGCGAGCTGCTCGAGACCGGCCGCGAGGCGGTGGCCCGCGCGGTCGGCGCCGACCCCGTCGAGGTCGTGCTGACGAGCGGCGGCACCGAGTCGATCAACCTCGCCGTGAAGGGGACGTTCTGGGCGCGTGCTCCGCGCCGGCGCATCATCGTGCCCCGCGGCGAGCACCACGCGACTCTCGACGCGGTCGAGTGGCTCGAGAGCCACGAGGGGGCGCGCATCGACTGGATCGAGCTCGACGCCGAGGGACGTATCCGCCTCGATGCGCTCGCTTCGGCGCTCGCTCGCGGGCCGGACGAGGTGGCGCTCGTGACCGCGCTGTGGGCCAGCAACGAGGTCGGCACGGTGCAGCCGGTGGCCGAGATCGTCGAGCTCGCGCACCGCGTCGGCGTGCCCGTGCACCTCGACGCGGTCGCGGCGTTCGGGCAGCTGCCCCTCGACGTGCGAGCCGCCGGTGCGGACGCGGTTTCGGTGTCGGCGCACAAGGTCGGCGGTCCGGTGGGCATCGGTGCGCTCGTGCTCGCCCGCACGGCGAGCGTCGAGCCGCTGCTGCACGGCGGCGACCAGCAGCGCGGGCGCTCGGGAACACAGGATGCCGCGGGGGCTGTCGCGTTCGGCGTCGCGGCGGCACGTGCCGTGGGGTCGCTGCCGCTCACGCGGGTCGAGGAGCTGCGCGACCGGCTCGTGGCGGGGGTCCTCTCCTCGGTGCCCGGTGCCGTGCTGCGCGGTGCCCCACTCGGCACGGGCCGCGTGCCGGGCAACGCCCATTTCACGGTCGCGGGCGTCGACGGCGACTCCCTGCTCTACCTGCTCGACGCATCCGGGATCGCCGTGTCGACCGGCTCGGCGTGCCAGGCGGGCGTCCCGGAGCTCTCGCACGTGCTGCTCGCGATGGGCGTGCCTGAGCCGGAGGCACGCGGCGCCCTGCGCATCACCCTCGGCCACGACTCGAGCGATGCCGACGTCGACGCGTTCCTCGCCGCGCTCCCCGCCGCCGTCGGCCGTGCCCGCGCCGCCGCCTCGGCGTCCGCCGCCTCCTGATCCGTGTCGAAAATGCAGGAGATTCTGCGGCGCCTCCCCGTGAATGCGGGTGCCCCAGGTGGACACCCCCGGATTCTCCTGCATTTTCGACATCGGCTACGGGCGGATGCGCCGCGTACCCTGGTCGGGTGAAGGTTCTCGCGGCGATGAGCGGCGGCGTCGACAGCGCCGTCGCGGCCGCGCGCGCCGTCGAAGCGGGTCACGAGGTCGTCGGCGTGCACCTCGCGCTCAGCCGGATGCCGGGGACGCTGCGCACCGGTTCCCGCGGCTGCTGCACGATCGAGGACTCGATGGATGCGCGGCGCGCCGCGGCCCGGCTCGGCATCCCGTTCTACGTGTGGGACTTCTCCGAGCGCTTCCGTGAGGACGTGGTCGACGACTTCGTCGCCGAGTACGCGGCGGGTCGCACGCCGAACCCGTGCATGCGCTGCAACGAGCGGATCAAGTTCGCGGCCTTGCTCGATAAGGCGCTCGCGCTCGGCTTCGACGCCGTCGTCACGGGCCATTACGCGGAGGTGCGGCGCGGTCCGGGCGGGGTCGAGCTGCACCGTGCCGCCGCCTGGGCGAAGGACCAGTCCTATGTGCTCGGCGTGCTGACGGCCGAGCAGCTCGCGCACGCCTGGTTCCCGCTGGGGGCGACCCCCTCGAAGGCCGAGGTGCGGGCGGAGGCCGAGGCGCGCGGCCTGTCCGTGGCCGCCAAGCCCGACAGCCACGACATCTGCTTCATCCCGGATGGTGACACGCGGGGCTGGCTTGCCGATCGCGTCGGGGCCAACGACGGACCGATCCTCGACCGCGACGGGCGGCGCATCGGCACGCATCCGGGCGCGGCGGCGTTCACGGTCGGTCAGCGCAAGGGGCTCAACATCGGCTACCCCGCCGCGGATGGGCGGCCGCGTTTCGTGCTCGAGGTGCGCCCGGCCAGCAACGAGGTCGTCGTGGGCCCGCGCGAGGCGCTCGCGATCGCCGAGCTCGCCGGGGCGCGGTACTCGTGGGCGGGAGCCGAACCCCCGGATGCGGCGGACGGTTTCGCGTGCGAGGTGCAGGTGCGCGCCCACGCCGACCCGGTGCCCGCCGCCGCCCGGCTCGACGGAGGCGAGCTCGTCATCCGCGTCGACGAGCCGATCGAGGGAGTCGCACCTGGACAGACGGCTGTCCTCTACCTCGGCACCCGCGTCCTCGGCCAGTGCACGATCGACCGCACGGTCTCCGCCGTTCCGGTGTCCGTCCCCGCAACCGCCTGACCGGTTCCGAGCGAGGGGTCGCAAACTGCTCCCAACACGCCGCTGAAGGAGCACTTTGCGACCCCTCACGGCCGTCCGAAGGTCGGACGCGCGTCCTAGGCTGGCACCCGTGGCACGTGGCGCGAAGACGGACGAGGTCGAGCAGGTCCCCGAGCAGACGCGCGCGACGCTGCAGACGGCGCACGCCGAGGCCGAGCAGCTCACGGCGCGCATTCTGGAGCTGCGCGAGGCGTACTACGAGCGCGACACGAGCCTCGTCGACGACGCAGAGTACGACGCGATGATGCGCCGCCTCGAGGAGCTCGAGCGCGTCTTCCCCGAGCTGCAGAGCCAGGACTCGCCCACCCAGACGGTCGGCGGCGGCACCGAGACGAGCGGGCTCGCCACCATCCAGCACGCCGAGCGCATGCTGAGCCTCGACAACGTCTTCTCCGCCGAGGAGCTGCGCGACTGGTGCGTCAAGACGCAGGATGCCGCGGGCCGGCCCGTGCACTGGCTCACCGAGCTCAAGATCGACGGCCTCGCGATCAGCCTCCGCTACGAGCACGGGGTGCTCGCGAGCGCCGCCACGCGCGGCGACGGCCGGGTCGGCGAGGTCGTCACCGAGAACGCGCTGCGGCTCGACGGCATCCCCGAGCGGCTCTCCGGCAGCGGTCACCCGCCCCTCGTCGAGGTGCGCGGCGAGGTGTTCATCCCCGTGGCGGCGTTCGAGGCGCTCAACGAACTGCAGGCCGAACTGCGGGAACGCGCGTTCCAGGATGCGGCAGAGCGCGCGCAGGGTCGCAGCGGCGCGTTCGACGAGGAGCGGGCGCGCACCGCCGCTGCGCGTCGCTTCCCGGCGTTCGCCAACCCGCGCAACGCGGCATCCGGCGGCCTCCGTCAGCAGCTCGACAAGAAGGACGGTCTCGAACTCGACGCGGCGCGAGCCCGCATCGGCTCGCTGCGGCTCTACGTGCACGGCATCGGCGCCTGGCCCGACCCTCCGGTCGCGGCGCAGAGCGAGGTCTACGAACTGCTGAAGGGCTGGGGGCTTCCGACGACGCCGTACTCGCGCGTGCAGCGCGACATCGACGGCGTGCTCGACTTCGTCGCGCACTATGGCGAGCACCGCCACGACGTCGAGCACGAGATCGACGGCATCGTGGTCAAGGTCGACGAGCTCGCCCTCCACGACGAGCTCGGCGCCACGAGCCGTGCGCCGCGCTGGGCGATCGCCTACAAGTACCCGCCGGAGCAGGTGCAGACCAAGCTGCTCGACATCGTCGTCTCGGTCGGTCGCACGGGCCGTGCCACCCCCTTCGCCGTCATGGAGCCGGTGCGGGTCGCGGGCTCGACCGTGCGGCAGGCCACCCTGCACAACCGGGACGTCGTCACGGCGAAGGGCGTGCTCATCGGCGATACGGTCGTGCTGCGCAAGGCGGGGGATGTCATCCCCGAGGTGCTCGGACCGGTCGCCGAACTGCGCGACGGCAGCGAGCGCGAATTCGTCATGCCCGCCGACTGCCCCGAGTGCGGCACCCCGCTCGCCCCCGCGAAGGAGGGCGATATCGATCTGCGCTGTCCCAACGCGCGCGCCTGTCCCGCCCAGGTGCGCGGCCGTGTCGAGCACATCGGCTCGCGCGGCGCCCTCGACATCGAGGGTCTCGGCGAGGTGGGCGCGGCAGCCCTCACCCAGGCGGAGGTCGCCGCACCCCTCGCGACCGAGGCGGGGCTGTTCGAGCTGACCCTCGAGCAGCTCATGCCGATCGAGGTCGTCGTGCGCGACGCCGAGACGGGGGAGCGCAAGACCCTCGACGACGGGTCCTACGACCTGCGCGCCCCGTTCCGCAAGATCATCGAGCACGAACGCAAGGATCGTCCCGCCGTCATCGGCCCATCCGCCCTCGCCGAGACCCTGCTCGCCGAGCTCGACAAGGCGAAGTCGAAGGAGTTGTGGCGCTTCCTGGTGGCCCTCAACATCCGGCACGTCGGCCCCGTCGCGGCGCGCGCGCTCGCCGACTGGTTCGGCTCGCTCGCCGCCATCCGCGCCGCGAGCCGTGAGGAGCTCGCCGCCGTCGACGGCGTCGGCGACATCATCGCGGATGCGGTTCTCGACTGGTTCGAGGCGGACTGGCACCTCGACATCGTCGATCGCTGGGCGGCCGCGGGCGTGCCGTGGGAGACGCCGGGGCATCCCGGTCCCGGCCGGCGGCAGTCGGTCGACGGCCCGCTTTCCGGCCTCACGATCGTCGTGACCGGCTCGATGCCCGATCATTCCCGCGACGAGGCGCAGGAGGCGGTCATCGCGGCCGGCGGCAAGCCGGCGTCGAGCGTCAGCAAGAAGACGGACTACGTCGTCATCGGTCCGGGCGCGGGTTCGAAGGCGGCGAGAGCCGCCGAGCTCGGCATCCCCATCATCGACGCCGACGATTTCAGTCGTTTCCTCGCGGAGGGCCCGGCGATTCCGGGCTGAGCCGTTCCCTGCGGCATGTCGTCGCCGGTAACGGCCGTGTTTCCGGGACGTCGATGCCACCGATACTCGGGTAGAATGGCGCGTCTGCTGCTGAGAGCTACTGGGAAGGGCAATCAGCTGTTCGGAATCGCGCTGCTGCTCGCGACCCCGGTGGCGCTCACCGGGGTCCTCGCCGTGCCCGCAGCGCCGCTCGTCGTCGCGGTGGCCGAGGCGCCGAGCGCGGCCGCTCCGGCGCTCGTGGTGGCCGCGGACCCGATCGGGGGCCCTTCGACGCCCATCGACAGTTTCACGGGGGTCGCCCTGCTCGAGAGTCTCGGCTCGATGTCGCGAGGCGACGTGCGCGCCTTCCTCGACAGCCACCCGGATGCGGTTCGCGATCTGCTGGCGTCCCCGCCGAGCGCGGATGCCGTCGCGGCGTGGTGGGATGCCGCGCCGGCCTCGGGCCGCGCGGCGTTGCGCACCCTCGCCCCCGAGCTCGTCGGCAACCTCGAGGGCGTGCCGTATCTGGCACGCGACCTCGCCAACCGTGCGGAGCTCGACGCGGCGCACGCGGAGCTCGAGGCACGGCTCTCGGGGAGCACGGTCGGTCGCGCCGAGCGCAACGAGCTGGAGACCCGCCTGCACATGCTCGACCAGATCGAGGCCGCGCTCGAGCCGAACGGCGAGGAGCGACGGCTTGTGAGCCTCGATGTCGAGGGGGAGGGGCGGGCGGTCATCGTGGTGGGCGACATCGCCCACGCCGACTACGTCAGCTACCTCGTGCCCGGGATGTTCTTCGGGGTCGACGCGCAGATCGCGGCGTGGACCGACACCGCCCAGGCGCTCATCGACGCTCAGCGGCGATGGCTCGAGGTGCTGCATCCGGGGTCGAACGCCACCGTCGCCGCGGTCGCCTGGATCGGCTATACGACGCCGAGCCTCGTCAACGTCGCCTCGATGGAGCTCGCGCGCGAGGGGCAGGCATCCCTCACGGCCTCGCTCGAGGGGCTGCGTGCGACGCGCGGCGACGATCAGCCCTATCTCTCGGTGCTCGCGCACTCCTACGGGTCCTCCGCGGCACTGCTGTCGCTCGCCGAGGACGACGTCAGCGTCGACGCGCTCGCGGTGGTCGGCTCGCCCGGAAGTCCGGCGCGCTCCGTTGCCGAGCTGCATGTGACGGGGGGAAACGTGTGGGTCGGTGCGGCCGAGTGGGATCCGATCCCGGCATCCGGGGTGTTCGGCAGCCAGCCGGCGTCGCGGGCCTACGGGGCGCACCTGTTCTCGGTCGCGGCCGGGACCGACCCGGTGACGGGCGCGAGCCTCTCGGGCGCCGTGACCCACAACGACTACTTCGCGCCCGGAGGGATGTCGCTGCGCAACCTCGCCCTCATCGGTATCGGCGAGGGCGCCCAGGTCGTCGGCGCCGACCACTCGCGCGGCGACTTCGCGCGGGCTCTCACGCGCGTCCGCTGACCTCGACTCCGCGGACCCCCTCCTAGGATGGGACGCGTGTCTGAGATCACCCCCGACCTCGTGCGCCATCTGGCGTCGCTGTCCCGCATAGGCCTCCGCGAGGAGGAGGTGCAGCGCCTGACGGGCGAGCTCGCGCAGATCGTCGACGCCGTCGCCACGGTGCGGCAGGTGGCGACCGCGGAGGTGCCGGCCACGAGCCACCCCGTCGCGCTCGGCACGGTCACGCGCCCGGATGTCGTGGGCGCGACCCTGACGCCCGACGAGGCGCTCGCGGGGGCGCCCGAGCGCGACGGCGACTACTTCACGGTGACGTCGATCCTGGGGGAGGAGCAGTGAGCGAGCTCACCAGGCTCTCGGCGGCCGAGCTGTCGGCCCTGCTCGATAACGGCGAGACCTCGAGCGTCGAGGTGACGCGGGCGCATCTCGACCGCATCGCCGCGGTCGACGGCGAGGTGCACGCCTTCCTGCACCTCAACGCCGCCGCGCTCGAGACGGCCGCCTCGATCGACAGGGCACGGGCCGAGGGCGCCGCATCCGGCCTCGCGGGGGTGCCCGTCGCGATCAAGGACGTGCTGTGCACGATCGACATGCCCTCGACGGCCGGTTCGAGGATCCTCGAGGGCTGGGTGCCGCCCTACGACGCGACCGTCGTCGCCCGGATGCGTGCCGCCGGCCTCGTGCCGCTCGGCAAGACCAACATGGACGAGTTCGCGATGGGCTCCTCCACCGAGCACT
>JASGGJ010000054.1:0-16161 GCA_047605085.1 Protaetiibacter sp.
ATCCAGGGGCTCACCGAGTTCCTGCCGATCTCGTCGAGCGCGCACCTGCGCATCGTCGGCGAGCTGGCCGGCTGGGGCGACCCCGGCGCGACCTTCACCGCGATCACCCAGCTCGGCACCGAGACGGCGGTGCTCATCTACTTCGGCAAGGACATCACGCGGATCATCTCCAAATGGTTCCGCGCGCTGTTCCCCGGCGGGGGCGGCAGGCGCTCGGCCGGCGTGCAGAAGGGCGACCCGGATGTGCGGCTGGGCTGGCTCATCATCATCGGCACCGTCCCGATCGTGCTGGCCGGGTTCTTCCTGCAGGACACCATCCGTGGCGCCCTCCGTTCGCTGTGGATCATCGCGATCGTGCTCATCGTCTTCGGCCTGCTGCTGTGGCTGGCGGACTGGCTCGGCCGCCGCACGAAGCCGATCGAGGCGATGAGCTACCGCGACGGGATCCTCATCGGCCTCGCGCAGATGCTCGCGCTCGTCCCCGGAGTGAGCCGCTCCGGCGCCTCGATCAGCGCGGGCCTCGCGCTCGGCTACACGCGCCCCGCCGCCGCACGCTTCGCGTTCCTGCTCGCCGTGCCCGCCGTGTTCGGCTCCGGCCTCTACGAGACGTACACGGCACTTCGCTGCGAGCCGGGCATCGACATCGGATGCGGGGAGGGCTACGGCCTCGGCCCGACGCTCGCGGCGACGGTCGTCGCGTTCCTCGTCGGCTTCGCGGTCATCGCGTTCCTCATGCGCTACCTCGAGAAGCGCTCGTTCCTGCCGTTCGTGATCTACCGCATCCTGCTCGGCGGGACGCTCATCGCGCTGCTCGCGACCGGCGTGCTCGAGGGGTAGCAGAGCCCCTACGGCGCCGGCGGCTGGTCGCCGTCGCGTCTGCGCAGATAGCGCTCGAACTCCTCCGCGATCGCGTCGCCGGAGGCCTCGGGGGAGTCGACCGTGTCGCGGGCCTGCTCGAGCTGCTCGATGTAGGCCGTCATGTCGTCGTCGTCGCTCGCGAGCTCGTCGATCCCGCGCTCCCACGCCTCGGCATCCTCCGCGAGCGAGCCGCGGTCGATCGTGAGCTCCAGGAAGTCCTCGAGCCTGTCGATGAGCGCGAGGGTGGCCTTGGGCGAGGGCGCGTTGTGCACGTAGTGGGGAACGGATGCCCAGATCGACACGGTCGGGATGCCCGCCCGCTCCGCCTCGTCGGCGAGCATCGTGACGATGCCGATGGGACCCTCGTAGCTGGAGCGCTCGAGGGCGAACCGCTCGCGCACCGACACGTTCTCGCTCGTGGTCGACACCGCGATGGGGCGCGTGTGCGGCACATCCGCGAGCATCGCACCGAGGAACACGATGCGCTCGACCCCCGCGACCGAGAGCGCGTCGAGCACCTCCTCGGCGAAGGTCTTCCAGCCGCGCGACGGCTCGGTGCCGAGCAGCACGTGCACCCCGTCCCCGCCGTCGACCGGGCCGGAGAGCACGACGTTCGGCCACGCGATCACGCGGTCGCCCTTCTCGTCGAAGGTCGTCACGGGACGGTTGAACTGGTAGTCGAAGTAGTCCTCCGGCTCGACCTCGACGAGCGGGACGAGCCCGAACTGCTCGCGCAGGCCGCGCACGACCGTCGAGGCGGCCTCTCCCGCGTCGTTCCAGCCCTCGAAGGCCACGACGAGCGTCGAACCGCCCCGGCCCCAGTCGTCCGCTGCCTGCACTGCTCCGCCTCTCCGCCCGGTTCGGGCGCCGAACCCAGGATAGGACGCCGCCCGTAGACTTGCCGATCGTGAGCACTCCGCCCCCCGCATCTGCTCCCGCCGCGGTCCTGTGGGACATGGACGGCACCCTCGTCGACACCGAGCCGTACTGGATGCTGGCCGAGCGCGAGCTCGTCGCGGCCTGGGGCGGCACCTGGACGCGCGAGGAGGGCCTGCAGCTCGTCGGCCAGGGACTGTGGAACTCCGCGCTCGTGCTCCAGTCGCGCGGGGTGCGTCTTCACCCGCAGCAGATCATCGACGCGCTCACCGACCGGGTGCTCGAGCAGATCGCCGAGCACGTTCCGTGGCGCCCGGGGGCGCGCGAACTGCTCGCCGAGGTGCGCGGTGCCGGCATCCCCACCGCGCTCGTGACGATGTCGATCCGCCGGATGGCCGACACGATCGTCGCGGCGCTCACGGATGAGCTCGGCGCCAGGCCCTTCGACGCGGTCGTCGCGGGCGACGAGGTGGCGCATCCGAAGCCCTACCCCGACGCCTACCTGCGCGCCGCCGAGCTGCTGGGAGTGCCGATCGCCGAATGCCTCGCCGTCGAGGACTCGGAGCCCGGCGTCGCCTCGGCCGTCGCCGCGGGTGCCACGACGATCGCCGTGCCCTTCCACGTGCCGCTTCCCACGAGCCCCGTCTACACCCTGTTCGGCGACGGCCTCGCCGAGGTCGGTCTCGACCGGCTCCTCGCGACGCACGGGGAGCGCCTCGCGGCGGAGGCGCACCGATGAGCGTCTTCGCCGTCGGCGACCGCGTACAGCTCACCGGGCCGAAGAACCGGCTGCACACAATCACCCTCGAGGCCGGCAAGCAGTTCCACACCCACCGCGGCACGCTCGCGCACGACGCCCTCATCGGTCTGCCGGACGGGTCCGTCGTCGAGGCCAGCAACGGCGACGCCTACCTGGCCCTGCGTCCGCTGCTGTCCGACTTCGTCATGTCCATGCCGCGCGGCGCCGCGATCGTCTACCCGAAGGATGCCGCCCAGATCCTCGCGATCGCCGACGTCTTCCCCGGGGCGACGGTCGTCGAAGCCGGCGTCGGATCCGGCGCCCTCTCGCTGTGGCTGCTGCGCGCCATCGGTCCGGATGGGCGACTGCTGTCGTTCGAGCGCCGCGAGGAGTTCGCCGAGGTGGCGCGGGCGAACGTCACGGCCTTCCTCGGTACGACGCCGGGCACCTGGTCGATCGGCATCGGCGACCTCGCCGAGGAGCTCCCGGATGCCGTGGCCCCCGGCACGGTCGATCGCGTCGTGCTCGACATGCTCGCCCCCTGGGAGTGTCTCGACGCCGTCTCCGATGCCCTCGCTCCCGGCGGCGTGCTCGTCTGCTACGTCGCGACGGCGACCCAGCTCTCCCGCGTCGCGGAGGCCATCCGCGCGACCGGCCGGTACACCGAGCCGAGCTCGACCGAGACGCTCGTGCGCGGATGGCACGTGGAGGGGCTCGCGGTGCGCCCCGATCACCGCATGGTCGCCCACACCGCGTTCCTCATCGCGGCGCGGCGCCTGGCCCCCGGCGCCGTGCTCCCGAGACCGGCGCGGCGCGCGTCCAAGTCCGACTACGACGACGAGGACGTCGAGCTCTGGACACCTGGCGCTCTCGGCGTGCGCGACAAGACCGACAAGCGCATCCGCCGGGTGGTGCGCGACGCCCAGCAGCTCGCCGATCACACCACGCGCGGCTCCGGGGCCCGGTCGTCCGGACCCGCGGCGGCGGAACAGTAGACTCGTCTCGCCTCGTGCATCCCCTCAGCCTCCCGTCCGGAAAGTAGGCACCGTGCGCCGTTCTTCTGCGCTAGTCAGCTCGCTCGCCGTCGTCGCGGTGCTCGCCGCCACGCTCGCCGGCTGCGCTGCCGCGTCCGACGATGCGAGCGCCTGCACCCCCGCTCTCTCGCCGGGCAGCGCCTCCGAGCTCGTCACGGCGACCGGCGACGCAGGAACCCAGCCGACGGTGTCGATCCCCGCGCCGCTCGTGTCCACGACCTCGCAGCGCTCGGTGCTCTCCACCGGGACGGGCATCGTCGCGCAGGACGGCATGACGGTCGATATCGACGCCGTGCTCCTCGACGGCAGCGACGGCACGCTCCTCGACGCCACCGCCTACGACACCTCCAACTTCTTCACGGAGGCGGGCGCGGACGGTGCCATGTACGAGGCTCTCGTCTGCGCACAGCCCGGCACCCGGATCGCGGTCACCTCGCAGCTCGGCGACAGCGGGCTCAACGTCACCTCGACCGACGAGTCCGACCTCAAGCGGACCGTCGTGATCGTCATCGACGTCATCGCCGTGTACCTCGGCAAGGCCGACGGCGTGAACCAGCTGCCGCTCGACGGGATGCCCACGGTCGTCACCGCCCCGGACGGCACGCCAGGCATCACGGTGCTCGACGGCGAGCCCCCGGCCGAGACCCGCGTCGCGACGATCAAGGCGGGCGGCGGCGCCCGGGTGGCCGACGGCGACGACGTCGTGCTCCACACGGCGCGGTGGAGCTGGACGGCCGACGGCCTGACGACGGGCACCAGCACCTGGGACACCGTCCCCTACCTGCAATCGCTTGCGGACGACGCGAGCGACGGAACCTCGAGCACGGGCGAGACGCTGCCGGATGCCGTCCGCACGGCGCTCGTGGGCGCCCGCGTCGGCTCGCAGCTGCTCGTCGTCGTCCCGGTCGCGGACACGGACGGCACCGCGGACGTGCTCGTGATCGATGTGCTCGGCATCCAGGCGACGACCGACACGAAGTAGGCCGACACGAGCGCGAACCCCGCCGCCGCGCCGGTTCCCGTCGAGGATCGGCTGTTCAGCCTCGTCCTCGCACTGCTCGCGACCGAGCCGGGCCTCACGAAGGCCGAGATCCTGTCGAGCGTGCGCGGATACGCCCAGCGCTACGCGCCGGGCGGCGACAACGCCAACCTCGAGCGGCAGTTCGAGCGCGACAAGGACGACCTCCGCGAGCTCGGCGTGCCGCTCGAGACGATCGAGCCGCTCGGCGAGCCCGGCGACAACCACAATCTGCGCTACCGCATCCCGAAGGGCGCCTACCAGCTGCCCGACGACATCCGTTTCGACTCGGACGAGCTGGCACTGCTCGGACTGGCCGCGATGGCCTGGCGGGAGGGGTCGCTGAGCGCCGAGTCCCGCCGCGCCCTGGTGAAGCTGCGGGCGCTCGGCATCGCCGCCGACGAACCCGTGCTCGGCTATGCACCGCGGCTGCGGCTGCGCGACGCGGCCTTCGAGCCGCTCACCCGGGCGATCGACCGCCGCCAGCTCGTGCGGTTCGCCTACCTCAAACCGGGGGAGCCGCGCTCCCGCGAGCGCGAGGTCATCCCGCTCGCGCTCGTGCAGTACGACGGACGCTGGCACCTCACGGCCGAGGAGCTCGCGACGGGGGAGGACAAGACCTTCCTGCTGCGGCGGATCGTCGGCAAGGTGACGGCGGGCCGGCCTGCCCCCGAGCGTCCGGGCGATCACACCGCGCGCGCGCTCGCGGATCTCGAGAGGGTGTGGGAACGCGGCGTCGCCGAGGTGGAGGTGCGGGCCGGATCGGACGCCGCCCTGCGGCTGTCACACCGCCGCGGCACCGAGGAGGTCGCCCCCGGCGTCCTGCGCGTGCACTTCGTCGACCTGGCGATCCTCGCCGACGAGCTCGCGAGCTTCGGGCCCGAGGTGCTCGTGGTCTCGCCGCAAGAGCTGCGCACCGCCGTCGTGAAGCGCCTCGAGCGGACGGTGGCCGACCATGGCTGACAAACGCCACCGCACCCCGGCCCGCTCGGTACCCCCGCCGCAGGCCCGCGACAAGCTCGCCTTCCTGCTGGCGCTTGTCCCGTGGCTGCTCGAGCACGACCGGGTGAGTGTGCAGGAGGCCGCCGCGCACTTCGGCGTGAGCGACGAGGAGATCCGCGCCTCCGTCTCGCTCGTCGCGATGAGCGGGGTGCCGGGTGCCACCTCGAGCTATCAGCACGAGGACCTCTTCGACATCGACTGGGACGCCTTCGAGGAACTCGGCGAGATCGCCATCACGCAGCACGTGGCGATCGACGACGCGCCGCGACTGTCCGCCCGCGAGGCGGCCGCGCTCATCGCGGGCCTGCAGTACCTGCAGGCGCTCCCGGAGAACGCCGACCGCGCCGGCATCCGCACCCTCGTGGAGAAGCTCTCGCGCGGCGCCTCGGCCGAACCGAGCCAGCTCGCGGTCGCGGGCGGCCCGGAGAGCGAGGTGCTGGCCCTCGTACGGCGGGCGGTGGCCGAGGGCCGGCGGGTGCGATTCGCCTACCTCAGCTCGCGCGGCGAGCGGGAGGAGCGCGACGTCGACCCGCTGCGCGTCGAGTCGATCGACGCCGACTGGTACCTGCGCGGCTGGTGCCATCTGCGTCAGGCGCTGCGCACCTTCCGCTTCGACCGGATGAGCGATATGGCGATCACCGAACTGCCGATCGAGCACGATCCCGCCGAGGTGCGCCTGCCCGACACGCTCTTCGAGCCCGCCGTGACCGACCTCGAGGTCACGATCGAGGCGGCGCCCGAGGTCATCGGACTGCTGGCCGACTACATTCCGGACGGGGCGCTCACGAGCGAGGCGGGCGACCGCATCCGCACGACCCTCCGCGTCTCGCACTACCACGGACTCAAACGGCTCATCGCGGGGATGCCGGGGACCGTCAGGGTGGTGTCCCCGGAGCAGGCGCGACGGGCCGTCGCGGAGTGGGCGGCAGCGGGTCTGGGCCGCTACGGATAGACTGGCTTCTGCCCGCTCACGACGACGAGGACGCCAACATGTTCATCCATCCGCTCTTCTGGAACCAGCCGTGGACGTGGATCATCATCCTGGCCGTCGTGCTCGTGCTGTTCGGTGCGACGCGGCTTCCGGCTCTCTCCAAGAGCATCGGACAGTCGGTGAAGATCTTCCGCAACGAGATCAAGTCGGACGAGCCGAAGGACGCCGGCACCGCGACGTCGGAGACCGACACCTCGACGCCCGGCGAGGGCAGTTCCACGCCGTCCGACAAGTCCTAGGCCTCGTGGCCGGCGGCAGCGCCAGCGCGAACCCCCGCAAGAACAACCCCGAGCGGCGGATGTCGCTGGGGGAGCACCTGATCGAGCTGCGCAAGCGGCTGACCCGTTCGGCGCTCGCGATCCTCGCGGGCACCATGATCGGCTGGATGCTCTACGACCTCAGCTGGTTGGGCGAGCTCATCGAGCCGCTCGTGCCTGGCGCAGCGACCGCGCTCGAAGGGCAGGGCAGCTGGGCCGCGATCTCGGGGCCGGTGTTCCACATCGCCGAGCGGCTGGGACTGGACCCGGAGAAGATCACCCTGAACTTCTCGAGTCTCACGGGCGCCCTCGACATCCAGTTCCAGGTGTCGCTCGTCGTAGGAATCATCCTCTCGAGCCCGGTGTGGCTGTACCAGCTCTTCGCCTTCTTCGTGCCGGGGCTCACCTCCCGCGAGCGCCGCTACGTGTTCGGCTTCTTCTTCACCGCGGTGCCGCTGTTCCTGCTGGGCTGCGCCGCCGGGTGGTTCGTGCTGCCGCGGATCGTCGAGTTCATGTTCGGCTTCGTGCCGCCCGGGGCCTCCCAGCTCTACGACACCAAGACCTACGTGGACTTCATCCTCAAGCTCCTGCTCGCCACCGGAATCGCCTTCGTCATGCCGGTGTTCCTGGTGCTGCTCAACTTCGCCGGGGTGCTCGCGGGCAGCACGATCCTGCGCGGATGGCGCTGGGCGGTGCTCATCATCGTGCTGTTCACCGCGCTGGCCACCCCGGCCGCCGACCCCATCTCGATGCTGCTGCTGGCGGCACCGATGGTGGTGCTGTACTTCGCCGCGGTGGGGGTCGCCGTGTGGCACGACCGTGCGGTCGCGAAACGGCGGGCCGCCTTCGAGTCCGAGGCCGGCCTGAGCGGCGCATGAGCCCGCCGCCGGAACTCCTCAGGTTCAGCGAGCGCCTGCCGATCGAGCTCGACGAGTTCCAGCTCGAGGCCTGCGCCGCGCTCGAGAACGGCCGCAGCGTCCTCGTGGCCGCGCCGACCGGCGCGGGCAAGACGATCGTCGCCGAGTTCGCCGTTCACCTGGCGCTGGCCGCCGAGCGCGCCAAGGTGTTCTACACGACCCCCATGAAGGCGCTCAGCAACCAGAAGTACTCCGAGCTCGCGGCCGAGTACGGCACCGAACGGGTGGGGCTGCTCACGGGCGACAGCAACATCAACTCGGGTGCACGCGTCGTCGTGATGACGACCGAGGTGCTGCGCAACATGCTGTACGCCGATTCGCCGTTGCTGCGCGATCTCGCCTACGTCGTCATGGACGAGGTGCACTACCTCGCCGACCGCTTCCGGGGGGCCGTATGGGAGGAGGTCATCATCCACCTGCCGCGCGAGGTGCGGATGGTGTCGCTCTCGGCGACGGTGTCGAACGCCGAGGAGTTCGGCGACTGGCTGCAGGCGGTGCGCGGCGACACGGAGGTCATCGTGTCCGAGCGTCGGCCGGTGCCCCTCGAGCAGCACGTCCTGGTGCGCGGCAAACTCACCGAGCTGTTCGACGGAGCGCAGTCGCCCGACGCACCGCCGCGCGTCAACCCCGAGCTCGTGCGCCTCGCGATCGCGGGCGGCCGCGGTGCAGGCACCAATCGCGGCCCCCACCCCGGGCGTCATCAGCGCAAGGGGGAGCGGCCGCACGACCGCATCGACCGGCCGGAGGTCGTGCGCCTGCTCGATGACCGCCACCTGCTGCCGGCGATCTTCTTCGTGTTCAGCCGCAACGGCTGCGACCAGGCCGTGCAGCAGCTGCTGAGAGCCGAGGTCCGGCTCACCGAGAGAAGCGAGCGCGACGAGATCCGGCACCTCGTCGAGGAGCGCTGCGCGGGCCTGCACGACGAGGATCTCGGGGTGCTCGGCTACTTCTCCTGGCTCGAGGGGCTTGAGCGCGGCATCGCGGCGCACCACGCCGGCCTCATCCCGACCTTCAAGGAGGTCGTCGAGGAGCTCTTCCAGCGCAAGCTCCTCAAGGTCGTGTTCGCGACCGAGACCCTCGCGCTCGGGATCAACATGCCGGCGCGCACGGTCGTCCTCGAGAAGCTCGAGAAGTTCAACGGCGAGGCGCGCGTGCCGATCACGCCGGGGGAGTACACCCAGCTCACCGGTCGCGCGGGTCGCCGCGGGATCGACGTCGAGGGGCACTCCGTCATCCGGTGGACCGCGGGGCTCGACCCGCAGGCGGTCGCCCAGCTCGCCTCGCGGCGCAGCTACCCGCTCAACTCGAGCTTCCGGCCGAGCTACAACATGACGGTCAACCTCATCGAGCAGTTCGGGCGCGAGCGCACGCGCGAGATCCTGGAGAGCTCGTTCGCCCAGTTCCAGGCGGACCGCGCCGTGGTCGACCTGGCCAGGAAGATCCGCGAGCAGGAGTCCTCGCTCGCCGGCTACGCGGAGGCGATGCGCTGCCACCTGGGCGACTTCGGCGAGTATGCGGGGTTGCGCCGCGAGGTGAGCGACCTCGAACGCAAGCAGTCCCGCGGTCAGGACGGTTCGCGCTCCGAGCGCGAGCGTCGCGAACGCCGGATCGCCGAGCTGCGGCGCCGGATGAAGCAGCATCCGTGCCACGCCTGCAACGACCGCGAGGCGCACGCCAGGTGGGCCGAGCGCTGGTTCCGGCTCAAGCGAGACACCGACCGTCTCGCGAGCCAGGTGCGCGGACGGACCGGGGCTGTCGCGCAGGTCTTCGACCGCATCACCGAGTTGCTGCTCGAGCTCGGCTATCTCGAGCGCGACGCGCACGGGCGCCTCGGCGTCGCCACCCCCGGCCGACAGTTGCGGCGCATCTACGGCGAGCGCGACCTGCTCGTGGCGGAGTGCCTGCGCGCAGGTAGCTGGGACGGCGTCGACGCGCCGACCCTCGCGGCCCTCGCGAGCTCCCTCGTCTACGAGCCGCGCCGTGAGGACGCCGGGATCGTGCGCGAGTATCCGCGCGGCCGCTTCCGCGAGGTGTTCGAGGCGACCGAGCGGCGGTGGTCGGAGCTCAGCGTGCTCGAGGAGCAGCGCAGACTGCCGGAGACGGAGCCGCTCTCGGCGGCTCTCGCCGCATCCACCTACCGCTGGGCGCAGGGCGGTCGGCTCGACCATGTGCTGCGGGACACCGAGCTCGCGGCTGGCGACTTCGTGCGCTGGATGAAGCAGGTGATCGACCTGCTCGATCAGCTCTCGATCGTCGCCGACGGCGAGCTCGGCCGCACCGCGCGAGCCGCGATCGACGGCGTGCGCCGCGGGATCGTCGCGTACTCGAGCGTCGGATGATTCGCAGCATCCGCGGCCTAAGCTGAGCATCCGATGTCCGACATCGCGCCCGAGCCCGATGCCACGCGGCCGTTCCTGCCGCTGTGGGGTGCCGTGCTGCTCGCCGCCGCCGCAGGCCCGGTCACGGATGCGGCCTTTCCCGAGCTCGGCTGGTGGCCGCTCGCCTTCGTCGGGGTCGCGATGGTGCTCGTCGCGGCCCAGGGCCGTCGCGCAGGAGCAGGATTCCTCGTCGGGTTCGTGTTCGGCCTGAGCTTCTACCTCGTCCACATCCCGTGGATGACCGAGTTCCTGGACTCCGACGAGGCGTGGATCGTGCGGGCGGTGCCGTGGTTCGCGCTGAGTGCGCTGATGGCGCTGTGGTGCGCGCTCGGCACCATGCTCATCGCCGTCGCGACCCGGGTCGTCCCGCGAGCGGTGCGCACACCGCTTGGCCGGATGCTGTTCGTGCCGCTCGTGGTCGCCGGGCTGTGGACGGCGCGGGAGGCGGTCGCAAGCGTCTGGCCGTACGGCGGATTCGCCTGGGGGCGGATCTCCGAGTCCCAGTCGGACAGCCCGATCGCGCCGCTGTTCGCCTGGATCGGGATCTCCGGCGTCGGCTTCGTCATGGTGTTCCTGGTGGCGGTCGCGGTCGCGGCGAGCCGCGAGACGCGCACGCCCGTCGTCCTCCGGGCGATGCTGGTGACCGCCCTCGCGGCGATCCTCGTGGCCTTTCCCGCGTTCCCGGTGCGATCCGACGGGACGTTGCGGGTCGGCGCCGTGCAGGGGAACGGCAAGACCGGCTACTTCCATCACGCCGAGAACGCCGAGGACAATCTGCTCGCCCAGTACGACGCCACGCGGCCGGTCTATGCGGAGGACGTCGACCTGGTGGTGTGGCCTGAGGGGGCGAGCGACCTGGACCCGCTGCGGGTGGCGTGGGCAGCGAGCGTGTTCGACGCGGTGTCGCGCGACGCGGATGCGCCGCTCGTCGGCTGGTCGGTCACCAAGCGCGGGGACGAGTACTTCAACAGCTCGCTGCTCTGGCGAGCGGGGGAGGGGGCACTCGACCACTACGACAAGCGGCATCCGGTGCCGTTCGGCGAGTACGTGCCGGATCGGCAGCTCTGGAGGGGCTTCGCGCCCGATCTCATCGACCTCATCCAGCGCGAATACACTCCCGGAACGACGGATGCCGTGATGGATGTCGGCTCGGACGGGCGCAGCGTGCTCGCGGGGTTCGCGATCTGCTTCGACATCGTCGACGACGCGCTCCTGCGCGAGGGCGTGCAGGAAGGCGCGCAGCTCATCATCGCGCAGAGCAACAACGCGGACTTCGGGCACAGCGACGAGAGCGTCCAGCAGCTCGCGATCGCCCGCATCCGTGCCATCGAGCTCGGGCGCGCGGTCGTCAACATCTCGACGGTGGGTGAGAGCGCGGTGATCCTGCCGGACGGCACGATCGCGGCGAGCCTTCCGCGCTATACGGCGGCTGCCATGGTCGAGGATGTACCGCTCAGCACGACGACGACGCCCGCGGCGCTCGTCGGCGCGGGCATCCCGTGGCTCGTCACCGCGCTCGCCCTCGGCGCCCTCATCGGCGCCGCCCTCGGCGGGCGCCGAACCCCCGCGCCCACCGCTGCTCGAGCAGCCGCGAAGCACCGCCCACCGTTGGTTGAGTAGCCGCGCAGCGGCGTATCGAAACCCGCCCCGAGCCTCGCTCAGGCGCTCTTGCTACTCGTCGCGGCCGCGCCGCGCCTGGCGCGCAGATACTCGAGCCGCTCCTGCAGCAGTTCCTCGAGCTCGGCGCGGGTCCGCCGCTCGAGCAGCATGTCCCAATGGGTGCGCGGCGCCTTGACGTCGGCGGCCTCCGGCTCGACGAGCTCGCCGTCGTCGCCGACGAGGCGTCCCTCCCGGCCGGTGCGGGGGGACTCCCAGGTCTCGGGGATGTCCGCCTCCGCGGCGAACACGACCTCGAAGGTGGCTCCCTCGTCCGTGCGGTACACGGCCTTCTTCCGGGGCGAGAACTCGACTCCCTCTTCGCTCTGCATGCTCTGAGCTCCGAGTCGCATCCCGCGCAGACTGCGATCCGCCATCGTGTGGCCTCCTCTGTGCGCCGTTTCGGTGGGTGCGCGTCGTGACGCGCGAGGACGACGCGATCCGGTGGGATCCGCCCGTCGCCCGTTACAACGTCTACGGTGGCGGATCGCATCCCGCCGACCCGCCGTTTTCAGAGCATTCCCAGGCTCCTCCGCATGGATTGGGAGCGGACGGGGGGTATCCCGGTCGCCGTCCCCAGCTACGGCTCAGCGCGAGTCTCGAGGCCGGGCCGCGACGAGGGGCACCGCAAGATCGGCGCGGTCGGTGACGATCCCGTCGACGCCGAGCTCGAGCAGCCGCCGCATCTCCGCGTGGTCGTTGATGGTCCAGATGTGCACCTCGACGCCGACCGCGTGGAAGCTCCGGATGGCGCGCTCGGTGACGACGGACGCGCCCGCGACGGTGGGCGGCAGCTGCACGGCGTCGACACCCCGCAGCACGCGCGCGAGCACCCGCAACGCCCCGGCCCGTGCCGCGTGCACCGCGGGGACGGCGCCGCGCGCCGAGATCGAGGTCGCGACGCCGGGGAGCCCGGAGACGACGGCGAGCCGCCGTGAGTGCGAGAAGGAGCCGATGAGCACCCGGTCGCTCGCCCCCGCGTCGCGCACCGCCCTGACGGTGCCGGAGATCGCATCCGCCGACTTGACATCGATGTTGAATCGGATGCCGGGGAAGGCGTCGAGCGCCTCGGCGAGCGAGCAGTATCCCTGGCCTGCGCCGAGCGGCACGCGCCGCAGCTCCGCCGAACTAAGCTGAGCAATCCTCACTGCGCTTCCCGCGAGTCGCGAGAGGCCGGGGTCGTGGCTGATCATCGCGACGCCGTCGGCCGAGCCGTGCACGTCGGTCTCGAGGTGCGTCGCACCGACATCGACGGCGTGCTGGAACGCGAGCAGCGTGTTCTCGGGGGCATTCAGGGCGAGTCCGCGGTGGGCGAGCACCCGCGGGGGAGCGGGGGAGAGGTAGCCGCCCGAGCCGCCGCTATCCGCGGGGCGCGGCATCCGTCGCCGACGGCGGCGCGGTGTGCCGCGGCGCGAAGAAGCCCTCGCCGATGCCCTTGAGCGCCTCGGTGAGCTCGCTCGGGATGATCCAGAGCTTGTTCGACTCGCCCTCGGCGAGCTTCGGCAGCGTCTGCAGGTACTGGTAGGCGAGCAGCTTCGAGTCGGGGTCGCCCTTGTGGATGGCGTTGAACACCGTCTGGATGGCCTCCGCCTCGCCCTGGGCGCGCAGCACGGCGGCCTTGGCGTCGCCCTCCGCCTTGAGGATCGCCGCCTGCCGCTCACCCTCCGCCCCGAGGATCGCGGCCTGTTTCGTGCCCTCCGCGGTCAGGATCGCGGCGCGACGGTCGCGCTCGGCGCGCATCTGCTTCTCCATCGAGTCCTGGATCGACACCGGCGGGTCGATCGCCTTGAGCTCGACCCGGCTGACCCGGATTCCCCACTTGCCGGTCGCCTCGTCGAGCACGACCCGGAGCTGGCCGTTGATGTTGTCTCGGCTGGTGAGCGCCTCCTCGAGGTTGAGCCCGCCCACGACGTTGCGCAGGGTCGTCGTGGTCAGCTGCTCGACAGCGCCCAGGTAGTTGGCGATCTCGTAGGTGGCGGCGCGCGCATCCGTCACCTGGAAGTAGACGACGGTGTCGATCGATACGACGAGGTTGTCCTCGGTGATGACCGGCTGCGGGGGGAACGACACCACCTGCTCGCGCATGTCCACGAGCGGGCGGAGGCGGTCGATGAGCGGCACCAGGATGTTGAGGCCGGGGCTGAGGGTCTTGTGGTAGCGGCCGAGGCGCTCGACGATGCCGGCGTAGGCCTGCGGGATGATCCGGATCGACTTGGCGATGATCGTCACGACGAAGATGACGATGATCGCGGCGACGATGACCGTCAGGGCGGTGGGGATCAGGTTCTCCTCGTTCATGGCGCGACCTCCTCGGTGCCAGGTTCTGCGGGATCGACCGCGGGCACGACGACAGCCGTCGCGCCCTCGACCGCGGTCACGATGATGCGGGTTCCCTCGCTGAGGCCGGCCGCGGGGATGCCGTCGGCGACCCGCGCCGTCCAGACCTCGCCGTTGGCGAGCTTGACCTGGCCGGTGTCGAAGCGGAAATCGATCGTGACGGTTCCGCCGAGGCCGAGCAGCGCATCCACATTGGAGCGAGTCGGGTCGGAGCCCCGGTGCAGCGCACGGAGCAGGGGCGGTCGCACGAGCAGCACGAACGCGAGCGCGAGGACCGCGGCGACGATGAGCTGACCCCACCAGGGCGCCCCCAGGAGGCCGGATACCAGACCGCCCACCGAGCCGAGCGCCAGCATCAGGAAGGTGAACTCGAGTGTGTTCACCTCAATGATGATGAACACGAGGATGAGGCCCAGCCAGAACACCCACGCCCAGCTCGAGATCACATCGGGTTCCACGGCGGCATCCCTTCGACTCCGTGCTTCGAAACTAGCATCGTGTGCTCGCTAGGGTGGAGGATCGTGAACGACGTGCTGCCCCCAGAATCGCTGCGCGGTGTCCGCGCCCTCATCACCGGCTCCTCACGGGGGATCGGCGCCGACACGGCCGGCTACCTCGCGGATGCCGGCGCCAGGGTCGTCATCAACTTCCGCAACAAGGAGGCGCGGGCCCTCAAGGTCGTCGCCGGCATCGAGGAGCGCGGGGGAGAGGCGATCGCGATCGGTGCCGATCTGACCGATCCGGCGTCCGTCGCCACGATGCTCGCCGAGGTGCACGAGCGCTGGGGAGGTCTCGACCTGCTCGTGCTCAATGCCTCTGGCGGCATGGAATCGGGGCTCGGCGAGGACTACGCGATGCGACTCAACCGCGACGCCCAGGTGAATGTGCTCGACGCGGCCCTCCCGCTGCTTCGCCCCGGATCGCGAGTCGTGTTCGTCACGAGCCACCAGGCGCACTTCATCGAGACGGTGCCGACGATGCCGGAGTACGAGGCGGTGGCCCGCAGCAAGCGCGCTGGCGAGGACGCGCTGCGGGCGCGGATCCCGGAGCTCGACGCCGCGGGGGTGTCATTCGTCGTCGTGTCTGGCGACATGATCGAGGGCACCATCACGGCGACGCTGCTCGAGCGCGTCAACCCGGGGGCGATCGCCTCCCGGCGTGAGGCGGCGGGCAAGCTCTACAACGTCGCCGAGTTCGCGGCGGAGGTGGCGCGTGCGGCGATCGACGACATCCCGGCCGACCACACGCGTTATGTCGGCGACGTGGGCGACTTCCTGGGCGCCTGAGGCACCGGCCATGGCGAGCTCTCACCGGCACCGCCTCGTGTCGCGGGTGCTGCTGTTCGACCGCGACGATCGCGTGCTGCTGTTCCTCACGACGGCGCCGGACTCATCCGGGGTCGCGCGCTGGCTGACCCCCGGCGGGGGAGTCGATGAGGGGGAGAGCTTCGCGGAGGCGGCCCGTCGCGAGCTCTTCGAGGAGACCGGTCTCGTGGCGGAGACGCTGCGCGGCCCGGTCTGGACGCACGACTACGAGGTCGAGTGGGATTCCGCGGATCACGACACCGGCCACGCGGAGTTCTTCGTGCACGTCGTGGACGCCTTCGAGCCCTCGTCCGAGCACTGGACCGAGGAGGAGCGGGTGGATGTGCTCGAGCACCGCTGGTGGAGCCTCGCCGAGCTGCTCGCGGAGCGGCCGCCGTTCGAGCCGGCCGAGCTCATCGAGCTGGTCCGCCGCGAGCTGCCGTCCTGCACCGCCTGAACGTCGCTCGCCTTCGTGCCCCGAACCGGGGATGGCGGGACGTTCCCGGGGGCGCCACGCTGTTATCCATGAGCATGCCCGAGCTCACACCCGAATCCCTTACCCTCGCCGGCGTCACCGCCGGTGGGGCGCTGCTCGTTCTCGTCGTGCTGTGGATCGTCGTGCGATCCGCCGTGCTGAGTGCGCTCATCGCCCACCAGAAGCGGCTCGCAAACGAGGGCGCCCCGCACGAGCGGCGGGAGCGCCGCGAGTTCGTGCCCCGCAGGCGGACGGGGGAGCCCGCCGCGCCCGCGCGTGCCGGGGAGCCGGCGGCCGCCGTCGAGACCGCACCCGCCGC
>JASGGJ010000055.1:0-15931 GCA_047605085.1 Protaetiibacter sp.
TTTCGATACGCCGCCTCCGGCGGCTACTCAACCAGCGGGAGGGGCGCGTCCGGGTCACTCAACCGGCGGAAGCGGCGTGTCGCTGCGGTCCGAACAACGGTGGGAGGGGCACGTCGCGGCAGCGAACGGTGGGAGGGGCGCGGCACGGCCGCGATCCGAGCGGGAGGGGCGCATCCCGCTCACTCGGCCGGCGGGGCGGCGGCGAAGGACGCCGGGTCGCGCAGGATGCCGCCGAAGGCGAGCTCGGCGGCACCGATGAGCAGGCGGTCGCGGGCGAGACCCGCGGCACGGATGCGGGTGCCCTCCCACGCGACGGGCAGGGTGCGCGCCGCCACGGCCGCCTCGAGTGCGGGCGCATCCCAGGCGAGGAGGGTGGCGAGGAACCCGCCGAGCACGACGAGCTCCGGCCCGAGCACGTTGATCGCGTTGCCGAGGGCGCCGCCCAGCACGAGCTGCTGCCGCGCGAGCTCGGCGTGCAGCACCGGATCAGCGGACGCGAGCACCGCCGCCTCGAACTCGGGCTCGTCCGCGGTTCGGCGGCCGAGGATCGCCAGCAGCCTGGCCCGGCTGACCTCGTCCTCGAGGGTGCCGCCGACGGTCACGCGGTGGGAGGGGTCGTCGAGTCGCGGCCGGTTGTGCCCGAACTCGCCCGCGTAGCCGTGGGCGCCCCGGTAGGGCTGCCCGTCGACGATCACGCCGCCGCCGATCCCGGATGCGCCGCCGTTGAGGTACACGAGGTGATCGACCCCGCGCCCGACGCCGAACAGTCGCTCGGCGAGCGCACCGAGCGTCGCGTCGTTGTCGGCGACGACCGGCAGCCGCACGACCGCCTCGACGAGCCGCGGGAAGGCGACCTCCCGCCATCCGAGGTGCGGCGCCCAGCGCACGACCCCGTCGCCCGCCCGCACCAGACCGGGCACGGCGAGGCCGACGCCCACGATCCGGCGGTCGCGCGCGGGCCCGGTGCGCACGCGGTCGACGAGTTCGCCGATCACCGCGGCCGCCTCCTCGGGGCTCGGGACGCGATCGAGCTCGTGCCGCGTCCGGTGCTCGACCACGGCGCCGAGGCCGACCACCGCGACCGTGACGGCGTCGATCTCGGGGTTGACGGCGAGGACGGCTGGCCGCGGATCCGGCAGCACCCGGCGGGAGGGCCGGCCGACCCGGTTGGTGGCGGAGGGATCCGTCTCGACGACCAGGCCGCGCTCGACGAGTTCGGCCACGAGCGCCCCGACCGTCGAACGATTGAGCCCGGTGCGCGCCGTCAGCTCGGCGCGCGAGGGGCCGTCGCCGTGGTGCACGAGTTCCAGCACGGTCGCGAGGTTGCGCCGACGCACGGAGTCGACGCTGTCTCCGAGGGCTGCCACGCGGCACACTGTAGTGCCTGTCCCCCTCGCATCCGCGATCCGCCATCATATATGTTGGATGTCACAACATTTCTCGACGAGGAGCCCAGGAGCCCGACGATGACCGCGCCAACCCCCACCCGCGACGACAGATTCAGCTTCGGACTCTGGACGATCGGCTACAACGGCACCGACCCCTTCGGCGGCCCGACCCGGAGGCCTCTCGACGTCGTGCATGTCGTCGAGAAGCTCGCCGAGCTCGGCGCCTACGGGCTCAGCTTCCACGACGACGACCTGTTCGCCTTCGGGTCGACGGATGCCGAACGCGAGAAGCAGATCGACCGGCTGAGGGGCGCGCTCGCCGACACCGGTCTCGTCGTGCCGATGGCGACCACCAACCTGTTCAGCCCGCCCGTCTTCAAGGACGGCGGTTTCACCTCCAACGACCGCCAGGTGCGCCGCTTCGCGCTGCGCAAGGTCATCCGCCAGCTCGACCTCGCGGCGTCGCTCGGCGCGCGCACCTTCGTCATGTGGGGCGGCCGCGAGGGCGCGGAGTACGACTCGGCCAAGGACATCCGCGCCGCGCTCGAGCGCTACAAGGAGGCCGTCGACCTGCTCGCGCAGTACGTCCTCGATCGAGGCTACGACATCCGCTTCGCGATCGAGCCGAAGCCCAACGAGCCGCGCGGCGACATCCTGCTGCCGACCGTCGGGCACGCGCTCGCGTTCATTGACGAGCTCGAGCACCCCGAGCTCGTCGGCCTCAACCCCGAGGTCGGGCACGAGCAGATGGCGGGGCTGAACTTCGCCGCCGGCATCGCGCAGGCGCTGTGGCACGGCAAGCTGTTCCACATCGACCTCAACGGGCAGCGCGGCATCAAGTACGACCAGGATCTCGTGTTCGGCCACGGCGATCTGCACAACGCCTTCGCGCTCGTCGACCTGCTCGAGAACGGCGGGCCGAACGGCGGACCCGCCTACGACGGCCCGCGGCACTTCGACTACAAGCCATCGCGCACCGAGGACGAGACGGGCGTGTGGGAGTCGGCCGCGGCGAACATGCGCAGCTACCTGCTGCTGCGCGAGCGGGCGTGCGCGTTCCGCGCCGACCCCGAGGTGCAGGAGGCGCTCGCGGCCGCCCGCGTGCCAGAGCTCTCGCAGCCGACGCTCGCGCCCGGCGAAACCGTCGCCGAGCTCGTCGCCGACCGCGACGCGTGGGAGGATTTCGACGCGGATGCCTACCTCGGCGGCAGAGGCTTCGGCTTCGTGCGCCTGCAGCAGCTCGCCACCGAGCACCTGCTCGGCGCCCGCTGACTACTCTGCTTGCTGAGGCGTCACTTTGTGTCGCTTGCGAGCCGGGCGAGGCGACACAAATTGACGCCTCAGCAAGGAGGATGAGCAATGACGCTGGTCGCGGGAGTCGACTCGTCGACGCAGAGCTGCAAGGTCGTCGTGCGGGATGCCGCCACGGGCGCCGTCGTGCGCACGGGGCGCGCACCGCATCCGGACGGCACCGAGGTGCCGCCCGCGGCGTGGTGGGAGGCGCTGCTCGCCGCCATCGCCGACGCGGGCGGCCTCGACGACGTCGCGGCGATCTCGATCGGCGGCCAGCAGCACGGGATGGTGGTGCTCGACGCCGGGGGCCACGTCATCCGCGACGCCCTGCTCTGGAACGACACCCGCTCGGCGCAGGCGGCGCGCGAACTCGTCGCCGAGTTCGGCGCGGGCGAGCTCGCTCGCCGCACCGGCAGCGTGCCGGTCGCGAGCTTCACCGCGACCAAGCTGCGCTGGCTGCGGGATGCCGAACCGGCGGGCGCCGCCCGCGTCGCCGCCGTCGCCCTCCCGCACGACTGGCTCAGCTGGCGGCTGCGCGGCTACGGCCCGGCGGGCGAGAGCCCGCTCGGCCCCGTGCTCGACGCGCTCGCGACCGACCGCTCCGACGCATCCGGCACGAGCTACTGGAGCCCCGCGACGGGCGACTACGACCGCGAGCTGCTCGTGGCATCCCTCGGCCACGACGCGGCGCTCCCCCGCATCGTCGGGCCGGGCGAGGCGATGGGCGAGACGGTCGCGCAACCGGGCGTCCCGGCGGGCCTGCTCGTCGGAGCGGGCGCGGGCGACAACGCGGCCGCGGCGCTCGGGCTCGGCGCACGCGCCGGCGATGTCGCGGTGTCGATCGGCACCTCCGGCACCGTCTTCGCGGTCACGGATGCGCCCGTCGCCGACGCCACCGGCGCGGTCGCGGGCTTCGCCGACGCGTCCGGCGCCTTCCTGCCGCTCGTCGCGACCCTCAACGCGGCGCGCGTGCTCGACCGGATCGCCGACCTGCTCGGCGTCGACCACACCGGCCTCGGCGAACTCGCCCTCGCCGCGGAACCGGGCTCGGGCGGGCTCGTCCTGCAGCCCTACTTCGAGGGCGAGCGCACCCCCAACCTCCCGGACGCGACCGCCAGCCTGTTCGGCATGACCCTCGCCGCGACCACCCGGGAGAACCTCGCGCGCGCGGCGATCGAGGGGATGCTATGCGGGCTCGCCGACGGGCTCGACGCCGTGCGTCGCCTCGGCGTCACCGCGAACCGCGTGCTGCTGGTCGGCGGCGCGGCCGCCAATCCGGCCGTCTCGCGCGTCGCCGCCGAGGTCTTCGACGTCCCCGTCGAGGTGCCGGAGCCCGGCGAGTACGTGGCGCTCGGCGCGAGCACGCAGGCGGCCTGGGCGCTCACCGGGACGCGCCCCGAGTGGCGCCCCGCGACGCTCGGCCGACCGACGGCGGCACCGGTTCCGCGCATCCGCGAGCAGTACGCGGCGTGCGCCGCGCGGGGGTAGCGCCGGCGCCCCACCCCAAGCCACGCCGCCCGCCGACTCCCAACTCAAGGACTCGAGCGTCCCAAGTCAAGGACGTGATGTGTCGGGTGTGAACAGTGTGCTGGATGATGCCACCCGGCCGAGTCGGTTCCTTGAGATGGGACACAGATCTAGAGCAGAGCGACGGCATCCTCGATCGTCGCGACGAGCTGCGGCTCGACGAGCAGCGTCGGCACCTCGCGGATGCCGTTGTCGGTCGTCGCCCCCTCGGTCAGGGTCGGTGCGCCGCCGCCGACCACCTCGCGCACCATGTTCGCGACGGCGCGGGCGAGCGCACGCGGATCCTCGTAGACGGTCGAGCTCTGGGTGCCCTCGCGCACGGCACGGGCGCCGTCGAGTGTCGAGCCGCCCCCCGTCAGGACGACGGGGGTGAGCCCGTCGGCGGCGGATGCCGCAGAACCGGACGCCGCGGAGGCGGATGCCGCATCCGGCCCCGCATCCGTGTTGGGCGGGATCGACGCATCCGGCGGCGGGGGTGTCGAGGGCGCGTCGCTCGGCTCGCCGTCCGGCGGCACGGGCGAGGCAGTCCAGCCTCCGCCCGCCGCGACCACGGGAACCCCCTCCGCCGCGAGCACCTCGGCGACCGCCGCGCTCATGGCATCGCTCGGCGAGAGCACGCCGGCGAGCGGCACCCCGGCATCCAGCAGCTCGGCGACCCGCTCGGCCGCTACGGCGGGATCGCCGCGCAGGATCGCCGCCTGCTCGAGCCCGGTGCGCCCGGACGGCACCGTGAGCCGTCCCGCGTCGAGGTAGGGCTGCAGCAGCTCGAGGGCGCCCGCGAAGGCGTCCTGCGCAGCCCGGTCGTCACCCGATGAGGCGAGCAGCTCGACGGCGAACGGTCCGGCATCCGGGTCGTCGGCGAGGCCGAGCCCGTCGAGGAGAGCGCGGGCCTGGAGCCGCCCCGCCGCGCGGTGGTCGAAGCTCGCGAAGTAGTCGACCTGGTCCGAGTTCAGGATGAGGTCGTCGTACGCGATGATCGAGACCCCCGCCGTCGTATTGTCGCTCAGCACCGCCGAGATCGCGGTCTCATCGACCGGGGCGAGCACGACGGCCGCGGGCTTCGCGGCGAGCACCTCGCGCAACTGCTCGAGCTGCCGGGGGATGTCGTCGCCCGCGAACCGCACCTCGACCACGTAGCCGTCGTCGGCGAGCTCCTGCCGCAGCACCTCGGCGCTCGCACCCCAGTCGTCGTCCGTGCCGCCGGGGAACAGCACCGCGACCGGCGGGCCGTCGGCCGCGGGCGTGCACGCCGCAAGCCCGGCGCACGCGAGCCCAACGACGGCTCCCGCCGCGAGCGCCCGCGGCGCAGCCACGCCGCCCAGGGACCACCTCACGCCCCGAGCCTACGTCGGCTCCCTCAGCCGAGGGTCGCGAAGGCGCGCACCGGGAAGGTGCCGAAGCCCTCCACCGCGGGCGGCGCCGCCGTGAAGCGGGTGCCCGTGGGCGGTAGCTCGCCGAGGTTCGTGAGGTGCTCGACCACGTGGATGCCCGCGCCGAGCAGTTCCGTGTGCGCCGGGCGCGGACCGTGCGGCACGACCTCGTCGATGTTGAGCGAGTCGATGCCGACGAGCGCGGCCCCCTGCTCGACGAGGTGACGCACGCCGTCCGCGGCGAGGAACGGCGCATCGACCCCGTAGGCAGGGGTGCCGAAGTGCCGGTCCCATCCGGTGTGGAGCAGCACCGCCTTGCCGCGCACGTCGCGATCCCAGAGCACGGAGGCGGGGATGCCGCGCGTGCCCAGGTCGGTCAGGTGGAAGACCTCGGCCGGCAGCTCGACGAGGCTCGTGAGATCGAGGCCCGCGAGATCGGGCCCCTCGGCGTAGCGGTGGTACGGGCTGTCGAGGTAGGTGCCCGTGTTGCCGATCATCGTGATGACGTCCATCGCGAACTCGGTGCCTGGCTCGTAGTGACCGCGGGAGTCCTCGCGTGTCAGGTGGGGTGTGATGACGGGCGCCGGCAGCCCCGGATAGGTCACGAGGCCCCCGCGGATGCGGTGGCTGAGGTCGATCACGCGGCGGGCGGGAGCGGTAGGAGCGGGCTGCTCATTGCTGGCGGACACGGAACCTCCGGACGACGGTCACCAGCACGGCGACGAGGGCGAGCACGAGCGGCACGAGGAGATGGTCCCAGGCGAGCACGAGCAGGGCGCCGGTCAGCACGACCGAGACGACCGCCATCCACCATCCGGCGCTGTACCGCTGAAGCAGCCGCACGGCGGCGACCATCCCCATGAAGTAGAGGGCCACCATCGAGGCGGTGTGGATGAGGATGAAGGTCTCGAGCTCGAGACCGAAGGCGAAGAACACGGAGGCGTAGCCGAGGAGGAGCACGGCGACGAGCGCGATCGCTCGGCGGGGCACCGCGCCCGACTCGCCACCCTTCGCGAACCAGCGCGGCAGGTGGCGGTCGCGGCCGAGGGATGCGGCGAGGTTCGCGAAGGCGGGCACGTAGACGCCCAGCACCCCGAGCACGATGATCGTCGCGATGCCGGCGATGGCAGCGGGCCCGAAGCCCGGCCATCTGATGGCGACCAGGTCGATGAGCGGCACCTCGCTGCGCGCACCGCCCGTGCCGAAGACGCCGACCGTCACGACCTGCAGGGCGAGGTAGGCGAGGCCGACGACGGTCATGCCGATGACGGTCGCCCAGACGATCGTGCGACGCGGGTTACGGAACTCGTGGGCGATGTGGGTGATCGCCTCTCCGCCCGCGACCGCCCACACGAAGAGGCTGATGGCGAGACCGACACCCGCCCAGCCGTACGGCAAGAAGGGCGTGAAGTTGGCGGCCCGCACGGATCCGGCGGCGCTCGCGATGACCCCCACGACGACCGCGACGAGCAGACCCGAGAGCGCGAGCTGCACCGAGCCGGAGACGCGCAGCCCGAACAGCCCGAGCGCGAGCGCCGCCGTGAGGAAGCCGATCCCGATGACCGCGACCCAGTCGCGCCCGAGCCCGAGGGCGCCGCTCAGGTATTCACCGCCGAGGGCGGCGACCACGGGCGCTCCGAATACGACGCCGAACAGGAACCAGTAGCCCGTCGCACGCGCCGCCGTGTCGCCGAGCGCGAGCCGCACGAAGGTCGCGACGCCGCCGCCGTCCGGATACCGCCCCGCGAGGGCGGCGAAGGTTCCGGCGAGCGGGATCGACAGCACGACGACGGCGACGACCGCGAGGATCGACGCGGGCCCGGCAGCCGCGACCCCGAGCCCGGGCAGCACGAGGATGCCGGTGCCGAGCACCGCCGCGATGTAGAGCGCGGACGCCGTGGGCAGCCCGATGCGTCCGTGCGCGGTCGTCTGCCGCTGGGTCACCTCGCTCACCGTCTCATCCTGATGTGGCATGATCACGACTACCAGCGACTTCCTGCCATCCGTCCCACGGTTGGCGCCACGAGACGTCAGACGCGGGCGAGGGTGTCGAGCACGTCGCCGACGAGGTCGTCGACGCCCTCGATGCCCACGGAGAGCCGCACGACCGCGGGCGACACCTCGAGCGCCGTGCCGCGCACCGAGGCGTGCGTCATCTCGGAGGGGTAGCAGACGAGCGACTCGACGCCGCCGAGCGACTCCGCGAGCTGGAACAGCCGCGTCGACTCCGCGAAGCGGCGCGCGGCGGCTTCGTCGTGCAGCTCGATCGAGAGCATGCCGCCGAAGGAGCGCATCTGCCGGGCAGCGAGCTCGTGCCCCGGGTGCTCCGGCAACCCCGGGTAGTAGACGCGCGCGAGCTTCGGATGCCCGACGAGCGCCTCGGCGATCGCCTGCGCGTTCGCCGAGTGGCGGTCCATCCGCACCGCGAGCGTCTTGATGCCGCGCGTCGTGAGCCAGGCGTCGAGCGGGGCCGAGACCGCGCCCACCCCGAACTGCAGGAAGGCGACTCTGTCGGCGAGATCCTCGCCGCCCGCGTCGAGCCCTGCGTTCAGCACGACCGCGCCACCGAGCACATCCGAATGCCCGCCGAGGTACTTGGTGGTGGAGTGCACGACGACGTCGGCGCCCAGCGCGATCGGCTGCTGCAGGTACGGCGAGGCGAAGGTGTTGTCGACCACGACGATCGCGCCCGCGGCGTGGGCGATCTCGGCGACGGAGGCGACATCGGTGATCTTCATGAGCGGGTTCGACGGCGTCTCGAGCCACACGACGCGCGTTCGCGGCGTGATCGCGGCGCGCACCGCATCCAGCTCCCCCATCTCGACGGTGTCGAGCCCGACGCCCCACGGCACGTGCACGCGGTTGACGAGCCGGTGGGTGCCGCCGTAGACGTCGTTGCCCATGAGCACGTGGTCGCCGGGCGTCAGGATGGCGCGCAGCAGGGTGTCCTCCGCGGCGAGGCCAGAGGCGAAGCTGAAGCCGCGATCGGCGCCCTCGAGGGCCGCGAGCTGCTCCTCGAGCGAACTGCGGGTGGGGTTGCCGCCGCGCGTGTACTCGTAACCGTTCCGGAAGCCGCCGATGCCGTCCTGCACGAAGGTCGTCGTGAGGTAGACGGGCGGGATGACGGAGCCCGTGGTCGGGTCGAACGCCTGACCGGCGCGGATCGCGCGCGTAGCGAAATCGAGGTCGGATGCGGACTGGTCTGCGCTCATGTGTGTTCCGTTGCTGAGGAGGCGGGAGGTGCTGAAGAGGCGCTACTCGGCCAGGAAGGCGAGCAGATCATGCCGGGTGACGACGGCGGCGGGCTTGCCGTCCGCGGTCACCAGGAGGGCATCCGCCTCGGCGAGCGCGTCGCGGGCGGAGCCGACCGAGTCGTTCATACCGATGAGCGGCAGCGGGGGGCGCACGAACGCGGCGAGCGCGTCCGTGAGCGCCGCGTCGCCGCGGAAGACGGCGTCGATGAGGCTCTTCTCGTCGATCGAGCCGATGACCTCGCCCATCACGACGGGCGGCTCGGCCGAGAGCACCGGCATCCGCGAGATGTCGAAGCGGCGCATCTTGTCGATGACGTGCCGCACCGTGTCGCTCGGGTGCACGTGCACGAGACCGGCGAGCTCGGGCTCCTTGGTGCCGACGAGATCGGCGACGGTCTTCTCGCCCTCGGCGGGCAGGAAGCCGTACGACCGCATCCATCGGTCGTTGAAGACCTTGCCGAGGTAGCCGCGGCCGCCGTCCGGCAGCAGGATGACCATGACGTCGTCGGGCCCGAGCGAACGCGCGGCCTTGAGTCCGGATGCCACGGCGAGGCCGCTCGAACCGCCCACCAGCAGCCCCTCCTCGCGGGCGAGGCGACGGGTGTACTCGAACGACTCGGCATCCGAGGAGGCGATGATCTCGTCGACGACGGTGGGGTCGTAGGCACTGGGCCAGAAGTCCTCGCCGACGCCCTCCACGAGGTACGGCCGCCCGCTGCCGCCCGAGTACACGGAGCCCTCAGGGTCGGCGCCGATCACCCGGATGGCGGGGTTGCGCTCCTTGAGGTAGCGCCCGGCGCCCGAGATGGTGCCGCCCGTGCCGACCCCCGCGACGTAGTGGGTGATGCGGCCCTCGGTGTCGCGCCAGATCTCGGGGCCGGTGGTCTCGTAGTGGCTGAGCGGCCCGTTGGGGTTGGAGTACTGGTCGGGCTTGAAGGCGCCCGGGATCTCGCGCGCGAGCCGGTCCGACACCGAGTAGTACGAGTCGGGGCTCTCGGGCGCGACGCTCGTCGGGCACACGACGACCTCCGCGCCGTAAGCCTTGAGGGTGTTGATCTTGTCCTCCGACACCTTGTCGGGGCAGACGAACACGCAGCGGTAGCCGCGCTGCTGGGCGACGAGCGCGAGCCCGATGCCGGTGTTGCCCGAGGTCGGCTCGACGATCGTGCCGCCCGGCGCGAGCTTGCCCTCGCGCTCGGCCGCGTCGACGATCCGCGTCGCGATGCGGTCTTTGCTCGACCCGCCGGGGTTGAGGTACTCGATCTTCGCGAGCACGGTCGCCCGGATGCCGTCCGTCACGCGGTTCAGCTTCACGAGCGGGGTGTTGCCCACCAGATCGAGCACCGTCTCGGCGTATCGCATCCCCCGAGCCTAGCGGCGCGCTCCCCCGTGTTACCGGGGTGCGCGGTTCAGGCGGATGCCGCCGTCAGCTGCTCCGCGAACAGCCGCGCGTACTCCCCCTCAAGCTCCAGCAGCTCGGCGTGGGTGCCCGACTCGACGATGCGGCCCGCGCGCACGACATGGATGACATCCGCGTCGACCACGGTCGAGAGCCGGTGGGCGATCGCGATCGTGGTGCGCCCGCGCGAGGCCGCGTCGAGCGCCGCCTGCACGATCCGCTCTGACACCGTGTCGAGCGCGCTCGTCGCCTCGTCGAGGATGAGCACGGCCGGATCCTTGAGCAGCACGCGCGCGATCGCGACGCGCTGCTTCTCGCCACCCGAGAGCCGGTAGCCGCGCTCCCCCACGATCGTGTCGTAGCCCGCGGTGAAGGAGGCGATCGTGTCGTGGATGTTGGCGGAGCGGCACGCCGCCTCGAGCTCGGCGTCGCTCGCGCCGGGCTTGGCGTACCGCAGGTTCTCGGCGATGCTCGCGTGGAACAGGTAGGTCTCCTGACTCACCACCCCGATGTGCTCGATGAGGGAGGCATGCCGGAGCGAGCGCACATCCGTCCCCGCGAAGAGCACCGCGCCCTCCGTCGCCTCGTAGAGCCGTGGGACGAGGTACGACACGGTCGTCTTGCCCGCGCCCGACGGGCCCACGAACGCGACATGCCGCCCGGGTTCGATGCGGAACGAGACGCCCTGCAGCGTTCCGGGGCTGTCGGGGGCGGCATCCGGATAGCGGAACGTCACCTCGCGGAACTCCACCTCGCCGAGCCGCGCCGCGTCCACCGACCGCGCATCCGCCGCGTCGGCGATCGAGGGCACGAGGTCGAGGTACTCGAAGATGCGGGCGAACAGCGCCCTCGAGGTCTGCAGGTCGAGCGCCACCCGCATGAGTCCCATGAGCGGCATCATGAGTCGCGCCTGCACGGTCGTGAACGCGACGATCGTGCCGGCCGTGACCGGAACCTCGCGCAGGAGGAGCCACGCCGCCACGAGGTAGACGACGGCAGGCACGACCGACATGAACACCCCGACGACCGCGAAGAACCACTGCCCCGACATCTGCTGCCGCACCTGCAGCGCGATCTGCCGGTCGTTCTCCGCCATGTAGCGCGCGGTCTCCGCGCTCTGCCGGTTGAAGGTCTTCGCGAGCAGGATGCCCGATACCGAGAGGGTCTCCTGGGTGATCGCCGTCATCTCCGAGAGCGACTCCTGCGTCTGGGTCGCGATGCGCGCCCGTACCTGGCCGACGCGGCGCTGGGCGAGCACGAGCGCCGGGAGCAGCACGACCGCGACCACGGTGAGCTGCCAGCTGAGCAGCAGCATCGCCACGAGCGCCCCGATGACCGTGACCGTGTTGCCGACGACGCTCGAGATCGTGTTGTTCAGGACGGATGCGACCCCGCCCACGTCGTTCTGCAGCCGCGACTGGATGACGCCCGTCTTGGTGCGCGTGAAGAAGCCGAGCTCCATCGCCTGCAGGTGGCTGAACAGACGCACCCGAAGCGCGCCCATGACGGAGTTTCCGACTCTCGCGGTGAGGTAGCTCTGCCACACGCCGAGCGCCGCCGACACGAGCCACAGCGCGACCATCGCGCCGACGAGCCACAGCAGCACCGGCACGTCCGGGGTTCCGGATGAGGGGAACAGCCCGTCGTCGAAGGCGCGCTGGGTGAGCAGCGGCGGCAGCACCCCGAGCCCGGCCGAGACCAGCACGAGCGCGATCGTGGTCGCGAGCTCGGCCCGGTAGGGGCGGAACAGCTCCCCGATGCGTCCCAGCAGGTTCGGGATGCGCGGCGCCGCAGCGTTCTCGGCCCGCTGCACCTCGGCGTCCCGGTTCCCGACGCCGCGGCCGCCGCCCGCGCGCCCGCCGCCGCCCATGCTCATGCGTCGAGCCTAGGTGCGCGGGTTTCGATACGCCCGCTGCGCGGGCTACTCAACCAGCGGGGCACGCGCACCGCGGGGGCTAACCAGCGGGGTACGCGCACCGCGCCCGCAACCCGGGCAGAGCGGAGCGGAGTGAGGGGATCGCGTCCGTGAATCGCCGATTGGGCTACCCCTTCGTCGAGCCCGCCAGGAGGCCGCGGACGAAGTAGCGCTGCAGCGAGAAGAACACGATGAGCGGCACCACGAGCGACACGAACGCCCCCGCCGTGAGGCGCTGCCACTCCTGACCGCGCGATCCCACCATTTCCGCCAATCGCTGGGTGAGCGGGGCGGCATCCTGGGTTCCGCCGGAGAAGATGAGGGCCACCAGCAGGTCGTTCCACACCCACAGGAACTGGAAGATGGCGACGGATGCGAGCGCCGGGATCGCGAGCGGCAGCACGATGCGGAAGAAGATCTGCCCGTGCGTCGCCCCGTCCACGCGGGCCGCCTCGATGACTTCGCCCGGGATCTCGGAGATGAAGTTGTGCAGCAGGAAGATGGCGAGCGGGAGCGCGAACATGGTGTGCGCGATCCAGATCGGCAGGTAGTTCTGCACGGGGATCATCGGGATGAGCTCGTGCAGCCACTGCTGGCCAGGCTTCAGGAAGGTCGAGAAGAACTGCAGCAGCGGCACGAGCGCCATCTGCAGCGGCACGATCTGCAGCGCGAACACGAAGATGAACAGCCAGTTCACCCACTTGAACCGCATCCAGGCGAAGGCGTACGCCGCCATCGACGCGAAGACGAGCGGGAAGACCGTCGACGGGATCGCGATGAACAGCGAGTTCACGAAATAGGCGCCGAGCTGAGGCGACGACTGCGAGGGCGAGAGCAGCACCTCGCTGTAGTTGTCGAGGGTGAAGCCCGGATTCTGGAAGATCGTCCACCAGCCGGTGTTCAGGATCAGTTCGGCGGGGCGGAACGAGGAGATGAAGAGCCCGAAGGTCGGGATCGTCCAGACGACGGCGATGATGATCGCGGCGACCGTCGCGCCGCGCGAGCTGAGGCGCTGCTTGACCCGCCTGGCCTTCCCGCCGTGCCCCTCGTCGGGGACGGAGGCCGCGTCGGCGCCGATCGAAGTCATTAGCGGATCTCCCTCTGCTTGCGGAGCACGTTGACGTTGTAGACCACGATCGGCAGCACGAGCACGAACAGCACGATGGCGAGCGCCGATCCCCGCCCGACCTCGGAGGCCCGGAACGCCTGCGTGTACATCTCGTTCGCGATGACGCTCGTGTTGAAGTTCCCGGCTGTCATCGTCCGCACGATGTCGAAGACCTTGAGGGTGGCGATCGAGATCGTCGTGAGCACCACGACGAGCGAGCCCCGGATCCCGGGCACCGTCACGTTGCGGAACCGCTGCCAGGCGTTCGTGCCGTCGAGCTGAGCCGCCTCGATCTGCTCGGTCGGGATGCCCTTGATGGCGGCGGACAGCACGACCATCGCGAAGCCGGTCTGGATCCAGATCATCACGAGGATGAGCAGGAGGGTGTTGAGCGGGTCGGTCTGCAGCCACTGCACGGGGTCGCCGCCGAAGGCGACGACGATCGCGTTGAAGAGGCCGATCTGCTCTCGGCCGGCCGACTTGTACTCGTAGACGAACTTCCAGATGATGCCCGCGCCGACGAAGGAGATCGCCATCGGCATGAACACGAGCGCCTTGTAGATGCGTTCGCCGCGCGAGCGGTCGATGAAGACCGCGTAGGCGAGGCCGAGCGCCGTCGAGACGGTCGGCACGAGCGCCACCCAGATGATGGTGTTGATGAGGGTCCGGATCGCGGTGGGCTGGGTGAAGGTCCAGATGAAGTTGTCCCAGCTGAAGCTCCCGCCCTTGTCGACGAACGACAGGCCCAGCGTCCGGAACGCCGGGTAGACGAGTCCGATCGCGAGCAGGATGAGCGCGGGGGCGAGGAAGCCCGCGAGCTGCCAGTAGTCGCGCCCCTTCTTGGGCGCCTTGTCGATGAAGAAGATCAGCAGTCCGACGATGACGGCGAAGATCGCCAGTCCCATCACGAGCTGCAGGATCTTGCCGATCAGATCCGCGGTGGTCATCGCGTCACTCGCCTTCCTTCGCCGTCGAAGTGGTGGAGCAGGGTGCCGACCCTGCGTAGAGACTAGATCGGGGGCGGGACGGCGGAACAGCCCCGCCCCCGATCCGGATGGCTCAGACGATCAGCTGGTGGGCCAGCTCGCCTCGATCGCGTCGACCGTGTCCTGCGTGGACTGGCCGCCGACCCAGGCGACGATGCCCTTCCAGAACGAGTCCGCGCCCACGGCGCCCGGCATCAGGTCGGAGCCGTCGAAGCGGAAGGTGGTGTCCGGATCCTGCAGGATCTCGATCGACTGCTTGAGCAGCTCGCTCGAGGCGTTGTCGGGGTCGAGACCCTTGTTGGCGGAGATGACGCCGCCGAGGCTCACCCGGTTGTTGGCCCAGGTGTCGCTCGACAGGTAGGCGCGCACCGCCTCGACCTCCTCCGCGTCGCGGAACGCCACGGGGAACTCGCCACCGCCGGTGACGGCCTGCGGGTCGTCCGCGCTGACGGGCGGCAGCAGGAACGCGAACACGTCGCCGTCGGGGGCGACCACGTTGCCCTCGTCACCGTTCGGGTTCCAGAAGGTCTCGTAGAACGAGGCCTGGTGGTGCAGCGAGCACTCGCCGTCGAGGATCGGCAGGCCGGCCGTCTGGAACGCCTCGCTGATCTGGGTCGAGACGTCACCGATGCCGCCGTTGACCATGTCGGGGTTCTTGAGGTACTCGCCGACCGCGTCGAAGGCCTCGACGATCTGCGGGTCGTTGAAAGGGATCTCGTGTGTCACCCACTGGTCGTAGACGTCGGCGCCCGCCTGGCGGAGCACGAAGTCCTCGATCCAGTCGGTGCCCGGCCAGCCGGTGGCCTCACCCGACTCGAGACCGACGCACCACGGCTTGTGGTCGCCCTCGGCCGCGATCTGCTCGGAGAGCGCGGTGAGCTCGTCGAGGGTCGTCGGGATCTCGTAGCCCTTCTCCTCGAACTCGCTCGGCGAGTACCAGACGTAGCCCTTGATGGAGGCCATGAGCGGCGCCGCGTAGAAGGTGCCGTCGTAGGTGCCGTAGGTCTTCCAGTCCGCCGACCACCACGTGTCGACGTTGTCCTCGACGGCCTGCGAGGCGGGGATGAGCCATCCGCCCGCCGCGAGCCGGCCGAGGAGGCCGGGCTGGGGCACGATGCCGATGTCGGGGGCGTTGCCGCCCTCGGCGAGCACGGCGATCTGGGCCTCGAACTCGCTCGAGCCCTGGTAGTCGATCTCGATGCCCGTGCAGGTCTCGAAGTCGGACCACGACTTGACGAGGTTGTCGGCCTCCAGATCGAGGATCGTGCCGCCGATCGTGACGGTCTTGCCTTCGAAGGTGCCGTAGCTGTCGTACGGCGTGCAGTCGACATCGCCGGCATCCTCGTTCGCGATGTCACCCGTGCATCCGGCCAGCGCGATGGCGCCGGCGCTGACGGCAGCGATGCCGGCCAACAGCCGGCGATTCACCCGTGAACGCATAGTTCCTCCTCGTTGAGTCCCCGGCCCGCGGGTGGCGGTCCGGGGTGCGGATGGTGCAAGGCGGATGGGTCCCGGGCGGTCGCGTTCGCGACGATGGGAACCGCTTCCACTCCCCACGCTAGGCGAGCGCTCACCCGCGCGGCAACTGCGTCTACCCCCGAACAGGTCACAATCCGGCAACGCATCCGGGTAGCCGCCATCCCGTGGTGCGGTTTCGGCTGGATGGCGCGGCTTCGCCGGTGCCATCCAGC
>JASGGJ010000056.1:0-15823 GCA_047605085.1 Protaetiibacter sp.
GGGGTCGTCGCCTGGTGCGCCCGCGCGTGCCGCGGTGCGGCCGGCGGGCAGCGCCGCCAGGAGCCTGCGCGTGTAGGGATGCCGCGGATCCGCCACGACGGCCCGCGGCGGGCCCTCCTCGACGATCCGGCCGCCCTGCATGATGGCGACCCGATCGGCGATGCCCAGGAGCAGCCGGAGGTCGTGGCTGATGAACACGACCGACGCCTCGCGGTCGCGGCTCAAGGCCCGCACGAGCTCGGCGACACGTGCCGTCGTCGAGACGTCGAGCCCCGTCGTCGGCTCGTCCATCACCACGAGCGAGGGCTCGAGGGCGAACGCCATGGCGATCGCCACGCGTTGCAGCTGCCCCCCGGAGACCTGGTGCGGGTAGCGGCGCGCGAACGCCTCGCCCGCGGGGAGCCCGACGGCCGCGAACATCTGCGCGCGGCGGGTGCGCTGCTCGTCGCGGCCACGGACACCGTGCGCAGCGAGCAGCTCCGCGAACCCCTCCGAGATGCGCAGGCCGGGGTTCAGCGCACTCGCCGGATCCTGCGGAACCGAGGCCACCGTTCGGCCGCGCAGCATCCGGAGCTCGTCCGGTCGCGCCGTGAAGACGTCGTGGCCTGCCGCCACGACGCGGCCCCCGCCGAGCTCGAGGCCCGGCGCGAGGAACCCGAGCAGCGCGAGCCCCAGAGTCGACTTGCCGGAACCGGTCTCGCCCGCGAGCCCCGTGATCGTCCCCGGGGTGAGCTCGAGCGAGACCTCGTCGAGGACGGTGCGTCCCGTCGCCCCCACCCGCACGGTGAGCCCGTCCACGAGTGCGACGGGTGCCGCACCCCCGACGCGGCTCATCGCGCCGACCTCGCGGCGATCGCGCGGGCGACCCCGTCCCGGAGCAGGTTCATGCCGATCAGGAAGACGGCGATCGACACGACGGGCGCGAGCGTGGCGATCGGCTGGATCGCGATCCCGCCCTGATTGTCGTGGATCATCTTCCCCCACTCGGTGCCGCCGCCCCCGAAGCCGAGATATGACAGCGACGCGAGCACGACGAACGACACCGACAGCCGCACCCCGAACTCGACGAGCACGGGGCCGGAGATGTTCGGCAGCAGCTGCCCGACCATGAGACGCACACCACGGAACCCGACCGCGCGCGCCGCGAGCACGTAATCCTCATGGACGACGCGCAGCGTGGCAGCCCGCACCAGTCGCGCGGTGAACGCCACCTGGGCGAGCCCGACGGCCACCGTGAGCGTCACGGGGGTCGCCCCGAACGCCGTCACGAGCACCAGGACGGTCAGGATCTGGGGCACCACCATGACGGAGTCGTTGAGAAACAGCAGGAACGAGCCGACACGGCCGGACGCCGCCCCCAGCGCCATGCCGATGAACGCACCGAGGCCGACGCCGAGAACCGTGGCGAACAGCCCCTGGAGGAGGAACCCGCCGCCTCCCGTCAACAGCTGACTGAGCACGTCCCTGCCGAGCACGTCGGTGCCCAGCGGAGCGGCGGCGCCCGGCGGCTCGAAGGGCGCCCCGACGAACTCGGTCGGCGAGTACGGTGCGAGCAGCGGCCCGAGCGCGGCGAGCCCGACGACGAGAAGGGCGAGCGCCGTCCCCGTGAGGGCGCGGGGGTCACGCAGCAGGCGACGGATCACAGAGCTCTGCCGCGCCTCGAAGACCGGCCCTGCCGTCGGGGCTACGGCCGTCACCGGTTCACCGCCCGCAGTCGCGGGGTCGTCAGCATTCCGATCACGTCGGCCACGACGAAGGCGAGCACGAGGATCGCGGTGACCGACATCGTGATCGCCTGCACCACGACGACGTCACGGCTGGCGACCGCCGACACGAGTGCCGAGCCGATCCCCGGGAACGAGAACACCGTCTCGACCGCGACCGTTCCGCCGAGCAGGTAGCCGAGTGTCGTCGCGCTCACCTGCAGGCTCGGGGCGAGCACGTTCGGGAGCGCGTACCGTGACCGGATGCGGGATTCCCGGATCCCGGACAGTCGCGCCCAGCGCACGTGCTCGCTTCCGAGCTCCTCCCGCATCAGGGTCTTCACCGACTCGACGAGGTGCGGCATGGCGATGAGCACCATGGTGAGCACGGGGAGCACGAGCAGCTGCGGCTGCGCCAGCGGACCGTACCTCGGGTCCAGGATGGAGGCGGGCGGGACGAGGTGCAGGACGTTCGCCGCGAGCACCGACAGCAGCGCGATCCCGATCACGAACTCCGGCATGGAGAGGCTGAGCTGGGCGCCCGCCGAGATCACGTGATCCGCGAGCCCTCCGGGGCGGCGGGCGGCGAGGATGCCGAGCACGAATGCGAGCGGGATCGCGACGAGAGCAGCGATCAGCACGACGGCGACGGTGTTGGCGGCGCGCGTCGCCAGCAGCTCGCCCACCGGTATCCGGGCGGCGAGCGATGTCCCGAAGTCGAGGCGCGCGATGCCCCCGAGCCAGTCGAGGTACTGGACGATGGCGGGCCGGTCCAGGCCGAGCTGCTCGCGCAGATTCGCGAGCTGCTCGGCCGTCGCGTTGGCGCCGAGGATCTGCCGCGCCACGTCTCCGGGAAGGGCCTGGGTCGCGAAGAAGACGACGAAGGACACGACCAGCAGCGTCGCGAGACCGATCGCCACGCTGCGCGCGACCGCCTGCACCGCCCCCGCATACTCGATGCGAGTGGTCGTGTCCTTCGCCGTCATGGGGTGATGGGTCCCCTGCTCACTCGATCGACAGGATCGAGAAGTGGTACCCGATCGCCCCGTCGGTGTTGGGATAGGCCTCGAACCCGGACACCTCCGCCGAGTGGGCCACCAGGGCATCCATGAACAGCGGCACGATGTAGGAACCGCGTTCGTACTCGATCGTCTGCATCTGCTCGACGAGTGCCTTGCGCGCCGTGTCGTCGACCGTCTGGATCGCCTCGTTGTAGAGCGCGTCGTACTCCGCGTCGGTCCAGTGGGTCGAGTTGTACGGCGCCGTCGCGGTGATCGTGAACGCCGCCTGGTCGAAGATACCGAGATACCCCCAGTAGGACAGCGAGAGCGGGTAGGTGCCGTAGGCGTCGCCGTAGAAGGTGGCGACGTCGACCTGGTTGAAGGTGATGTCGAATCCGGCCGCGGCCGCCTGCTCGACGAGCACCTCGTTCTGCCGGTCCGAGGTGGGCTGGTTCGGAGCGCCCCAGAGCTCGATCGCGACGGGCAGGGTGTAGCCGGCCTCCTCGAGCATCGCCATGGCCGCATCCGGGTCGTACTCGCGCTGGGCGAGGTCCGAGCTGTACAGCGGATCGAACGGCGACCAGATGTCGTTGCCGAGCTGCGCGTAGCCCGAGTACACCTGGTCGATGAGCTCCTGCCGGTCGACGGCGAGGCGAAGCGCCTGCCGCACGACGGGGTCGTCCAGCGGTTCGGTGTCCACGTTCATCGCCCAGGTGAGAGCCCCGCTCGTCGGGTAGTCGAACACCTCGTGACCCTCGGAGGCCTCGACCTGCGCGACGAGCGTCGGGTCGAGGTTCGCCGCGACGTCCACCTGGCCGGCGAGGAGAGCCGTCACCTCGGACGAGGCGTCGGCGAAGCTGATCAGCTCGAGCTCGTCGTACGACGGCACCGTACCCCAGTAGTCCTCGTTCGCGCTGAAGGTCATCTGGATGCCGGGGTCGTTCGTCTCGAGCGCGAACGGACCGGATCCGATCGGATCCTCAGGGTCGAAGTCGCTCGGGACGATCGAGGTGGTGGGCGAGGTGAGCGCCTCCGGGAAGGTGACGGTCGGGTAGAGCAGCGTGAACTGCACGGTCTGATCGTCGATCTTCTCCAGCCCGTCCGGATCGATGAACGGCAGGGCCGACGCGGGCGGGAGCTCCTGGTCGAACCACCGGGTGACGGTCGAGATCAGGTCGTCGGCCGTGACCGGGTCACCGTCCTGCCAGACCGCGTCGCGCAGCGTGACCGTCCAGACGTCGGCGGTGTCGCCGGGCTCGACCGATTCGGCGAGGCTCGGCTCCCAGCTCCCGGAGGTCCCGTAGACCGTGAGGGTGTCGAACACCTGGGTGGCGAAGGCATAGCCGCCCGTGGTGCTCGCCGAGGCGGGGTCGAGTGAATCGGTGTCGGCGAGTGAGGCGATCCCGACGCGCAGCGTCGTCGTCCCCTCGTCGTCGGTGGGCGCCGTGCATCCGGCGAGCGCGAGCGCGAGCGCGGAGGAGCTCGCGACGAGTGCGATCGTGCGGCGACTCCACCCCAGGCGCGGCGTGGCATCGGGCAGTGCTGTGGTGCGCATCGTTTCCTCTCGTGGTGCTGTCGGTGGTGCGTTTCGGGCACGCCCGTGGCTCAGGCGGCCTCGTCCTCGATGAGCGACATCCAGACGCGAGCACCGGGCTCGAGCCAGGTCTTGATCCCGATGAGCTCGAGCTGATCGGCTCCCTCGACGACCCATCCGATCGCCGAGACGGGGAGCGGCTCCGGCGGGATGTCGTTGCCGTACATGATCGAGATCTGCTGCCGGGGGCCGTAGTACGACACCGCGCCACGGATCTCGGTCCCGGCTTGCGCGACCTCGGCCGCCAGGTCCTCGGGGTAGAAGATGTTCTCCCAGTCGGCGAGGATCTTGGTCTGCATCAGCAGCAGGTCGCCGGTGAGCTTGCCGTGCTGCAGGTAGGTCGCGAACGGCAGCGCCTCGCGGATCTTCTGCGCGAGCTCGGGGACCTTGTCCTCCCAGATCTCGATGACGGCGATGTCCTCGTCGGCGAGGTTGAAGCGGATCTTCATGGGGTTCTCTTATCTCTCGGTTCAGGCGCCGGCGGACGCGATCTTGACGATGGGGTTGACGCGCTTGAAGCCGTCGACGAGGCCCCACGGGAAGGCGATGTCGACCCAACCGTGCAGGCGGTTGAAGTAGGTCATGGCCGCCTCGGTGAGACGCGCGAACTCGTCGACCGTCTGCGCCTTGCGGATGCCGCCGACGTAGAGCTTGAGGATCTCGCCCCCCTCGGGGAGGCCCACGTAGTCGTTCATGTTCGCCTTGTACTGGGCGATCTCGTCCATGTAGAGCACGAGGGTCGGCAGGTGCAGCTCGGGGTTGCGCGTCGCGGTCTGCCACGCGAACCAGAGGATCTCGTCGGTGAGGGTACGCAGTTCGTTCTCGGCGAAGATCATCGTCGAGAGGTAGTTGTTCTTCGCTCCGGTGCCACGCGGGACGACCCCGGAGGCGAGGTCGAGCACCTCTTGCGGCGGCGTCTCCCAGATCGCGTCGCGCGCGGCGTCGATGGTGGCGATGACCTCCTCGACCGAACCGACGTCCTTGCGTACCTCTGCCTGTGCGACCACGCGCATCCTCCTCATCGTGAGACCCCGGGCTCTCTGTGCCCGACATCCTCACCGTAGGAACTTCCCGGCCATATCTCCATTAGATGCAAACGCATTTCACTGAGTGGTTACACGTCTGAAACAATATGTCACTCAATGGAAACGAATCCCACTGGAAGGAAAAATCGGGCTTCGATACAGTGCCATCACCATCACGAGAGGGGCAGCCATGGCCAAGGGCGGAACCGAGACGGAGCCAGCATCGACGCGAACCGTCGACCGCGCTCTGCAGTTGTTCACATCCGTGCTCGACAGTGACGTCGGAGACTCGCTGTCCGAGCTCGCCCGCAGCACCGAGCTCTCCCCCAGCACCGCGTCACGGCTGCTCGCGACCCTCACCAAGCACGGGCTCGTGCAGCGCACCGAGGAAGGCCGCTACCGCCCCGGGCTGCGGATGAAGCAGCTCGCCACCGCCGCGCTCGCCGACGACCCGCTCTACGAGCTGACCGGATCCCACCTCGAGCACCTCGTCGACAGCACGCACGAGACCGCGAGCCTCGGTGTGGCCGCCGGCCCCGACCAAGTCCTGTACCTGCGCCAGGTGCACTCCCGCACCCACCAGGTCCAGACGGTCGTGTGGACCGGGCGCACCATCCCACGCCTCGACACGGCGCTCGGTGCCGCCCTCGACGGTGTCGTCGACGACGACGGCTACCGGATCTCGCGCCGCGCCGACAGCGACGTCGCCGCGGTCGCCGCACCGCTCGTCGGGCATCGCGGCACGATCCCCGGTGCGATCAGCATCAACGCGCCCGCCTACCGCACCGCCGACGAAGATCTCCACCGCTACGGACGGCTCCTCGTGAGCCACGCGCGCGACATCTCGCTCGAGCTCGGCGCACCACGCGAGGCGATGCAACGGTACAACCTCATCGACTGATCGCGCCCCGACCCCAAATCCGGGTCGAGAGCGGCCAAGGGACGCCGAGGGCATCGGTTGTATGTCACCGGGCGGTTGGTTGCGGACGAAACACGGGCAAGGATCGAGTCGTCGCTTCCCACGGATCAGGGCGCCGACGCCGCGCCAGGCGGGGGCCGGATGTCACATCCGCCCCCCGACGCGGTGCAGGCTCAGCTGCCTGCCGTGAACGGCGGCGTGACGCCGTCGGCGTACTCGGGAAGCGGCAGCACGGTGTCGGTCGCGCCGTCGCGGATCTCGCGCAGCGCCGCGACGATGTCGTCGATGTTCTCGGGAACCGGCAGGTTGCAAGCGGTCAGCTCGGACTCCAGCTCGAGGGTCAGCCGGGACTTGCCCGCCGCGATGGCGTCGGCCGTGGTGCCGACGGATGCCTCAGAGGACGCGCCGGTGATGTCGGGAACGTCGGCGCAGACGTGGTACACCGATCCGCCCGCGACCCAGTGGACCTCGTCCTTGCCGAGCAGCTGGATGACGGCCGACTGCTCCGCGGTGTACTGCTCCGTCGAGGGCGGCTGGTAGCTGATGCCGAGCGCGACGGATGCCACGGCGAGCACGCCGCCGACGACGCCCGCGATGGTCTTCTGCCCCTTCGACATGTCCTTGTTGAGCAGCACCATGATGATGAGCGGAAGGAAGGCGAGGATCGCGATCATCGCGCCCAGCTGGTTCTGCACGAAGAACCGCACCGTGTCCTTGCGGGACGCGGGGTCGAGACGGTTGGCTTTCTTCCACAGCAGCGAGCCGGTGATCGACAGCGCGGCGATCACGACGAGCAGCACGATGAGGGTGATGAACGCCCACTGCGGGAACTCATAGGTGGCCGACTGCTCCACGAGGAGGCCGGTCGACTCGTCGCGCGTGATCGTCGTCGACTCGCCCGCCGTCACGGCGAGCTGGCGCTGACGCAGCAGCCAGAAGATGCCGAAGGCCTCGGCGATGATGGCGATGACCCACAGCACGATCGCGATGATGCGCAGCTGGGTGGCCTTGGCCTTCGCCTCCGGGGTGGGCTTCCAGCCGGCGGCGGGCTCCTCCGCCTCGTCGCTCGCCTTCGCGGCGGCGGCCTCCTTCGCGGCGGCAGTTGTCTTCTTGGCGGCGGTCTTCTTCGCGGCTTCTTCGGCCATCTCGGCTCCTCGAGGTGTAGTGGTCAGTGAATCGTAGCGAGAACTCGTGGCGCGCTTCAGCACGAGGCGGCGCGTCGAACCGCGGCTCTCCACGGACGACGCCCCCTCCCGCGAGTAGTCGTATATCCGGCTCAAAGCTGCCCCGGATAGCCCGATATACGACTACTCGTCGGACACGGCGGGCGGGTTGTGCATGAACTCGATGCGGATGCCGTCGGCGTCCTCAAGGAACGAGGCGTAGTAGCGCTCGGTGAAACGCGGATACGGCTTAGGGTCGCGTACGGCCGTCCAGCCGGCGGCGAGCGCGACGGCGTGCAGGCGATCGACCTCCTCACGCGAACCGACCTCGAACGCGAGATGCTGCCATCCGACGCGGCCGTGGCGGTGCGGGGCGGTGCCCGTCTCGCGGGCGGGGAAGAGGATGAGCTCGGTCTCGCCCTCGCGGTACCAAGAGGCCGAGCCCTCCCCGCCGCCGCGCCTGAAGCCGAGCGCGGTGAGCACGGGGTCGAACCGCGCGATCCCGCGGGCGAGGTCGTCGACGGTGATCCCCAGATGGTCGAGAAGCGGCACGCGGCCAGTATGCCGCGTGCCGGGGACGCGCGGGGCAGGATCCGCGCATCCGCGTCGAGAGGGCGCAAACCGTCCCATCCGCCGAGTTTTTCAACGGTTTGCGCCCCCTCGGTGCGTCGAGGGGAGTGATCTCGACGGGTTCGCGCTGCGCTGGGGCACCGCAGTCGCCCCGCCTGCTGCGGAACCGGGGAAGCCTGTGTCCTCCCCCGCCACCTCGCCGTCCTCACTGGCGAGCACTACGGCAACGCGAGGAAATCGCGCAACCATCCATCGACTTCGTGCATCACGTCGACATCGATCATTCCCGCGACATCGAACAGTCGTTCTCGTGTGACGGTGCGGGGCTGCTCGGTCATGGCATACGTCTCGCCCGGCAGGGTCAGGCCCTTACCAGTCAGCCTCACATGGTTCGGCCACCCGCGGTCGTGACTCGTGCACGGGACGATGATGGCGAGAGAATCCGCTTGCTCAAGGTAGAGGTCGCTCGCGACGACCAACGCGGGCCTGCGACCGGACTGTTCCCGCCCTCTGGCCGGGTCGAGCTCGGCCCACACCACCATGCCCCGGCGAAGCTCAGTCGTCGCCATGGGCTGCACCCAATGCCAGATCCCATGCCGCGAACTCATCCCAGTAGTCGGAATCGGCGCCGCGAAATACCCGGCCGAAGGACTCCATGCGACGACGACGCTCATACGCATCGAGCAGGCTCTCGATCAACCCCGCAGCCGGAAGCCCGCGCTCCTGCGCATCACGGTTGATGCGGTCCCGCAGCTGCGTGGACACCTTGATCGTCGTCATGGCCATTCGGTGAGTATACCGAACGGTAGTGGTAGAGGGATACCGGATGCCTACACGTTGAACCGGAACTCGACCACGTCGCCGTCCTGCATGACGTAGTCCTTGCCCTCGATGCGGGCCTTGCCGCGGGAGCGGGCCTCGGCGAGCGAACCGGCGGCCACGAGATCCTCGAAGGAGACCACCTCGGCCTTGATGAAGCCGCGCTCGAAGTCGGTGTGGATGACGCCAGCCGCCTGCGGGGCCTTCCAGCCCTTGCGGATGGTCCAGGCGCGCGACTCCTTGGGACCGGCCGTGAGATACGTCTGCAGGCCGAGGGTGTCGAAGCCTATGCGGGCGAGCTGGTCGAGGCCAGACTCCTCCTGGCCGGTGGAGGCGAGCAGTTCTGCCGCGTCTTCGGGGTCGAGGTCGATGAGCTCCGACTCGACCTTCGCGTCCAGGAACACCGCCTTCGCGGGCGTCACGAGGTCCGCCAGCTCGGCCTTGCGCGCCTCATCCGTCAGCACAGCCTCGTCGACGTTGAACACGTAGATGACGGGTTTCGCCGTCATGAGGCCGAGCTCCTTGAGCAGGCCCAGCTCGATGCCGGTCGCACGCGACAGCGGGGTGCCCGCGTCGAGCGTCGTCTTCGCCGCGAGCGCGGCATCCAGCACCGCCGGATCGGTCTTTCGGCCCTTGACCTCCTTCTCGAGGCGCGCGATCGCCTTCTCGAGGGTCTGCAGGTCGGCGAGCGCGAGCTCGGTCGTGATGACCTCGAGGTCGTCTTTCGGGTTCACCGCGCCCGAGACGTGCACGACATCCGCGTCGGCGAATCCGCGCACGACCTGCGCGATCGCATCCGCCTCCCGGATGTTGGCGAGGAACTGGTTGCCGAGACCCTCGCCCTCGGAGGCGCCCTTCACGATGCCGGCGATGTCGACGAAGCTCACGGTCGCGGGCAGGATGCGCTCGCTGCCGAAGATGCGGGCCAGGATGCCGAGGCGCTCGTCCGGCAGGTTGACGACGCCCACGTTCGGCTCGATCGTCGCGAAGGGGTAGTTCGCCGCGAGCACCGAGTTGCGGGTGAGGGCGTTGAAGAGGGTCGACTTGCCGACGTTGGGCAGGCCGACGATTCCGATGGTTAAAGCCACGGGAACACAGCCTACGGGAGCGGCTCGAAAGCCCTGATCCTCAGGCGACGGCGATGCGGCGGAGTTCGTCGAGCGCCGCCACGACGGGCGGACGGTCCGCTGCGGCATCCCGGACGACGGCGTGGATGGACCTCACCGGCGCGGGCCGGACGACGCGGATCGCTTCGAGTCCGGGCGGCAGCTGCCTGGCGCCGAGCAACGGCATGACCGTGATCCCGATGCCGGCCGCGACGAACTCGATCGCGGTCGCATAGTCGTGCGCCTCGACCAGGAACGGCGGACGGAAGCCGGCCGAGGCGCAGGCCTCGAGGAGGTGCTCCCGGCACCAGCCGCGGGCGAAGTCGTTGTCGACCCACTCCTCACCGGCGAGTTCGCCCAGCTCGATCTCCGAGCGGCCGGCGAGCGGGTGGTCGCTCCTGACGATCGCGACGAAGGGATCCTCGTGAAGCGGGTGAACGCTGAACCCGGTCGTCGGCGTGGATCGCTGAGACTCGACGATGAGCTGGAGGTCAGGGCGATCGGCCGGATCGTCGGGGATGGACTCGCGCAGCTGGAGGTCGAGCCGGACCCCGGGGAACTCGGCGACGAGCCGGCGCACGACCCGCGGCAGCCATGCCGCGCCCGCAGAGGCGAAGTAGCCGAGGGAAACCAGACCGGTCCGGCCCTCTCGAAGATCGGCGACGAGCGCCTCCGTCTCGCCGAGCCTCGCCAGCACCGCATCCGCCTGGGAGGCGAGTTCGCGTCCCGCGGCGGTCGGCCGCACGCCGCGCCCGTCGCGCTCGAGCAGGGTGAGGCCGGTCTCCCGCTGGAGCGCGGCGACGTGCTGGCTCACCGCGGAGGAGGTGTAGCCGAGGTTGGATGCCGCCGCCTGGACGCTTCCGCTGGCGACGACCGATCTGAACACGCGGAGGCGATGGACGTCGAGCATGCCGCAACGATACAGCGTGACTGAATTGTCGTGCAGAACCATTCACTGGTGCTGAAGAACATTTCGGCGAACGATGGACGCATGTCCGCACCCGTCGCCACGCGCGCCCCTGCCCTCACCCCGATCCTCATCGCCGCCGCCGTGACCGTGCTGCTCTGGGCATCCGCCTTCGTCGTCGTGCGGGAGATCGGGGGCGCCTTCTCGCCGGGACCGATCGCTCTCGGTCGTCAGATCGTCGCCACGCTCGTCCTGACGATGACCGTGGCGATCCAGGCCGGACGCCGCCGCGCGCTCCCGGTCATGCCCGCGGGCCGTTCGCTGCCCGGGGTGCTCGGCTGGGGAGTGCTCTGGTTCGGGCTCTACAACCTCGCGTTCAACACCGCCGAGCGCTCCCTCGACGCCGGGACCACCTCGTTCCTGGTCAATCTCGCACCGATCCTCGTCGCCGTGCTCGCCGGGCTGCTCCTGCGTGAGGGCTTCCCCGTTCGCCTCATCATCGGTCTGGTCGTCGCGCTCGCCGGCGTCGGACTGATCGCGTTCTCGCGCGCATCGGTCCACGGAGACCTGATCGGTGTGCTGCTCGGCCTCGCCGCCGCGGTGCTGTACGCGGTCGGGACGATCACCCAGAAGCGCATTCTCCGCACCGTCGACGGGCTGATCATGACCTGGCTCGGCTGCGCCGTCTCGGTCGTGGCGCTGCTCCCCTTCCTCCCGCAGCTCCTCACGGAGGCGCAGAGCGCACCGCCCTCGGCGCTCTGGCTCGTCGTCTACCTCGGCGTCGGCCCCACGGCCGTCGGATTCAGCACCTGGGCCTACGTGCTCGCCCGCGTCAGCGCCGGCAGGACCGCGGCGACGACCTATCTGGTCCCGATCTGCGTGCTCACCATGGCGTGGCTCGCCCTCGGCGAGGTGCCGGCGCCGATCGCCATCCTCGGTGGCGTCCTCGCGCTCGGCGGCGTCGCCGTGGCCACCCTGCGCGTGTCGCGGCGAACCCGGCCGTGAGAGCCGCCCCGATCGTGAGGACCGCGGGGTCGAGCCGCGCGGCGGGCTGATCAGCGGAGAGTAGACGATGGCGTGGCGGGGATTCCGTACACCGGAGTCCTTCGCTACCGACCGGAGGTGCGGACTCCAGAGATCGCTGCCGATGTCGGGCCGGGGGTGTACGCCGACGCCTTCCGGGTTTCGTTTGACTTCATCCACGACCGGTCGTCGACATTGTGACGGGTGCCTTTGAGGTGTGTGGACGGTCCGTCCCCGCACCCGGTCACGATCCGGTCACGGATGCGCGCGACACGCCCGGGATGTTGCGGGCGGGCGGCGACAGGGCTAGCGTGGCAAGCCGCGCCGATGGTCGGCGCGACACCAACGACCGAAAGGAGCCGGCGATGATCGCATCCGTCATCCGTCGCGAGTACGCACTCGCGCCCCGCGCCGGCCTCGTCGGCGTCCTCTCCGTCCGGGAAGGCTAAGCGTTTCTGCGCCACCGTCCAGGCGGTGGCGGCGCTCACGAAGCCCGAATCCCGGATGCCGCGCATCCGTGGATCACGCCCCGTCCGCGACCCCGCCGAGTGTCGGTGGCGGTCGGTACCGTGCCGTCACGAGCGGCACCTCATCCAGAGCGCCGCAACCCGGTGCTTCACCCCACCATCAGAGGACACCGATCATGAACACCACCCTGACGCCCATGACGCGTCACAGCTGGACGTCTGAAGATCTGACCGAGTTCCGGCCCACGCGCCGGGTCGGGCCGATCGACCGCGCCGCGCTGCACCTCGGCCTGGCGCTCATCCGCTGGGGGCGCAGGCCCCCGCGCGGGCTCGCCCGCGAAGAGCGGCTGGCCCGCGCGTACGAGCGCGGCCTGGCGCTACGCGCGTACGAGGTCCGCCGCATCGAGCTCGACACGATTCGCGCGAGGGTGCGCGGGCGCCACCCCTGAGGCGGTGGCCCGCGGTCCCACCGGAGGGGCCGTTGCCGGGGCCGTTGTCGGGCCCGTTGCCGGATTGACCGGTGGCGGCCCCGCCATGCGCTTGTTCGCGAGAGGAGCACGGGGAGGATGCGGGTGTGCGGCAGGCTTGCGCTGTGAACATCGACCTCGGCTCTCCGGACGACGCCCCCGAGCTCGCCCGGCTCGTCGGCATGGCATGGGTCTCCATGATCGCCAGGCCACCCCGCCCCGGACGGGCCGGCAGGGGCGGAGCGCGTGATCGTCCACTCGGGACGTCGGGCGGTGCCGATCTATGAACGGCTGGGATTCGCGTCGCACCGGCAACTCCTCGAGCGACCGAGCGACGTCACGTAGCCGCTCGCGCAACCGTCCCCGCCCGCCGTTTCCCCGCCCGCGGCGCGTCCCGCGTCCGGTGTCGGTGCCCTGTGCGAAAGTCGGATCGTGCCGCTGGACTTCACCGCGATCGACTTCGAGACCGCGAACGGATCCAGTGCCAGCGCGTGCTCTGTCGGCCTCGTGAAGGTGCGCGACGGGCAGGTCGTCGACCGCATCGGATGGCTCATCCAGCCGCCAGCCGGCCACAACCACTTCGTCGACTGGAACACGCGCATCCACGGCATCCGCGCCTCCGACGTCGTCGACGCTCCCGGATGGGTCGAGCAGCTCCCGGACCTCATCGAGTTCGCCGACGCCGACCTCCTCGTCGCGCACAACGCCGGATTCGACATGGGGGTCATCCGGGCCGCCTGCGCCGCCACCGGGTCGGCGACCCCGCTGTTCTCCTACTTCTGCAGCCTGCAGCTCGCCCGCAAGACCTACACCCTCGATTCCTACAAGCTGCCGTCGGTCGCCTCGGCGGCCGGGTTCGCCGACTTCCCGCACCACGACGCGGTGGCGGATGCCGAGGCCTGCGCGGCGATCGTCATCCACGCGGCCGAGCGGTACGGCGCGATCGACGTGCCCGAGCTGGCCGAGCGCGCGGGGGTGCGGATCTCGACGATCGTGCAGGTGCCCGTCGTGGCGATCGCCTGACCCGGTTGGTCGGCCGACTGCCGCGGGTCGCCTGACCCGGCCGCCGAACCCGCGAGGCCCGGCGGCGCCGCCTCAGCCGTTCTGCGGGAAGCCCAGGTTGATGCCGCCGTGGCTGGGGTCGAGCCAGCGCGAGGTGATCGCCTTCTGCCGGGTGAAGAAGTGGATGGCGTCGGGACCGTAGGCCTTCGTGTCGCCGAACAGCGAGTCCTTCCAGCCGCCGAAGGAGAAGTAGCCGACCGGCACCGGGATCGGCACGTTGATGCCGATCATCCCGACCTGCACCTCGCGCTGGAAGCGCCGCGCGGCGCCCCCGTCGTTCGTGAAGATCGCCGTGCCGTTGCCGTACTTCCCGGAGTTGATGAGCTCGAGCCCCTCCTCGTAGGACTGCACGCGCACGATCGAGAGCACGGGCCCGAAGATCTCGTCGCGGTAGACGGCGGATGTGGTGGGCACCTTGTCGACGAGCGTCGGCCCGAGCCAGAACCCGTCGGCGTCCCCGTCGACCTCGATGCCGCGCCCGTCCACGACCAGTTCGGCGCCGTCCGCGACGGCGACGTCGAGGTAGCCGGCCACCTTGTCGCGGTGCTCGCGCGTGATGAGCGGACCCATGTCGCAGCCGCGCGTGCCGTCGCCGACGCGCAATCCCGACATCCGGTCCCTGATCTTGCCGACGAGCTCGTCGGCGACCGGCTCGACCGCGACGAGCACCGAGATCGCCATGCACCGCTCGCCAGCCGAGCCGAAGCCCGCGTTGACGGCGGAGTCGGCGACGAGGTCGAGGTCGGCGTCGGGCAGCACGAGCATGTGGTTCTTCGCCCCGCCGAGCGCCTGCACGCGCTTGCCCGCCGCGGTGCCGCGCTCGTAGACGTACTTGGCGATCGGCGTCGAGCCGACGAAGGAGACGGATGCCACGTCCGCGTGGTCGAGGATCGCGTCGACCGCCTCCTTGTCGCCGTGCACGACGTTGAACACACCGTCGGGGAGACCGGCCTCCGCGAGGGCCTCCGCCATCCAGATCGCGGCCGAGGGGTCCTTCTCGCTCGGCTTCAGGATGACGGTGTTGCCCGCGGCGATCGCGACGGGGAAGAACCACATCGGCACCATCGCCGGGAAGTTGAACGGGCTGATGATGCCGACCACGCCGAGCGGCTGCCGCACCGAGTAGACGTCGACGCCCGTCGACACGTTCTCCGAGTACTCTCCCTTGACGAGGTGCGGGATGCCGCACGCGAACTCGACGACCTCGAGGCCGCGGGCGACCTCGCCGAGCGCATCAGAGGTGACCTTGCCGTGCTCGGCCGTGAGGATCGCGGCTACCTCCGCCTTGCGGGCGTTGAGGATCTCACGGAACGCGAAGAGCACCTGCTGCCGCTTGGCGAGGCTCGCCGCGCTCCAGGCCGGGAAGGCGGCTTTCGCGGCCTGGACGGCGCGGCCGACGTCTGCGGCGGATGCGAGGCGCACCTCCTTCTGCACGACTCCCTTGGCGGGGTTGTACACGGGTGCGGTGCGGGTGGACTCGCCCGCGAACGCGGCACCGCCCACCCAGTGGTCGAGGATCTCAGCAGCCATGCCGTCGACGTTACTCGCAGACATTTCGTTAACATTTTCGGCGCGTGCCAGCCCCGTTGTCCGGTGTAGAAATCGGCCGGTGCCCGTCCCGTTGTGCTGTGCAGAAATGCAGGAGATTCTCCGCATCAGGCCCGTGTTCTCGGGTCGACCCTGGCGTCCGACGCAGAATCTCCTGCATTTCTGCACCACCTCGGCGGGTGCCGGCCCCGCTGTCCGGATCAGAACCTCGGCGGGTGCCGCCCCCGTTGCCCGGATCAGAAATGCAGGAGATTTTCCGCATCCCGCCCGTGTTTCCGGGGCGACCCCGGCATCCGGCGCAGAATCTCCTGCATTTCTGCACCACCTCGGGCCGTTCTGCACCACCTCGGGGCGTTCTGCACCAACTCGGGGCGTTCTGCACCAACTCGGGGCGTTCTGCACCAACTCGGGCACTTCTGCACCGAAGGAGGGGATGCCGCGGCCGGTCG
>JASGGJ010000057.1:0-15664 GCA_047605085.1 Protaetiibacter sp.
CCGTCCCCAGGGCGGGCGCGCGGCCGTGGCGCGTCGCGAGCGCCGCGAGGGGCACCGCGGCGAGGGCCGCGCCGATCGTCGACATCGTGGCGGCCATCCCCGACAGCGTCTCGGAGCCCGAGACCTGCGTGATGAGCAACGCCCCCGCGGACAGCGTCGAGCCCATGCCGATGCCGGCGAGCACCTGCCCCGTGATGATCGCGGCGCGGCTGCGCGAACGCACCCGGGCGACCGCGGCCTCCGAGAGCTCGGGCGCCGCGGTCACTCGGTCGGCTCGTCGCGGTTCAGCGCCGGGTTGCTGAGGGTGCCGATGCCCTCGATCTCGATGTCGATCGTCTGGCCGTGGACGAAGCCGCCGAGACCGGACGGGGTGCCCGTCATGATGATGTCGCCCGGCAGCAGCGTCCACACGTCGGAGATGTAGGCGATGAGCTCCGGCAGCTTGTGGATGAGGTCGCGCGTGTTCCCGTGCCGGCGCGGTTCGCCGTCGACCCGGGTGTTGATCTCGAGGGCGTCCGGGTCGAGCTCCGTCTCGATCCACGGTCCGATCGGGGCGAAGGTGTCGTAGCCCTTCGCGCGCGCCCATTGCCCGTCGGCGAACATCTGGTCGCGCGCCGACACGTCGTTGCCGATCGTGTAGCCGAACACGTAGTCGGCCCAGCGCTCGGCTGGCACCTGCTTCGCGATCCGGCCGATGACGACGACGAGCTCGCCCTCGTGCGTGATGCGACCCTCGACCGGCGGGATCCGGATGGGGTCGCCAGGGCCCACCACCGCCGTGTTGGGCTTGAGGAAGATGAGCGGGTTCTCGGGCGCGTCGACGTTCGCCATGTCCTTGCGGTGCTCGGCGTAGTTGAGACCGACGCACACGACCTTCGACCGCGGGATGACGGGGGCCAGCAGGCGGGCGTCGGCGAGCGGGATGCGCTCCCCCGTCGTCTCGTACCCGGCGAACATGGGATCGCCCGCGAGTACGACCAGCTCGTCGTCGTCGACGACGCCGTACCGCGGGTCGCCTCCGGTGCTGAAGCGCGCGACTCTCACCCGTCGAGCCTAGCGCCGCGCGCCCCGGCGCCTTGCGCGCTGCCCGGGCGCCTGGCACGGGACCCCTCCTCCCCAGTCGTCGCGCCGCTCGCGTCTTGACCGATTGTCTCGTCCGTCGCCCCCGGGGTCAGCTGCCCTCCCTATCGTCGCCTCGTGAGGAACCGAGAGGGAGGCATCATGAAGGTTCTCGTCGCGACGAAGGAGACGCAGGGCGAACGGGATGTGTGGGTGTTCGTGACACGGAGGGGTCGGCTTAGATCAAGTGGTACTGTGCTGTCATGGGTGGCACGGATCTAGTTGTGGTGGGAAACAAGGGACGTGTGGTGATTCCCGCAGGCATCCGCGCCCGGCACGGCTGGGACGAGGGCACCACCCTGCTGACGATCGACACCGAGGGCGGCGTGATGCTCATGGAGCGGGACGATGCCCTCCGGCTGATCCGCGAGCAGCTCGAGGGCAGCGACCCGGTGGCTGAGCTCCTCAGCGAGCGTCGCCGTGAGGCGCGCCAGGACGATGACTGAACGCTACGTCTACGACGCGTCGGCGCTCCTGGCCTTCCTGCGCGGCGAGGTGGGGGCGGACGAGGTGGAGAGACTCCTGGAGATCGGCGGGGTGTGCGGTGCCGCCAATTGGAGCGAGGTCGGCCAGAAGGTCTCCGCCGCGGGGGCCGACTGGGGCGTTGCGCGCGCGATCCTGCTCAGCTACCCGCTCACCATCGAGCCCGTCGGCGTCGTCGACGCGGAGCGCGCGGCGACACGCTGGGTTCGCGGCTCGGGGCTTTCGCTCGCCGATCGCCTCTGCCTCGCCCTCGCGGAGCGCCTCGGCGCGGTCGCGGTCACCACGGACAGCGCCTGGGAACCCGGAGACGCGATCCGTCGCATCCGATGACGCGCGCGGAAAGCTAGGCGTCGAGGCGGTAGAGCCAGCCGTGGCGGTCTGGCACCCGGCCGTACTGGATGCCGGTGAGCTCGTCGCGCAGCGACAGCGCCACCCGATCCTCGACCTCCGGCATCCGGATGCCGAAGGAGTCGGACTTGATCTCGGAGATGGGGGTGATGACCGCGGCGGTCCCGCAGGCGAACGCCTCCACGATGTCACCCGAGTCGACGCCCTCGCGCCACTCGGTGATCGACACGGGACGCTGCTCGATCGTGAATCCGCGATCGCGGCCCAGCTGCAGCACCGAGTCGAGCGTGATGCCCTCGAGGATCGAGTCCGAGTCGGGGGTGATGAGGCGGTTGTCGCGCGTCACGAGCACGACGTTCATGCCGCCGAGCTCCTCGAGGTACTCGCCCTGCTGGGCGTCGAGGAACAGCACCTGGGCGCAGCCGTGCTCGTACGCCTCCTGCTGGGCGACGAGGGATGCGGCGTAGTTGCCGCCCGTCTTCGCCTGGCCCATGCCGCCGTGCCCGGCACGCGTGTATCGGGTCGACAGCCAGATCGCGACGGGCGTCACTCCACCCGTGAAATAGGCGCCGGCGGGTGAGGCGATGAGGGAGTAGTTGACCTTCTTCGCGGGGCGCACCCCGAGGAACGCCTCCTTCGCGAACGCGAAGGGACGCAGGTAGAGGCTCGTCTCGGGCTGCGACGGCACCCAGTCGCCGTCGACCGCGATGAGCTGCCGCAGCGAGTCGAGGAAGTACTCGGTCGGCAGCTCGGGCATCGCGAGACGCTGAGCGGAGCGCTGCATCCGCGCGGCGTTCCGCTCGGGACGGAAGGTCCAGATCGAGCCGTCCTCGTGCCGGTAGGCCTTGAGGCCCTCGAAGATCTCCTGCGCGTAATGCAGTACGGCGGCGGCCGGGTCGAGCTGGATGGGCCCGTACGGCTGCACGCGCGGCCGGTGCCATCCGCCGCGCTCCGACCAGCAGATGTCGACCATGTGGTCCGTGAAGTGCTGCCCGAAGCCCGGGTTCTCGAGGATCGCGGCGCGCTCCTCGGGGCTCGTGGCGTTCTCGTTGCGGGTCACCTGCCACAGCAGGCCCTGGGTGGCGATCGGCAGGAGGTTGAGGGTCATGGTCGGCTCGTCTTCTCGGAAGTCGTGGGTTCTCGGAGGTCCGGTTCTCGGAGGTCGTGGCTTCTATTGTGCGCCCGGATCAGGCAAGGCGGGCCGCGATCGCGGTGCCGACCTGGGAGGTCGTGCGCGGGGCGGTCCCCCGCTCGGCCAGGTCGGCCGCCACCGCCGCCTCGATCCGGTTGGCAGCATCGGGGAGCCCGAGGTGGTCGAGCAGCAGCGCGGTCGACAGGATCGCGGCCGTGGGGTCGGCCTTCTGCTGCCCCGCGATGTCGGGGGCCGATCCGTGAACCGGCTCGAACATCGAGGGGAACGCGCCGTCCGGGTTGATGTTGCCGGAGGCCGCGAGACCGATGCCGCCGCTGATGGCGCCGGCCAGATCGGTGAGGATGTCGCCGAAGAGATTGTCGGTGACGATCACGTCGAATCTAGCGGGGTCGGTGACGAGGAAGATAGTGGCGGCATCGACGTGGAGGTAATCCCATGCCACGTCCGGATGATTGGCCGCCTCCGCCGCGACGAGGCGCGACCAGAGTCCGCCCGCGTGGGTGAGCACGTTGGTCTTGTGCACGAGGGTGAGCCTCTTGCGGCGCTTCTCGGCGAGCTCGAACGCGTAGCGCACGACCCTCTCGACGCCGAACGCGGTGTTGACGCTCACCTCGTTGGCGATCTCCTGGAGGGTGCCGACCCGGATGCCACCGCCGTTCCCGACGTAGGGCCCCTCCGTCCCCTCCCGCACGACGACGAAGTCGACCTCGCCGGGATCCGCGAGCGGGCTCGCGACCGTCGGGTGCAGCACCGTGGGCCGGAGGTTGACGTAGTGGTCGAAGGCGAAGCGCAGCTTGAGCAGCAGCCCGCGCTCGATGATGCCGCCCGCGAGCCGCGGGTCGCGCGGGTCGCCGCCGACGGCACCGAGCAGGATCGCGTCGTGCCGGGCGAGGGCGGCGAGGTCCCGATCCTCGAGGATGCGGCCGGTCTCGAGGTAGTGCCCGGCGCCGAAGGGGTAGTGGGCCGTCACGAGCTCCGCCTGGCCGGCGAGCACCGCCTCGAGCACCTTCACCGCCTCCGCGGTCACTTCGGGGCCGATGCCGTCCCCCGCGATCACGGCGAGGTCGATGGTGCGCGTCATCCCCCCAGATTATCGGCGCGCGCCGCGTGCCCGCTCAGCTGAGGGCCAGGAGGCCGTTCAGCGCGAAGCTGCCGATGACGCTCACGACCACCGCGATCCCGATCCCCACGCCGATGCCCGCGCGCAGCCGGTCGCCGGGGTGCCGCGCCGCCACGAGGCCGACGACCAGGGCGGCGGCCGCAATCAGCAGCACCAGCCCCGAGACCATCGCCGTGACGGCCGCGTACAGCTGGATGCCGCCCAGGTGCAGTATCGAGACCGTCACCACCTGGCAGAGCAGCCCCACCGCGACGGCCGCGATGCCGAGCACGAAGGAGACGAGGGAGGCCGGGTTGCCACCGGCGGGCGCAGACGGCGGGGCCGGCGGGTAGGGCGTGGGCGGGACGGGCAGCTGGGCATCGCTCATCCCGACAGACTAATGGCCCCCGAACCGGGGTCAAGCCCCCGGCTCAGGACTCGACGATGTCGATCTCGCGCACCTCGTCGGCGTCGATCGCGACGCGCACGCGCTCGAGCACGTCGTCGGGGACCGGCGAGTCGACCGTGATGATCGACAGCGCCTGGCCGCCGGCGGACCGACGGGCGATCTGCATGCCCGCGATGTTGATGCCGGCCTCGCCGAACTCCTTGCCGTAGACGGCGACGATGCCGGGACGGTCGGTGTAGAACATCACGATGTGGTGCTCCGCGATCGGCACCTCGATGTCGTAGCCGTTGAGCCCGATGATCTTCTCGGTCATCTTGGTGCCCGCGAGGGTGCCGGCCACCTCGACCGAGGTGCCGTCCGAGAGCACCCCGCGCAGGGTCGTGGTGTTGCGGTAGTCCTTCGACTCCTCCGAGACGTTGAGGCTCGATGAAATACCGCGCTGCTCGGCGAGCAGCGGCGCGTTGACGTAGGACACGTTCTCGGTGACGAGGTTGGTGAAGTACCCCTTGAGCGCGGCGAGACGATAGACGCTCACGTCGTAGGCGGCGAGCTCGCCGCGCACGTCGATCTCGAGGTCGGTGAGCGCGCCGTGACCGGCAACGGAGGCGAGCACCTGGCCGAGCTTCTCGACGAGCGCGATGCCGGGGCGCACGAAGGGGTCGATGACGCCGCCCGCGACGTTGACCGCATCCGGGACCAGCTCGCCCTCGAGCGCGAGCCGCACCGAGCGGGCGACCGAGACGCCGGCCTTCTCCTGCGCCTCGTCGGTCGAGGCGCCGAGGTGCGGGGTGACCACGACGTTGGGCAGCGGCAGCAGCTTCTTGTCCACGGGCGGCTCGGCGTTGAACACGTCGAGCCCGGCGCCCGCGATGACGCCCGTCGTGAGGGCCTCGTAGAGGGCGTCCTCGTCGATGAGGCCGCCACGCGCGACGTTGACGATGTAGGCAGTCGGCTTCATCCGCGCCAGCTGGGGAGTCGAGATCATGCCGGTCGTCTCGGATGTCTTCGGCATGTGGATGGTGATGAAATCCGACTGCTCGAGCAGTTCGTCGAGGCTCACCAGCCGCACCCCGAGCTGCTGCGCGCGCGCCGGGGTCACATAGGGGTCGTAGGCGATGACCTCGACCCCGAAGGCCTGCAGGCGCGCCGTGATGAGCGCGCCGATGCGGCCGAGTCCGATGATGCCGACCGTCTTCTCGTAGAGCTCGGTGCCCGTGTACTTGGAGCGCTTCCACTCGCCGGCGGCGAGGCTCGCGTGGGCGGCGGGGATGTGCCTGGCGAGGCTCAGGATGTGGCCGATCGTGAGCTCGGCCGCGCTGATGATGTTCGAGGTGGGGGCGTTGACGACCATGACGCCGGCCTCGGTGGCGGCCTTGATGTCGACGTTGTCGAGCCCGACGCCGGCCCGCGCGACGACCTCGAGGCGGGGGGCCGCGGCGAGCGCCTCCGCGTCGATCTGGGTGGCGGAGCGGATGAGCACGGCGTTCGCCTCGGCGAGCGCCGACAGCAGCGCGGGGCGGTCGGTTCCGTCGACGTTGCGGATGTCGAAGTCGGGGCCGAGCGCCTCGACCGTGGCGGGGGACAGTTCTTCGGCGATCAGGACGACCGGCTTGGCCACAGCTGTTCCTTTGTTGCGGGACGGCGGCTCTCGGCCGCGAGAAGGGGATGCCGCGGCTCACGCGGGCGCGGCACAGGCAGCCTACCGGACGGCGCAGCCGCGTTCCGCCGTGTCAGCCGAGCACGTAGAGGGTGAGCGAGGTGGCGGCGGTCGCGGCGAGGCCCGCGGCGAAGGCCACGACCCGGGGACTCAGCATCCGGCCGCGCCCGATCAGCAGCGCGGTCGCGTAGAGCACGGGCGGCAGCACGACGCCGAGGATGAGGGGCGCCCAGGGGATGTACTCGGCGTACCCCTGGGACGCGTAGAGCGACGGCAGTGCCACGAGGTTGCTGACGGCCGCGAACAGGAACCAGCCGTAGAGGGCGGCGAAGAGCACGATGATTCCGATGCGCCAGCCGAGGGGGACGGATGCCGCGTCGGCGGATGCCGCGTCGGCGGAGGTCGCGTCGGCGCCGGGTTGCGGGGCGCCGGGCTGCGGGGCGTCGCTCATTGCGTGCTCCCGATCCAGTAGAGCAGGCCTGGCCACGGCACGAGCAGGGCGGCGCCCACGAGCAGGGCGACCATGCGCGCCACCCCCCGCCGCCTGGTTCCCTCGGGCGTGAGGGTCACGGTCGCGGCGAACCACAGGGCGGGCGCGACCATCGCGAGGAACTCGCCGAACTGCCACATGATCTCGCCGAGCAGCTCGACGCCAGGGTTGACGAGCAGCTGGACAGAGAAGATCCAGCCGATCGTGAGGGCGAGGTAGCCCAGGGCGAAGGCTCCGGTCCCGACGAGGAACGCGGTGTCGCGCGGGGTGCGGGGCGCATCCGGCTTCTCCTCGACCGGCTCGGCCGGGGCATCCGCCCCCAGCCCGTCGTCGCGCAACCGCGGCGCGGCCTGCCCGCGCGCCTCGTCCCCCGCCCAGTGCAGGGCGTCGTCCTCCTCGTCGTCGGCCTCGGGCGCTCGCGTGCTCACCCGTCCATCCTGACACCCGCCAACGATGCGGCGGCGGGTTTCGACACGCGGCTGCGCCGTTACCCGATCCACCGGAAACCGCTCTCAGCTCTGGCGCCGCCTGCGCGCGAGCATCACCGCGCCGATGCCGAGCAGGAGCAGCAGGACCGCAGCGCCGACGAGGGCGATCGTGAGCGTCGAGTTCACGCCGGTGGAACCGAGTTGCTCGCTCGCGAGATCCGAAGTCTGCTCGCTCGCGAGCTCCGGGGTGTAGGCGTTGAACGGGTCGGAGTCGTCGAGCCGCACCGCCTGACCGGAACCGTCGAGCACGACGACTGGGCCGTCTTCGTCGACGCTCGGCTCGTCGGTCGGGACGCCGTCCTCATCCGTCGCAGGCACGACAGGGCTCGCCTCGACCCGCACGGTGTCGGCGTGGGTGACCCCTGAGCCGAGCACGAGCGTGCCCTCCGCGAAGAACGAGGCCCCGGGCGGCAGCAGGCCGTGCCAGGTGCCGTCGGCGACGAAGTCGTAGTCCGCGTCCCCGCCGAACTCGCTCAGGTCGGCTGTCCACGAGGTGACCGCGGGACCGTCCTGGGTCAGGTCGACCAGGTCGATGTCGGTCAGCCAGGTCGAGCCGGTGTTGGTGACCACCCAGCGAACCGTCTGCGCCACATCCGGGTCGTACAGCACCGCGTGGTCGGTGTCGTTGGCGTCCTGGTCGGCGTCATCGAGCGGCTTGTCCGGGACGATCCAGTCGTCGCCGTCGAGCACAACAGGGTCGTCCTTCTCGCCGTCGTACTTGATCACCTGGACGCCTGCCGTGAAGGCGTTGTAGTCGTTCTCGTCGCTCACCGGGGTGTCGGAGTACGCGCCGACCGCGTCGACCCGCACCCGATCCTGGTGGGCGGTGTCGCCCGCGCCGAGGGTGAGCGTCGCGGTGCCGATGATCACCTCACCCGGCTGCCAGGCGGTGTCGTCGTCCGGGTCGAAGGTGGCGGCCCACTGGGCCGTCCATACCCCGGTCGCCGAGTCGAAGTCGGCGGTCGCGGTGCTGCCGTCCGGGAAGGTGAAGACGAGGTTCTCGATCGCCGATCCGGCCCGAAGGGTGTCGCTCAGCTCCACCTCGCGCAGCGGCTCCGGACCGCTGTTCGTCACCCGGATGACGATGTCGCGGGTCTCGCCGACCGCGTACACCTCGCCGTCCGTGACCGTGTCGGCCTCGTTGGTGATCGTGCCGGCCTCGGCGTCGCCGTCGCCCTTCTGGATGGTGACATCCGGCGTCACGTTGACGGTGTTCACGACGACGACGGCGATCGTCGTGCCGTCGCCGACGATGAAGCTCGAGCCGTTCGCCTGCGCGACGCCGTCGACCGTCAGGGTCGGAACACCCCACGCGGCACCGTCCGGCAGCCAATCGCCCGACGGGGTCACCTCGGTGACGGTGACCTCGGCACCCGTCGGCAGCTCGGGCCCGGCCACCGTCTCACCGGCTGTCACCGTGAAGGTGCCGTTGCCAGCCGGATACCCGTCACCGGCCGGGTAGCTGTAGCCCACCGTGTACTCGGGGTCGCCGATGACGAGCGCGGCGGCGTCCTCGCTGAGCTGCTTCGTCACGGTGAAGGTGCCCGTGAGAGCGGTGGTCGGGTTGGTGAGGACGAGCGCGGTGGTGGTGCCGTCGCCGATCGTGATGACGGCCGTGCCGTCGGAATCCGTGTCGCCCTCGCTCCAGGAGGGCGTCCCGAAGCCGACATACGGGGCGGCGTCCGCAGAGCTCTCGGTGATCGTGACCACGGCGCCGTACGGGATGGTGGGCGAGGTCGCGGACCAGCCGTTGTCCTCATCCAACTCGAAGTCGCCGGAACCTGCCGCGTAGTAGTCGCCGGCCGGGTACTCGTAGTGCACGGTGAAGACCGCGCCGTCGAGCGCGCCGTCGGTGAGGTCGAAGTCGCCGCTGAGCTGCTTGCTGACCGAGAACGCGCCGCGCTCCGCCAGCAGGTTGGTCACCGTGAAGGCGTAGCTCGTGGTCGAGCCGTCGAGCCGGTAGTACCCGTCGCCGATCGCGGTGCCAGGGCTGCCGACGGTCGGAGTCAGGATGTTGCCCGTCGCGGTCTCCGACACCGCGACGGCGGAACCGACCGGAACCGAGATCGCGGCGCTCGTCGCGTCGGCCGCAAGGGTGACGGTGGTCGGATAGCCGTCGAGGGTGTCCCCTCGGAAGTCCTGCGCGTCGACCGAGATCTCGAAGGTCTGACCGGTTTCCGGATCGCCGCCGTCGGCGTCGATGAGTTTCTGGATCGTGAAGGTGACATCCGCGATGAAGCCGGCATCGATGTCGTGGTTGTTCTCGCCCGGATCCCCGACCAGCACCACGACCTCGCCCGTGTCCGGATCCGGATCCGAGCCGGTCGTCGCATCCGCATCCTGGGTGGTGAAGCTCATCGTGCTCCACGGCACGTCGCCGAACGAGGTCGAGTTCGGCCCGGTGAAGGTTGCGGTCCCGGACGTCGGCTTCACGAAGACGACGGTGTACTCGCCGTTCGGATCGAAGGGGTAGTCCGTGCTGTTGGTGTCGTCGTCGGAGCGGAAGTAGTACTCGCCGTTCGCGTCGGTGACCTTGGTGTTGACGAGGTTCCCGTCCGCGTCGTAGAGCTCGACGGTGACGCCCTGGATGTTCGGCTCGTCGGCGTCCTGGATGCCGTCCTGGTCGGCGTCGAACCACACCCGGTTGCCGATCTCCACCGGCGCGTCCTCGCTGAGCAGGGTCAGCGCGCCGAGGCCGCCGCCCTTCTGGAAGCCGCCGTCGGCGCTCGCGGTGCTTCCGCCCACGGTGGTGAATTCGTAACCGGCGAGCGCCGCGCCGTTGCTGCCCTGATACCAGGCCGTGCCTGCGAGCTGAATCTGCCTCAGCGGGTCGAACGCGGTGCTGACGACCGAGCCGCTACCGGCCAGGCCGCCGACCGCGCCGAGGGCGATCTCACGGTGGCTCGAACTGGCACCGATGTTCTGCCGATCGTTGTAGAACTCCTGGTCGCCGGGGCCTTCGCTCGCCCCGCCCGTGCCGACCCGGGTGCCCGCGTCGCCGTCGTTCTCGATGGTGAAGGTGCCGTCTCCGTCGGGCGAGGCGAGCAGGATGTCGCCGCCCGAAGCGGTCTGGTAGCTGCTGGTGTCACCGTCGATGGTCGAGTGGTTGCGGTTTCCGCCCTGCACCGCGGTGCGGTCGGTGAATCCCAGCGTGAGGTAGCCATCCTCGTCGATGTAGAAGCTGCTGAGGATGGGCTGCGGGTAGATCTGCCACGAGGTGGTCTCGTTGGAGTCTCTCGAGACACCGCCGGTCGTGTCCCACTGCCAGGTGTCCGTCCAGGTGTTCCAGCGCTTTGACTGGGGTGTGAGAGTGGTGTTGTAAATGTTGCCCTTGGTGTAGCCGAGGTCGACGGTGAGCACCTCGGAGAAGGTGGCCGAACCGGCGAGGGCGCCCGTTGCTGAGTCCAGCGAGGCGGCGAGGACGTGGGCGTCCAGGCCCGCGGCGTCAGCGGACTGGCCGGGGTTGGCGGTCTCGACGCCGTCGACCTCGGTCTCGCCGGTGTCCACGGTGCCGACGTAGATCACACCGCCGTGGATGTAGACCGCCCAGGGGCGTTCGCCGACGCCGAGGCCGAGATCCCACGACGTCACATCCGCGGCCGTCGGCAACGCCGGATAGTCCGAGACGTCGATCGCGTAGAGCTTCTTGTCGAACAGGTTGATGAAGTAGAGCGTGCTGCCGTCCTCACTCAGAACGGACCCGCCGAAGCCCACCTTCCCCGCCTTCTCGAAGGCGTCGACATCGTAGGCGAGGTCCGTCGGGCCACCCAGCCCGCGCTCCGCGTTGGTCTCCACCTCCCCGAGGTCGATGCCGAGATCGGTCTCGACGTCGAGCCACAGGGACGGGTCCGCCGCCGCGGAGTTGAGGACGCCGGCGTCGGTGAGCACGTCGCCGATCGCGTAGATGCCGCCGAGGATCGGGACGTCCGCGTCCTCCTTGAGTCCGCTGTGGCGCTTGTAGGTGGCCAGCGCGAACACGGTGTCGCTCTGAGGCTGATACACGACGCCTTCGACCGCGCCGACCTCGCCGAAGGTCGCCAGGACGACCCGGGCCGAGAAGTCTGATTGATAGGTGCTCGTGCTGGTGTATCCGGCCCCGTAGGGGATGCCGGCGACGGCCGACGCGTTCTCCGAGGCGGAGTACCCCGTCGGCACGCCCGCACGCTGGATCGAGATGACGAGCGGCGGGTTGTCCTGGGAGTAGTCCTCCGGCGCGTTGAGGGCGAAGTCCACCCCGGTGTCGCCGAGGGTCACGAACTGCACGCTCGTTCCGTTGCTCGCACCGGTGCCGCCGGTGCCGCTCGGCTCGTAGGGCGAGGACCAGCCGGAGAACTCGACCCGGATGGCGTCGCTGATCGCCCCGGTCACGCTCAGGGTGTAGCTGCCGTCCGCCGCCGTCGTCGCGGTGCCCGTGGTGACGCCGGCACCGTCGACCGCCGTCACGGTGATCCCCGCGAGGCCCTCGTCGTTCGCCAACCCACTGATCACCGAGTTGCCGCTGTCGTAGACACCGTTCTGGTTGAAGTCGCGGAACACCGTGCCGGAGATCTCGCCGTCGACGGCGGACGCCGGGGACGCCGCGACGAGCACGCCACCCAGTGCGAGCGCCGTGGCCGTCAGGATGGCGAGCAGCGAGCGCCGACGGGATCCCGTGGCATGAGTCGAGCGGGGTGTGGTGGCAGGCATGACAGCAGGTATTCCTTACGAGTTCGAGACGCAGAGTCCGGTGGCACCCACCGCCTTGGCCGCGACGCTGCGGGAGGTGTGCACGGATCCGTTCCAGGATAGGCCAAATCATCCCCCGCCGTCTGCCTCCCGCTCGGGGGGCGTGCCGTGTCGGGAACCCGCATCCGGGCTCCCGCGAGGGTGGCGCGGCTACACTCCCCACCATGCCAACACCTCGCCGGACGCCGTCGCGCGTGCTCGGCTCGCTCGGTGTCGTCGCCCTGCTGACCGCCCTGCTCGGATGCGCCTCCCCGGCACCTGAGGACACCCTGGCCCCGCAGACGGTGCGGGTGCCGGAGGACGCGGCGACCATCACGGAGGCGGTCGAGCTGGTCGCCGAGGGCGGGCTCGTGCTCGTCGGCGCGGGCAGCTATCGCGAGCAGGTGCTCGTCACGACCCCCGGCGTCACCGTGCGCGGGCTCGACCGCAACGAGGTCGTGATCGACGCGGAAGGCATCCGTCCCTACGGGATCGTCGCGATCGCCGACGGGGTGAGCATCGAGAATCTCACCGTCACCGGCGCCCTGTACTACGGAGCCCTCGTGACCGGCCTGCACGACGAGAACGGGCCGATCGCGCACGGCGGCGACGGCTACTCCCCCTTCGACCCGGCGAGCTTCCCGCCGGTGCAGCGCTTCGCGATCGACCACGTCACCGCCTACAACAACGGCCTCTACGGGCTTTACGCCTTCAACGCCCAGCACGGCGTCATCCGCGACTCCTACGCATCCGGATCGGCCGACAGCGGCATCTACGTCGGCCAGTGCGAGGACTGCGACATCCTCGTCACCGGCAACGTCGCCGAGAACAACGCCGTCGGCTTCGAGAATGCCAACGCCTCGGACAGCGTGCGGGTCGTCGGCAACCGGTTCAGCGGCAATCGGGTGGGGATGACCTTCCTCTCCAACCACCAGGAGGCGTTCGCACCGCAGCGCGGCAACACGGTCGTCGGCAACCTGGTGGCGTCCAACACGGCCGCGGACTCCCCCGCGCAGGCGGACGGCGGCTTCGGCATCGGCATCGGCATCGGTGCGGGCACCGGCAACACCTTCGAACGCAACCTGATCAGCGGCAACCCCCGCGCCGGGGTGCTGCTCACCAGCACCGAGGACCTCGCCGCCCTCGGCAACACGTTCCGCGGCAACGCCTTCACCGGCAACGGGGTCGACGTCGCGAACACCTCGACCGCCCGCGCGCCAGCACAGGGGAACTGCGTCGAGGACGAGGTCACCTCTGTCGTGCCGGACGGGCTGCTCGACCAGTGCGCCCCTGACGTCGACCAGCCGTCGGCGGACGCCTCGGCGCTCCCGGCGATCGAGGCGCCTCCCGGGGTGAGCTTCCTGCGCGTCACGCCGCCGCCCGCGCAGCCGCAGCTTCCGGACGTCGACGCGCCCGCCCGCGTGCTGCCCGCCACCGTGCCGGATCCGGATCTCACGGCCGTCGCGCTGCCCGGTGCCGACTTCCTCGCCGACAGGGCGCGCGGATGACGGGGCGCGGCCCTCTGGCGCTCGCCGCGGCATCCCTCCTCGCGCTCTCGCTCGCGGCGTGCGCGACGCCGGATCCCGACGCGTTCCCGGAGGCCGATGCGCGAGCACTCACCACCGAGGAGGCGCAGATCCTCGCCGCGATGCGCTTCCGCAACTTCGACGCCGGGGCACGCAGCATCTCGTTCGAACTCGACGAGAGCGGGCAGCAGCTCGCCGTCGACGGCTGGTTCGACTACACCTCCGGTGTCGGCTACGGCCGCATCGCCGAGGGTGAGAGCGCAGAGCTGCTGCTGTGGAACTCGGATTCCGTCGGCCGGCACCCGAGCGACGCCGACACCGCACCCCTGCCGATCCCGGATGCCGACGCGCTCGCCGACGCCTGGTACGGCGGGGCGCTGGATCCGGCATCCTCGCGCCTCGACACCGTGCTCGCCATGATCGGATCGCTCGGCGGCGACCGTCCCGACAACCCGCTCCTGCTGCAGCAGAGCGGGGCGCTGTGGCTCGGCGAGCGGGAGATCGACGGGCGAGAGCTCACGGTGTACGCCGGCCCGCCATCCGACACGGCGCTCGCGCCGGGCGAGACGGCCGACCCCGCCGCGGCGACCGTACGCTACTGGGTCGACGAGACGGGGCTGCTGTTCCGCCTCGAGGTCAGACTCGGCGGCGAGCAGGCCTGGACCCGCGTCGCCTTCGGCCCCGCGGACGGGGTGTCGCTCGGCGACCCGTTCACCGCGGCGCAGGCGGGTGCCCCGTGAGCGACGAGCCGGCTGCCGACGCACCGTCGCCCGCCCGCGGGGTGACGCGGCGCGAGCTGCTGCTCGGCGGAGGCGGCCTCGGTGCCGGCCTCGTCGCGGGGGCTCTCGCCGGCGCGGCGGTTGGCTCGCACGGTTCCGCATCCGAGCCGACGCCGGACGCGGAACCGGCTGCCACGGGCGCGCCCGTTCCGGCGTTCGGCGAACATCAAGCCGGCATCGACCGTCCGGCGACGCCACAGCGAAACGGGCTCGTGGCGGTCGCGGAGCTGCCGGGCGAGCCGGACGCCGCCGCCGTCCTCGCGCTGCTCGCCGCGGCGGGCGAGTTAGCCTTGCGGTGCACCGACCCCGAGAATCCGGACCGGACGCTCGTGCCCGACGGGCCTGGCGACCTCACCGTGACGATCGGCATCGGGCCGCGGCTGGTGCGCGCGCTCGATGTGGCTCTGCCCGGCGCGGACGAGCTGCCGGTGTTCGCGAGCGACACGGAGCTCGACCCCGCGTTCTCCGGCGGCGATCTTCTCGTGGCGGCCTACTCATCCGACGCGAGCGCGCTGCACGCGGTGGTGCCCGCCGTACTCGAGGGGGCCGGGGCCACGCTGCGCTGGGCTCAGCAGGGCGTGCGCGGCGCGGGCGACGGCATGGTCGCACGCAACCCGCTCGGCTATCACGACGGCGTCATCGTGCCGCACACCGCGGAGGAGTACGCCGAGGGCGTCTGGATCGCCGACGGGCCGGCCGCGGGCGGGACGATCGTCGTCATCCGCCGGCTGCGGCTCGACCTCGCCGCCTTCCGCGCGCTCTCCGGCGAGGAGCGGGATCGCGTCATCGGCCGGGAGCGGATGAGCGGGGCGCCGCTGTCGGGGGGCGAGCGCGAGGACGAAGCCGACCTCACCGCCAAGACCCCGGAGGGCGAGTACCTCGTGCCGCTGCACTCGCATGTGCGTGCCGCGCACCCCTCGTTCACCGGCAGCCCGCTCATGCTGCGGCGCGGCTACGCGTTCAGCAACACCGCGGGGCCCGGGGCTGACGACGGGCTGCTGTTCATGTGCTATCTCAACGAGCTCGGCACCTTCGTGCGCACCCAGCACCGGCTCGACGAGACGGACGACCTCATGCGCTTCACGACGGTCACGGCGAGCGCCTCGTTCCTCATCCCGCCCGGCCGGCGCACGGCCGACGAACCCCTGGGCGCGACGCTCGCCGGGTAGTCGGAGATCGACCAGCGCTGCTTGGCGATGCCGCCCTCCCGCATGAGGTCGACGATGCCCCGAAGGCAGCCGAGGTGCGCCGCCTCAGGCGCCGGCCTCCCCCGCGACCCCCAGGATCGTGCCGAGCTCGGCGCGCGAGCGGATGCCGAGCTTGCGGTAGATGTTGCCGAGGTGGAACTCGACGGTCTTGACCGTGACGAACTGGGAGCGGGCGATCTCGCGGTTGCGCTCGCCGCGGGC
>JASGGJ010000058.1:0-14776 GCA_047605085.1 Protaetiibacter sp.
CGCCGGCCGGCGCTCTGGTCGCCTCGCTGCGCGGTGGCCTGCACCGACTCGTCGGCGCGCTCGAGGCGGACCTCGGGGGGCTCGGGGCGGAGCTGCGGACGGGCGTCGAGGTGGCCTCCGCCGATCTCTCCGGCGTGACGACCGTCGACGGCGAGCGGATCGTCGGCGAGGTGCTGCTCGCCGCCCCGCTCGGGGTCATGGCACCCCGCACCCGGGTGCGCGTCGTGACGCTCGCGGTCGACGCACCCGAGCTCGCCGAACCCCCCCGCGGCACCGGCGTGCTCGTGGCGGCGGGTGCGCGAGGGGTCACGGCTCGCGCGCTGACCCACCTCACGGCGAAGTGGCGGTGGCTGGCGGAGGCGACCCCCCTGCAGCTGATCCGGCTGTCGTACGACGCCGACGTCGAGGTGACGGGCGAGCTCGCCCATCGCGACGCGCGACTGCTGCTCGGCCGCGCGATCCCCGCACCCCTCGACACCGCGATCGTCGAATGGGAGCGCGCCGGGCGACGACCGGATGCCGATCATGCCATTGACGGAATGCGACGGGTGGGGGAGGCTGAATCGGGCACCGGGCTCGCGGCCGTGATCTCCTTCGCCCGTTCGGTCGCCCGCGCAATCCCTCCTGACGTCGAGGGGCGTGCGGGTTAGGCTGGAGGAGGCCTCAGCTGATCACCGGGCGAGTCGCTCGCGGAGAACGGAGCATCCCATGAAAGGCAAGATCCTCTTCATCGCCGGACTCGGCGTCGGATACCTGCTCGGCACCCGCGCCGGACGCCAGCGGTACGAACAGATCAAGGCGGCCGCCTCGACGCTGTGGAACGCGCCGGTCGTGCAGCGGCGCGTCGACGACGTGCAGGACTTCGTGAAGGACAAGGCCCCCGAGGTGGCGGAGCTCGTCGCGGACGGTGCCAAGAAGGTCGTCGCGCAGGTCTCCGGCCGCGGCACCGCCGCGAAGAAGCCCGCGGCGCGATCCTCGGGCGCGAAGAGCACCGCGGGCGCGAAGCCGGGCACGGCCGGCGCGAAGTCGGGCGCGACCAAGAAGCCGACGCCCGGCTCGAGTTCCTGAGGGGGCACGGCGATGACCGATCGGGCCGCCGAGCCGAGAGCGCGCAAGCGCTCGCTCATCGAACTGCTGACGAGCCTGCCCGACGAGGTGCAGGAGCTCGTGCAGCGCGAGATCGAGCTCGTCAAGACCGAGCTCGTCGAGAAGCTCCGCTCTCTCGGGAAGGGTGCCGGACTGCTTCTCGGTGCCGCCCTCGCACTGCTGCTCTTCGTCGGCGTCCTGCTCGCCCTCGCGATCATCGGCCTCGGCTACGTCATGCCCGATTGGGCGGCAGCACTCGTCGTCGCCGGCGTGGTCCTGCTCGTCGCCGTGATCCTCGGCCTCGTGGGCTATCGCATCCTCAGGGGCGGTATCCCGCCCGTGCCGACCGAGGCCATCGCATCCATCCAGAGAGACGTCCTCGCCATCAAGGGCGAGGGGAGACGAGGTACCGATGAATGACGCCACCGCATCCGCCAAGGCCGCGGCCCAGAAGGCCCGTCACCAGCTCGCGGACACTCTCGACGCGATCGAGGACAAGTTCGACGTGCCCAAGCGCACCGGCGAGATCGTCGAGAAGGCGAAGACCTCCTACGAGAGCAACCCGGTGCCCTGGATCGTGGGCGGTGCCGCCGTCGCGGTCATCGCGATCGGTCTCGTCGCCTGGGCGATCTTCGGTCGCGAGGACTGACGCCCGGCTCGGCACGAGTCGTCAGGCGAAGGGGTTGACGACCACCACTCCGTCGTAGTCCTGCCAGGGGGACAGGTCCTCCGACAGCACCTCGTCGCATCCGGCCGCGATGCCCGACATCAGCGAACTCCGGGACGCTGTCGATGCCCTGCTCGACCGATCGGTCGGTGCCGAGGAGTACGTCATCCGTGCCGCCGCCGAAGACGCCAATCCAGACCCGCTGATCGACCTGTCACAGATCGACTTCGACGGTCTTTCCGCGAAGTTCGCCGGACGCAAGCGCGCGGAGACAGACCGACTTGCACAGCTGATCCGCTCTTCGCCGCGCCGCGCCGCGCAGCCCCACGCGCTACGAACTGGTCGAGCGGATCGAGAAGCTCATCGCGGACTACAACACCGGCAGCTTCAACATCGACGAGTATCTCCGCCGCCTCATCGAGTTGTCGAACACGCTCACGGAGGAGGAGAGGCGCGCCGTCCGGGAGGGCATGACCGAAGAGGAGCTCGCGATCTTCGATCTGCTCACCAAGCCCGACCCGGTGCTCACCGAAGGTGAGCTGGTGACGGTGACGTCTTCGACACGAAGGTGCGGCTCGTCTACGATCACGTGCTCGCTAGCTAGCTGTGACGACGCGGGCTCCTCCGCCTACACGCGGCGGCCGCGGTACACGCTCTTCGTCGGTGACGTGACATGATCGAGTACGGCGGCCTCCTCGACGTCGATCGCATCGCCGACGACGTGGTCACCCGAATCCGCGCCGACGCCGACTTCGCGGCCCGCGTCGCGGCCGAGCTTCGGAACGGCGGAGCTCAACTGCCGACATGGCGCCCGACCTGGTAGACCGACGACCACGCCTGCGGCCCAGCGTGGGTGGCGACGGCTACCCTTGTCGCATGGACGCCCGTGAGCGGGAGGCGGCTGCCCTCTTCGCACTCCTCAAGGCGAAGCCGCGCGATCTGACCTGGGGCGAGATTGCGTCCGAGGTTGCCTATGAAGGCAGCGCTGTGAGGGCGCTCCGCTCGATCCTCGACGACGGCGCGCTCATCAGATCGTTCGACGAAGACGAGCTCATCGTCGAGGCCGCCGCGATGATCGCTCTCTGGGGCGACCAAGGCCACCGGTTCGTCACGGTTCTCGATGAGGCGTACCCGGCGCGGCTGCTCGACATCCGAGAGACCCCTCCATTCCTCTTCTACGAAGGTGTGCTCAGCAATGACGATCGCGGGATGTCGGTTGTCGGATCGCGGGATGCTACGCCCCAGGGCATCGCGCAGGCTGGCGCGGTGGCCGAGTACCTCGTCGAGCAGGGACTCACGGTCATCGCCGGCCTCGCCGCGGGGATCGATACGGCTGCACACAAGGCAGCACTCGGTGCGGGCGGCCGGACCGTCGCCTTCATCGGTACCGGCATCGCGGAGCACTACCCGAGCGGCAACGCCTCGCTGCAGCAACAGATCGCCAAGCGAGGGCTCGTGCTGTCGCAGTTCTACCCTGACCAGCCGCCAACTCAGCAGACCTTCCCGATCAGGAATGCCGCGATGTCGGGATACGGGCTCGCCACGATCATCGTGGAAGCCGGCGAGAAGTCCGGCACACGCATTCAGGCTCGGCTGGCGGTCGGCCACGGGCGACCGCTGATCCTTTCGTCGAAGGTGGCTACGGGCACGAAGTGGGGCGCCGACCTCATCGGAATGCCGAATGTCTACATCGCGTCGACGCTGGCGGAGCTGAAGGATTGTGTGCAGGAGGTCCTGGCGGCGCCAGATCGCCTGTCGTCTGCGCTGGCGGCACTGGCCAGCGCATGACACGCATCTTCCCGCCGGGGGTTCCCGAACTCGGGGAGTACGTAGTGAGTCAGGGCGGCGCGTACCTGCACAATGTCGTTCGCGGGTTAGACATCGTGTGTCAGGTTTGCGGCCTACCGGTAAGCGACAGCGAACTCTGCCCGCAGTGCCGAAACCATCGTGGTGCCGGGCTCCCGCTCGCCGACCAGGTTGCGAGTATCACGTATGCGCCTTTCGGCCCGGGCTCCTGGAACACTCAGGCGCACAACGTCGTCCGGGGCTACAAAGGCGAGAGGCCCGGTCCGGGCCTCGTCGAAATGATGGAGAACTTGCTTCGCCTCGGCCTCCGCGCCCACTCGGCCTCCGCGCCCACTCGGTCTGTGCAGTCAAGCTCCTGGATACGCAGTCACGTGCGTGGGCGGTCGTGCCGTCCACATCCGCTCGAAGAGGCATCAAGCTGCCGGAGCTGGTCCGAAGCCTTGCGAGATCGGTTGATCGTGAGGTCGTCGTCGCTTCGGCGGATGAAAGTGCTGGCCGTCGACTCAATCCGGCCCGATGGTCAATCCCCGAATGGCACGAGGGCGCTCCGGACCATGTCCTCGTGATCGATGACTCCTGGGCGACCGGTGCACATGCCCAATCTCTCGCAGCGCTCCTCAAGCAGTCGGGCGTGGCGAAAGTGTCGATTCTCACCGTGGCCCGCCTGCTCAGCCCGGAGTGGAGCGAAAACGCTCCCTTCGAGAGGCAGCACCTTCGTGGCGCGACCTTCGATTGGCGTCGGTGCCCGTGGACCGGGGGCGAGTGCCCGGCGTGACGGCATGTACGTCCGAGGAATCCTCCCCGGGTCGCCTCGATTCGCGCCTCTCGCGCGGACGGGGGAGGATAGGGGCGTGACGACCGATCCCTCCGTCCCGTCCGAGAGCACCGCCGAGAACCCGTCCGGATTCGCCCTGTGGGCCGTCTGGCGCCGTGATCCCGCGAGCCGCGCGCCCGTCGACACGGCCGGTCTCGCGGATGCCGTCGCCGCGGTCGAGGCCGGCGGCGTCGCGGTGCGCGGCCTCTACGACGTCTCGGGACTCCGGGCGGATGCGGACCTCATGGCTTGGCTGACGGGCGGCACCGCCGAGGCGCTGCAGGCGGCGGTGCGCGTTCTGCGCCGGGTGCCCGCGATCGCCGCGCTGCTGCCCACCTGGAACGCGCTCGGCGTGCATCGCGAGGCGGAGTTCAGCCGCTCGCACGCACCGAGCTTCCTGCGCGGGCTGCCGCCTAAGGGCTGGGTGACCGTGTATCCCTTCGTGCGCAGCTACGACTGGTACCTGCTGCCCGAGGAGGAGCGGCGCGCGATGCTCGCCGATCACGGCCGCAAGGGATCCGAGTACCCGGGCGTGCAGGCCAACACCGTCGCGGGCTTCGCGCTCGGCGACTACGAGTGGATCCTCGCGCTCGAGGCCGACGAGCTGGTGGAGCTCGTCGACCTCATGCGGCACCTGCGCACGACGGATGCGCGCCTGCACGTCCGCGAGGAGGTGCCGTTCTTCACGGGCCGGCGCATCGGCGTCGACGAGGTCGCGGAGGTGCTGTCGTGATCGGGTCGACGGATGCGCGGGGGCCGGAGCACGTCGAGACCCCGGTCGCGTACGACGCGATCGTGCTCGCGAGTTTCGGCGGCCCCGAGGGGCAGGACGACGTCATCCCGTTCCTGCGGAACGTCACCCGCGGCCGCGGCATCCCCGACGAGCGCCTCGAGGTCGTCGCGACCCACTACCGCCACTACGGCGGCGTGAGCCCCATCAACCAGCAGAACCGCGAGCTCAAGGCCGCGATCGAGGCCGAGCTCGCCGCGCGCGGCATCGGACTGCCGGTGTACTGGGGCAACCGCAACTGGGGACCGTACCTCGCGGATGCCGTGCGCGAGGCCTACGACGACGGCCACCGCACCCTCATCGGCGTCGCGACGAGCGCCTACGCGAGCTATTCGAGCTGCCGCCAGTACACCGAGGACTTCGTGAAGGCTCTCGACGACACGGGGCTCGCTGGCGAGGTGCGGTTCGACAAGGTGCGGCCGTACTTCGACCACCCGGGATTCGTGACGCCGTTCGTCGAGGGACTGCGCGGCGCGCTCACCGAGCTCGCGACGGCCGGGCACCCGCCGGAGCGCACGCGCGTGCTGTTCGCGACGCACTCCATCCCGATGACCGCCGCTCTCGAGTCCGGCCCCGAGTTCGGCCCGGGAGGCGCCTACGAGGCGCAGCACCTCGCGGTCGCCGAGGTCGTCATGCGCGAGGCGGGGGCGGGGGTCGCGTGGGAGCTCGTCTACCAGTCCCGCTCGGGTCCGCCGAGTCAGCCGTGGCTCGAGCCCGACATCAACGACGTCATCGAGGAGCTTCCGGCGCAGGGTGTCGAGGCGATCGTCATCGTGCCGCTCGGCTTCGTGTCGGACCACATGGAGGTCATGTGGGACCTCGACAACGAGGCGCTGGAGTCCGCCGCGGAGGCGGGCATCGCGGCGATCCGCATCCCGACGCCTGGTGTGCACCCCGCGTTCGTGGCGGGGCTCGTCGACCTCGTGCTCGAGCGCGTCGACGGCACCCCGGTCTCCGAGCGCCCGGCGCTCACCCCGCTCGGTCCCTGGTTCGACGTGTGCCGCCCCGGCTGCTGCGTCGGGGTGCAGGCGACCGTCGTGGACGAGACGCAGCTCGCGGGGGTCGTGGCGTCGTGACCCTTCGGCTCGGCACCAGGGGGAGCGCGCTCGCGCTCGCCCAGGCGGATGCGGTCGCGTCGCGGCTCGGTGCGGAGCTCGTCGTGATCGAGTCGGAGGGCGATCGCACGAGCGCCCCGCTCGCCGAGCTGGGCGGCGCGGGCGTGTTCGTCGCCTCGCTGCGGGAGGCGCTGCTGAAGGGCGAGGTCGACGCGGTCGTGCATTCCTACAAGGATCTGCCGACCGTACCCCTGCCGGGGCTGACGGTCGCGGCCGTTCCGAAGCGGGCGGATGCGCGGGACGTCGTGTGCGCCTCGGGCGGACGCGATCTCGATACCCTCCCCGCGGGTGCTCGCGTGGGCACGGGCTCGCCCCGCCGCCGCGCCCAGCTGCTGAGCCGTCGGCCCGACCTCGACGTCGTCGACATCCGGGGCAACATCGACACGCGGCTCGGCCGGCTCGACGCGGACGACCCCGAGCGCCGGCTCGATGCGCTCGTGCTCGCCGCCGCGGGGCTCGCGCGCCTGGGGCGCTCCGACGCCGCGACCGAGTGGCTGAGCCTCGACTCGTGGCCGACGGCTCCCGCCCAGGGCGCGCTCGCCGTCGAGACGCGCGCGGGTGACGAGACGCGGGTCGCGAAGCTCGAGCACGCCCCGAGCCGGCTCACGGCCGAGGCGGAGCGCGGGGTGCTGGCGCGCCTCGAGGCGGGATGTGCGGCTCCGCTCGGTGTGTCGGCCCTGGTCGAGGACGGCCTGCTGCTCCTCTCGGCGCGCGTCTACGCGCCGGACGGCTCGGGCCAGCTCACGGCATCCCACGCCCTCTACCCTGAGGACAGCCGCGACCCTGCGGGCGAGCTCGCGGCGCGGGTCGCCGGGGAGCTGCTCGAGGCGGGGGCGGCCGGACTCGCCCCGCTGGGGGGTGCGCGAGCGTGAGCGCCGACGCCCCGAGATCCGGCAAGCCGCTCGCCGGCTGGCGGGTGCTGGTGCCGCGCGGCGGCAAGTGGGGGGACTCGGTCGCCGCCACGGTGCGGGGTTTCGGCGGCATCCCGGTGATCGCACCGCTCATCAACTTCGCCTCGACCGACGACCCGACGAGGCTCGCCAACGCGCTGCACGAGCTCGAGGACGGCCAGTTCGCCTGGCTCGTCGTCACGAGCGCGACGACGGTCGACGTGCTCAACGGGATGCGGGTCAGGGTGCCGGAGACGACGCGCATCGCCGCCGTCGGCGAGACGACCGCCGCGGCGCTCCAGCTGGCCGGCTACCGGGTCGATTTCGTGCCGACCTCGGACAACTCGGCGCGCGGGCTCGTGAAGGAGTGGCCGCACTCGGGCATCCGCGGACGCGTCCTCATCCCGCAGTCGGATCTCGCCGAGCCCACCCTCGTCGCGGGACTCAACAGGCTCGGCTTCGCGGTCGAGTTCGTGACCGCCTACCGCACCGTCGGCGTGCCCGTCGCACCCGAGGTGGCGGCGGATGTCGCGTCGGGACGCATCCGCGCGATCCTCGTGACCTCCGGCTCGGTCGCCCGGCAGCTCGCGGAGCAGCTCGCCCCGATCCCCGACGACACCGTCGTGGCCTGCATCGGCCCGCGCACGGCGTTCGACACCCGCGCCGCGGGACTCCCGGTGCACGTCATCGCGGACGAGCGCAGCGCCACCTCGCTCATCGAGGCGCTCGTCGAGTACGCGGAGCCCGAATGAGCGCGGCACCCCTGATCCGTCCCCGGCGGCTGCGGCAGAGCGCAATCTGGCGGCGGCTCGCGCAGGAGACGCGTGTCGCCCCCGCGCAGCTCGTGCTGCCGATGTTCGTCGCGGAGGGGGTGGACGAGCCGCGGCCCATCGCCTCGATGCCGGGTGTCGTGCAGCACTCGCTCGACTCGTTCCGCGCCGAGCTGCATCGTGCCGCGAGCGCCGGCATCGGCGGGGTCATGCTGTTCGGCGTGCCCGCGCACAAGGACGCGACGGGCTCGGGGGCGAGCGAGCCGGACGGCATCCTCAACGCGGCCACGCGCATCGCCGCGGCCGAGGCGGGCGACGCGCTCGTCGTGCAGACCGACCTGTGCCTCGACGAGTTCACCGACCACGGGCACTGCGGCGTGCTCGACGCGGAGGGGCGCGTCGACAACGACGCGACGCTCGTGCGCTACCGCGAGATGGCGATCGCCCAGGCGGAGGCGGGCTCGCAGCTCGTCGGTCTCTCGGGCATGATGGACGGCCAGGTCGCGGCGGTGCGCGGTGCGCTCGACGCGGCCGGAGCCGCGCAGCTGCCGATCCTCGCCTACGCGGCGAAGTACGCATCCGCGTTCTACGGCCCGTTCCGCGAGGCGGTGCAGTCGTCGCTCGTGGGCGACCGTCGCAGCTACCAGCTCGATCCCGCGAACCGTCGCGAGGGCGCGCGCGAGCTGGCGCTCGATGTCGCGGAGGGCGCCGACATCGTTATGGTGAAGCCGGCGATGAGCTACCTCGACGTGCTCGCGGATACCGCGGCCGCATCGCCCGTTCCGGTGTGGGCGTACCAGGTGTCTGGCGAGTACGCGATGATCGCGGCCGCCGCAGAGAACGGCTGGATCGATCGCGACCGCGCGGTCGACGAGTCGCTCACCTCGATCGTGCGGGCGGGCGCGGATGCCGTGCTCAGCTACTTCGCCGTCGAGGCGGCCGAGCGCTGGGCTCGCGCGTGAACGGCGGGAACGAGTCCGCGTTCGCGCGGGCGCGGGCGGCGCTGCCTGGCGGGGTGAACTCGCCCGTGCGGGCCTACGGCTCGGTCGGCGGGACGCCGCGGTTCGTGGTGTCGGCGCGCGGGCCGTACCTGAGGGATGTCGAGGGCCGCGACTACGTCGACCTCGTCGCGTCGTGGGGTCCCGCGCTCGTGGGGCACGCGCATCCGGAGGTCGTGGCGGCCGTGCAGCAGGCCGCTGCCCGCGGGCTCTCGTTCGGGGCGTCGACGCCAGCCGAGACCGAGCTCGCCGAGCTCGTGCGCTCCCGGCTGGGAGCTGCGAGCGGCATCGAGCGGCTGCGACTCGTGTCGACCGGCACCGAGGCGACCATGACCGCGATCCGGCTCGCGCGCGGAGCGACCGGTCGCGACCTCGTGGTCAAGTTCGCGGGGCACTATCACGGCCACTCCGACGGCCTGCTCGCGGAGGCGGGATCCGGGGTCGCGACCCAGGGGCTGCCCGGCTCGGCCGGGGTTGCCGCCGAGGTCGCCGCGCTCACCCTCGTGCTGCCGTACAACGACCTGGGCGCGGTGCGGGCGGCGTTCGCCGCGCATCCGGGACGCATCGCGGCCGTCATCACCGAGGCGGCGGGCGCCAACGCGGGGGTGCTCGCGCCCGAGCCGGGATTCAACCGGGCGCTCGCCGGGCTCGTGCGCGCCGAGGGGGCGCTGCTGATTCTCGACGAGGTGCTCACGGGATTCCGGGTGGGCCCCGCGGGCTGGTGGGGGCTGGAGGGGGAGGCCGAGGGCTGGGCGCCTGATCTGTTCACCTTCGGCAAGGTCATCGGCGGCGGCATGCCCCTCGCGGCGCTCGGCGGGCGGGCCGAGCTCATGGAGCTGCTCGCGCCGCTCGGTCCCGTCTATCAGGCGGGGACGCTCTCCGGGAACCCGCTCGCCGTCGCGGCGGGGCTCGCGACGCTGCGGCTCGCGGATTCCGGGGTGTACGCCCGCGTCGACGCGGCCGCGGATGCCGTGGCCGGGTGGGTGTCGGAGGCGCTCGCCGCGGAGGGGGTCGCCCACGTGATCCCGCGCGCCGGGAACCTGTTCTCGATCGCCTTCCGCGAGGGACCGGTGCGCGACTACGCCGACGCGAAGGATCAGGACGCGTGGCGGTATCCGCCGTTCTTCCACGCCCTGCTCGAGGCGGGGGTCGCCCCGCCGCCGAGCGTCTTCGAGGCGTGGTTCCTCACGGCCGCGCACGACGATGCGGCGCTCGACCGCATCCGGGTGGCGCTGCCGGCGGCGGCGCGTGCCGCGGCTGCCGCCGCGCCCTAGCCCGGGCCGTTTCGCGAGGGCGCAAGGGCCGGTTTCCCGGCGCATGCCCCCTCGCTTCGCTCGTGCATGACGGCAAGCAGTTCCGGATGCCGCCGAACAGCTTCGCTACTCGATCAGCGGGAGGCGCCGGCCCCCGCGAGCACGATCGTCAGCAGCACGATCGCGAGCAGCGGTGCCGCACCCTGCACGATCGCGGCGCGCAGCATCCGCCGGTTGGAGGTGAGCAGCACGAGCGCCGCGAGCACCATGCACAGGCAGGAGAACACGGTCAGCACGAGGCCTGCCGACGGCATCCCCGACCACGCCAGCACGAGCCCGACGACGACGCCGAGGGCGAGGAACAGGTTGTAGAAGCCCTGGTTGTAGGCCATGGGGCGGAGGGTGTCGCCCTCCTCGGCCGACCGCACCCCGAAGATCCGGCGGGTCGACTCGCGGCTCCAGAGCACGCTCTCGAGGATCCAGATGTAGACGTGGACGGCGGCGGCGGCACCGGCGACGACCGAGCCGGTCACGGCGACGGCCCCCGTGGCATCCATGGGGTCAGTCTGCCACGCGCACCGCGATGCGGCCGGTGGTGTCGCCGGAGAGGATGCGACTCGCGTAGGCCGGAACCGCGTCGAGCGGGATCTCGGTCGTGAGGTCATCGAGCAGGCCGAGGTCGAGGTCGCGCTCGAGCCGCTCCCACACCCGGTCGCGCGTCACGAGCGGCGCCTCGACCGAGTTGATGCCGAGCAGGCTCACTCCGCGCAGGATGAACGGCATCACGGTCGTCACGAGCTCTGGGCTCTCGACGAGTCCGCAGGCGGCGACCGTGCCGCCGTAGCGGGTCTGGGCGAGCAGGTTCGCGAGCGTCGTGCCGCCCACCACGTCGACCGCCCCCGCCCAGCGGCTCGCCTGCAGCGGCTTTCCGGCCTGTTGCAGCTCGGCACGGTCCAGGATGTCGGATGCGCCGAGCCGTTCCAGGTAGCCGCGGTCGTCGGGGTGGCCGGTCGCGGCCACGACACGGCGTCCGGATGCGGAAAGCAGCAGCACCGCGATCGACCCGAGGCCGCCGGTCGCGCCGGTCACGACGACGTCGCCGTCCGGGATGCGGGCGTGCTCGAGCGCGAGTGCGGCCTGGGCGGCGGTGAAACCGGCCGTGCCGATCGCGGCGGCGCGCCGCATCCCGAGCCGCTCGGGTACCCGGACGAGGTCGTCGGCGGGAACTCGAGCCCGCGTGCCGTACCCCCCGTTGCGGGTCTCGCCGAGGCCCGCGCCCGTCAGCACGACCTCGTCGCCTGGCCGCCAGCGCTCGTCGCGCGACTCGAGAACCGTGCCGACCACGTCGATGCCCGGGATGAGCGGGCTGATCCGGGCGACGCCGCGGTCGCCGCGCAGGGCGAGGGCGTCCTTGAAGTTGAGGCTCGAGTAGGCGACCCGGAGCAGCACCTCGCCGTCGCCGAGCTCGCTCTCGTCGAGTTCGACGAGAGCGCTCGTCGCGCCCGTGTCCGACCGGGTCACCTGCAGCGCGCGCACCATGGCTCGAGCCTATGCCGCCCGCCCCGGGCGATTCCGCAACTCAGGAGAAGTCGCCGGTCCGCGGGTTCCGAGGGTCATTTCCGCCCGTTCGTCCTGAGTTGCGAAGGTGGCCAGCGGGCCCCGCTCCCGCTGGCCGGGCGCCGCGGCCGCCCCTCCCGCTGGCCGAGTAGCCGCGCAGCGGCGTATCGAGACCCCCGCGCCACAGCCCGGGGGTCGCCTCAGCCCAGCGTCACGTCGAGCTTCTGCACGCGGGGCTCGGCGACGGGCGTGAGCAGGATGCGGCACCGCAGCACGCCGCGCGGCCCGTGCAGCTCCCACGCGGCCTGCGCGGGCGTCTCGTGCTCGATCGCGCCGAGTTCGATCACCCCGCCAATCGCCGTGAGCAGTTCCGCGAGCCGGGCACGGCGCCGCTCGAGCGGCACGTCGAGGTCGACGCACGGATCCAGTAGCGCCGCTTCGCCGAGCGAGCCAGCCGCGAGCGCCGTGCGCAACCGCTCCGCCGCCGCGACCGCCTCGGGCCACGGCACGACCGCGGGCCGCAGCGGGGCGGCGGGAGCCGCATCCGGAGACCCGAACGCGGCCGCGAACGCCGCGTGCACCACAGGGGTCAGCGAGGTGTACGTCGCGTTCTCGAACACGACCGCGCCGACCCGCGAGGACTGCTCCCACTCCATGCGCGTCGTGAAGCCCGGGTAGCCTCCGCTGTGCCCGATGAAGTGCCGCCCGGCACCGTCGGCGCGCACGACGAGCCCCAGGCCGTAGGCCTGCCACGGACCGCTGCCGGCGACGTCGCCGAGCACCGGGGTCTGCGGATGCCGCATCCGCTCGACGAGTCCGTGCGGCAGCGCCTCGGTGTCGATCGCGCCCGACAGCACCCCGCACCAGCGGGCGAGGTCGGTCACGGTGCTGAACAGCCCGCCGATCGGTGAGAAGGCGCCCGGGGCGCTGAACGGCAGCGCCTCCCACCCGTCGGGGCCGGGGCGGTATCCGGTGATCGGATGCGGCACCGCCCGGTCGAAGCCGGTCCCTGTGAGCCCGAGCGGTCCGAGCAGCCGCGTCTCGACGAGGCGGAGGTACGGCATCCCGGCGCGGAGGGCGAGGATGCGCCCGACGATCGCGTACCCGAGGTTGGAGTATTCGTAACCGGAGCCGGCCGGGCGGGCGAGTCGCACGCCGCGCGTGAGCAGCCGCCCGAAGTCGTCGTCGGAGAGCGACTCCTGCCGGTCGGCCCAGGGGTCGTCGGTCGGGAAGCCGGCCCGCATCGCGAGCGCGTCGCGCACGGTCGGCGGCGGACCGGCGGGTCCGATGAGGGTGAGCGGCACATCGAGCGCGTCGGCGAGCGGCTCGTCGAGGTCGAGGCTCCCCTCCTCGGCGAGCAGCAGCGTGGCCGCCGCCGTGAAGCTCTTCGTACACGACGCGATGCGGAACGCAGTCGACGCCGGCCGTTCGGCCGCATTCCCGGATCCGTGCACCCGCACGAGCTCCCCGCCCGCGAACACGCCCCACGCGTGCGCCGGCGCGATCCCGGCGAGTCGTTCGTCCAGCTGCGCGCCCAGCTCCGTCGCCAGCCGCCCGCTCAGCAGGCCGAGCTCATCCGCATCCATCACAACTCAAGGATCGCAGCATCCCAAATCAAGGAGTGCGCGCCCATCCGATGGCACATGCGCCTCGTCAGCCACACCCGTCACGTCGAGTCCTTGATTCGGGAGGCACGAGTCCTTGATTTGGGCGGCGGCGGGATGCGGGTCGGGAGGCGGACGGGTGCGGGCGCTCAGCCGAACAGGATGGCGGCCTCGTCGTAGCGGGACTGGGGCACGGTCTTGAGGCGGCCGAGGGCGTCCTCGAATGGCACAGTCACGATCTGCGTGCCGCGCAGCGCCACCATCTTGCCCCACTGCTCCTGGAGCACGATATCGACGACGGCCATGCCGTAGCGGGTCGCGAGCACCCGGTCGTACGCGGTCGGCGTGCCGCCTCGCTGGATGTGGCCGAGCGTCGTCGCGCGGGTCTCGATCCCCGTGCGCTCCTCGATTTCGGGGGCGAGCTGGTCGCCGATGCCGCCGAGCCGGGGGCGGCCGAAGGCGTCGAGCCCGCGCTCGGAGTGGGCGTCGTTCATGGTGTCGAGCAGGAAGCCCTCCGCGACCACGATGAGCGGCGCGCGCCCGCGGGCACGGGCCGAGTCGACCCATCCGCAGATCTCGTCCATGCTCGTCTTGCGCTCGGGGATGAGGATCGCATGCGCGCCCGCCGCCATGCCGGAGTGCAGCGCGATCCACCCGACGTGGCGGCCCATGACCTCCGCGACCATGCACCGGCCGTGCGAGTCGCCCGTGGTTCGCAGGCGGTCCATCGCCTCGGTCGCGATCTGCACGGCCGTGTCGAAACCGAAGGTGTAGTCGGTCGCCGAGAGGTCGTTGTCGACCGTCTTCGGGACCCCGACGATCTGCAGGCCCTCGTCGGTGAGCCGCTTCGCGGCGGCGAGCGTCCCCTCGCCGCCGATCGCGACGACCGCATCCATTCCGGTGCCGGCCATCACCTCCCTCACGCGCTCCGCGCCCCCGTACTCGAAGGGGTTGGTGCGCGAGGTTCCGAGGATGGTGCCGCCCTGCTTCGAGATGCCCATGACCTGGGGGCGGCCGAGCGGATGGACGTCGGCCTCGACGAGGCCTTTCCAGCCGTCCTTGATGCCGACGAATTCGATGTCGTCGTGCTGGGTGAGGCCCTTGAGCACGGCGCCGCGGATGACGGCGTTGAGTCCGGGGCAGTCGCCGCCGCTGGTGAGGATTCCGATCTTCACCACGCCATCATGCCCTGTTTTCGGGCTTCGCCCCTCGCGGGCTGACGCCCATGCTCGGTAGAGTTCCCCCGTGGCCGGCATCTCCGGCCACCCACCACCATCGCAAGGAGTCCCATGACCGACCCCAACGTCCCCGAGCCCGCCGCAACGCCGGTCCAGCCCGAAGCCGCCGTTCCCGTTGTGCCTGCCGCCCCCTCCGAGCCGGTGGCCGCGCCTGCTGCGCCTGCTGCGCCTGCTGCACCGCCCGCTGC
>JASGGJ010000059.1:0-14739 GCA_047605085.1 Protaetiibacter sp.
CGTCGTAGAACAGCGGCTTGCCGTCGTTCCACAGCGACTGGTGGGTGTGCATGCCGGAGCCGTTGTCGCCCATGAGCGGCTTCGGCATGAACGTCGCCGTCTTGCCCCACTCGAGCGCCGTGTTCTTGACGATGTACTTGAACTTCAGGATGTCGTCGCCGGCGTGGACCATCGTGTCGAACTTGTAGTTGATCTCGCCCTGGCCCGCGGTGCCCACCTCGTGGTGGCTGCGCTCGACCTCGAGGCCGACCGAGATGAGCTTGAGCACGATGTCGTCGCGCAGGTCGGCGTGCTGGTCGACCGGGGTGACGGGGAAGTAGCCGCCCTTGTACGGCGTCTTGTTGGCGAGATTGCCGCCTTCCTCGGCCTTGCCCGTGTTCCAGGCGGCCTCAGACGAGTCGACCTCGTAGTACGACTTGTTCTGCTTCACCTCGTAGCGCACATCGTCGAAGATGTAGAACTCGGCCTCCGGCGCGAAATAGGCGGTGTCGGCGATACCGGTCGAGGCGAGGTACTTCTCGGCCTTCTTGGCCACCTGCCGCGGGTCGCGGCCGTAGATCTCGCCGTTGCGCGGGTTGTAGATGTCGAAGATGATCACGAGGGTGCGCTCGGTGCGGAACGGGTCCACGTACGCGGTCGAGACATCCGGGATGAGCTGCAGGTCGGACTCATGGATCGATTGGAAGCCGCGGATCGACGAGCCGTCGAACAGCTGGCCGACGGTGAAGAAGTCCTCATCCACGGTCGACGCCGGGATGTTGAAGTGCTGCTGCACTCCGGGGAGGTCGGTGAAGCGGATGTCGAGGAACTTGACATCCGTGTCCTTGATGAACTTCAGCACCTCGGACGAGTCGCTGAACAGAGGCTTGGACATAGGGATGACTCCAAGGGCGTGGAACGATTCGGCTGCGGGTGCAGCCTTTTGAGAGGCTAGGCGGACGGCATTTCCCGACCATGACCGAATTGTTTCCGGCATGTTACGCGACGTGTGGGACGGGGCGGGCCGGGAGATCGCGAGCGTCCGCGGTCGGGGTGACCGTCATGGCCGCGTATCAGCCCTTGGCGAGCTGGCGGGTGAGGTGCTGTGTGCGCTCGGCGCTGCGGTCGATGATGGTCGCCGCGAATGCGGCCGCATCCCCGGTGAGTCGAGCTGAACTGATCGCGTCAGAGAACGCGTCGGTGATCCGGCCGACAATATCTGTGGCGCGCTCTTGCGCCCAATCGGGGTCGAAGCCGGAGTCGACCGCTTCTGCGACCACGTCTCGGGCGGTGATCTCGCTGTCGCGATAGCGGCGGTTGAACGACATCGCGAGTTTGGTGCTGCGGGTGTTGAGGTCAGGGTAGGGCAGTGCTGTGGCGATGTCGTACAGCGGTGCCAGGCGTGTTCCGTCGGCTTCGTGGAGCAACGAGTAGTTCTTCGCGTGCGCGTCCGGCCCGAGCATCGCCCAGTTGAAAAGTGTCGCGTCGAAAAAGCGTTGTGCGTCGGCCGTAAGTCCTCGAGCGGAGAGCAGCCGCGTGATATCGGCGATGCCTGGCCCGCCGTCATTCTGATACTTCCGGCCGGGGTGAATCCCGAATGCCTGCGCGAGGTCTTCCTGGTGGAGACGCACTACAGTGCCGTAGGAGGCGACGGTGCGGTCGTACCGGGCGACGACGATCGCGAGCTGATCTTCGAACGTCGTCAGCGAGGATTCGGCCGCGCTCAGCCCCAGATTGCGTGCGGCGGCCAGTGTCACGTGCTCGTTGAGGTCTCCGAGTTGCAGTCCCTCGGGACCGGGCTTGACGATGTGCGTCGACGCTCCGCGCCCGGTCGGCACAGCCCAGGAGCCGTCGGGGAGCCTGGCGAGAGTGAATTTCGACTGCGCCCCGGCCAGTGAGAAGTGGCCTCCGCGGTCGTCGGGCAGGAGCCAAGCCGCCGGGTCGCTGCGCAGGGCGCGCAGGTGTGCGGCGATCTCGGCGACGCCGATCGCTTGGGCGCCGGATGGCTCGGAGAGCGTGGGCGCATCGTCGGGGGACAGTTGAACCGCGCCCGCGGTGTCGAGACCGACGTGTGCCAGCAGCGCCATCGGATTCCCGGCGCTCACTCCGAACCGGGAGCCCCAACGATCGAGAACGATGCGGTTGTCCGGCAGGAGATTCCAGAGATAGTTGATCGGCGCGTCCCCCCGATGCTCGCGACGCGACTTCGGCATCGATATCGACAGCTCCTGGCGTCGAGACGCGTTGCGCCATTCGTCGTCGAAGGTGAAGGTGGGATCTCCGGAACCCACGCGAGCGAATCGGCCAATCCGCACCCCGCCCAGGTAGGCGGTGAGTTCGGAACTCACCGCGGGTCCGGGCTGAGGTCGAGGTCGAGATCGAGTGCGCGCGCCAGCCGCGTGAGAAGTTCGATCGTCGCTGCGGATGCGTGGCCGCCCTCGAATCGGACGACCCACTGACGGCTCATCCCGATCCGGGAGGCAAGCACGAGCTGCGACAAGCCGAGATCAGTCCGCCGATCGCGGACGATGTTCGCGATGTCGTCCGGGGTGGTGACCAACATGCCCGCTCCTGTCCGTGAGGTCTGACATCGAATGCAATGTCCGCCAAGTCTGACATGAGGCAAAATGTCCGTCAAACCTGACATTGATCCGTGTGGATCGCCCGTGTTCACGGCCGGCGAGCTCCGTCCCGCGGTCGCCCGTAGAGTGAACGGGTGAGCTCGACGCCCGCCGAGAGCCCCGGGAACCGCTGGCCGGGGGAGCGATTGGGGCTTCCGGAGGCGGGTCCGCGGTCGGTCGCGCGCCTCGGTCGCCGCGCGGTCGCGATCCTGATCGACTGGGGTTCGGCGTACCTGCTGTCCTGGGCGTTGTTCCCCACGACCCAGGGCACCGATCCGTTCATCACCCTCGGCATCTTCGCCGTCCTCCAGTACCTCTTCCTCCTCGTCGTGAACGGCAGTCTCGGTCATGTCCTCGTGCGCCTGCGCCTCGTTCCGCTGCGCGGCGGCTACCTCGGCGCCTGGCGCCCCGCGGTGCGCACGCTGCTGCTGTGCCTCGCGATCCCGGCCCTCATCTGGGATCGCGACCAGCGCGGCCTGCACGACAAGGCCGCGGGCACCGTGCTCGTGCGGGTCTGAGCCGCCCCCGTCAGCGCGGGCGGGGTGCCCGCACCCGCTGCGGGTCGATGCCGCCCGGAACCTTGAAGCCCTTCACCTTGGCGACCGAGCTGAGGCGCTTGTCGACCTGCAGCACCTCGGCCTTGGTGAGCTTGCGCGGCAGACGATTCAGCGCGGGGGCGATCTTGTGGAGGGCGAGCGACCCGGCATCCGGACCGACGTACAGCAGCGTCACCGGCACGTTGGGCAGCAGACGGGCGACCGCGGTGCGCTCCTTGTCGAGCATCGACTGGGTGCGCGAGCGCGGACCCTCCCCGATGAGCACGACGCCGGGACGACCCACCGCACGGTACACCGCGTCCCGCGTCTTGGCGCTGAACGCGATCGGCTCCTCGCTGCCGATCCAGGAGCGGCGCAGGCCGTTCTTCAGCACCGCGCCGACGGCCCCAGGCTGGCCGGCGATCTGGGTGTAGGCGGCCCGTTCCGCGCGGCGTCCGAGCACGACGAGCGCGAGGAGCACGCCCAGGAGCACGCCCGTCACGATGACCAGGATCATCCCGATCACGTTGTCGCCGAAGAAGGCGACCGCGACCACGATCGAGGCCGCGACGGGCGCCAGGAAGCAGAGGACGAGATACCAGGTGATGCCCGGATCCGAGCGGCGGGTCATCTGGAAGACCTGCCACATCTGCTTCAGGCGTCCGGGCTCCTTCTCGGGCGTGCTGCGTGCCATGGGCTCCAGCCTACGGCGTGCTACGACACCGCCTGCGCGAAACCTCGTTCGCTGTCGGCGAGGTGCCGCAGCTGCTCGGGGATGTCGCGGCCCGTCGCGAGCATCGACCGTGCCCAGAGGCGGCCCGCACGATAACTTGAGCGCACGAGCGGTCCCGCCAGCACGCCCAGGAAGCCGAGCTCCTCCGCCTCATGCTTGAGCTCGACGAACTCCTCGGGACGCACCCAGCGGGCGACGGGCAGATGTCGCGGCGAGGGGCGCAGGTACTGCGTGACGGTGATGATGTCGCATCCGGCGCCGCGGAGCTCGCGCAGCGCCTGGCTGACCTCGTGGCGCTCCTCACCCATCCCGAGGATGAGGTTCGACTTCGTGATGAGCCCCGCGTCGCGCGCCTGGGTGAGCACTCCGAGCGAGCGCTCGTAGCGGAACGCCGGACGGATGCGTTTGAAGATCCGCGGCACCGTCTCGACGTTGTGGGCGAACACCTCAGGCCGGCTGTCGAAGACCTCGCCGAGCAGTTCCGGGTTGCCGGAGAAGTCGGTCGCCAGGATCTCGACGCCCGTTCCGGGGTTGGCGGCGTGGATCGCGCGCACCGTCTCGGCGTGCAGCCAGGCGCCCTCGTCGGGCAGATCGTCGCGCGCGACGCCCGTGACGGTCGCGTAGCGCAACCCCATCCGTCGCACCGACTCCGCGACGCGACGCGGCTCGTCGGTGTCGTAGGCGGCGGGCTTGCCGGTGTCGATCTGGCAGAAGTCGCATCTTCTGGTGCACTGGCTGCCGCCGATGAGGAAGGTCGCTTCGCGATCCTCCCAGCACTCGTAGATGTTCGGGCAGCCCGCCTCCTGGCACACGGTGTGCAGCTCCTCGGTCTTCACGAGCGACTGCAGCGCCGTGAACTCCGGCCCCATCCTGGCGCGGGTCCTGATCCACTCCGGCTTGCGTTCGATGGGGGTCTGGGCGTTCCGCACCTCGAGGCGCAGGAGCTTGCGCCCCGCGGGTTCCGCGCTCATGCCGGAACCGCCACGGGACGCAGGCAGGGCGCGAGGGCAGATTCGAAGCGGGCGATCACGAGCGGGGCGACCTCGCTCGGCGTCACCTCGCGGCCCAGCTCGCGGCTGACCGTCGTGACGCCCGCGTCCCGGATGCCGCACGCGATGATCGCGCGGTACGGCTCGAGCTCGTTGCTGCAGTTGAGGGCGAAGCCGTGCATCGTGACGCCCTCCGCCACCCGGATGCCGATCGCGGCGATCTTGTCGGCCGGCGCGCCCGCGCGCTCGATCCAGACCCCGCTGCGTCCCGCGACGCGGGTTCCGGTGACCCCGAGCTCGCCGAGCACTCCGATGAGCAGCTCCTCGAGGCGTCGCACGTAGGCGACGACGTCGAGCGGCTCGGCGAGCCGCACGATGGGGTAGCCGACGAGCTGACCAGGTCCGTGCCAGGTGATCTTGCCGCCGCGGTCGACATCGACGACCGGGGTGCCGTCGCTCGGTCTCTCGTGCGGCTCGGTGCGTCGTCCCGCCGTGTACACGGATGGGTGCTCCACGAGGAGGACGGTATCGGGCGCCCGACCGCTCGCGACGTCGGCGTGCACGGCACGCTGGCGTTCGAGGGCCGTCGAATACGACACGGAGTTGGCGCTTAGCCCCGCGTCGACGTAGTCGACCACGCGTCCACCCTACCGTCACCTCTCCTCCCCACCTCGCGGATCCGGCAGGCGTCCCCGGATGCGAGGGGTGCGCCGGGAGGACGCCGGCGGGGCGCGCGACCATCGTGGGGTGACCGCTCTCGACCGCCCCGGCATCCGGATCGTGCGCCCGCTCGCACGCACCCCGCACCTCGAGAGCCTGCTCGTGCAGCTCGCGGGGGACCCTCCGGGTGCCGCGGTGCTCGCTCGTGCTCTCGACGAGGCGGGGGCGCGGGTGCGCCGCACCGAGCTCGTGGCGCTGCACCGGGCGCGGGGCGACGGGGTGCTCGCGCTGCTCGACGTGCTCGACGGCGGGCCGGCCCCCGCCCTCCTGCTCGCACATCTCACGGGCCCGCGGCTCTCGACCGTCCTCGCCGAGCGGGAGCGCTGGGCGGCCGGAGAGGCCGTGGCGGCGCTCGCCCCCGTGGCCTGCGCCGTCGAACGGATGCACGGCGCCGGTGTCGCGCACGGGAGACTCGAACCGGCTCGCATCGTCATGACGCGCGACGGGCCGGTGATCGACGGGTTCGCCGACGCGGAGCTGATCGCGGAGCACGCCCCCGAGGCGGTGCTGTCGCGGGCCGCGGGAGTCGCCGCGGATCGCGAGGCGCTGCGGATGCTCGCCACGGAGCTGCTGCGCCGGGTCGAGGGTCCGCGGACGCATGCCGCTCGCTCGCTCGCCGACACGGTCGAGAGCGCCGACGCCTCGGGGCTCTGCGGCTTGCTCACGACGGGACTGCGGGAGCTCGCCGCCCCAGTCCCGCTGCGGGCGGGCGACACCGCACCGGAACCTCGGCCAGGGGCATCCCCCCGGCCTCCTCGCCTGCTGCCCGTCGTCGCGGGCGGCGGGCAGCCCGCCGCGCAGGACTCGGGCGCCGGATGGGAGGCGTGGCTCCGTGCGCGGGTGTCGGGGGCGCGTGCCGCATTCGAGGCGGTGCCGGGGCGTCGCCGTCGCATGCTGGTGGGTGCGTCCGCCGCCCTGTCGGCGGGGGCGGTGCTCCTCGCGCTCTGGCCGGACTCGCCGGAACCGGCCGCGCAGGCGTCGGGCGGGTCCTCCTCGGCGGAGGCGACGATCGAGAGTCAGACAGCGCTGCCGTCGACGCCGGCACTCGACCCCGACGACGCGGTGCTGCACGCCGATGATCCCCTCGCCGCGGTCGTCGTGCTGCTCGAGCGCCGCGAGCAGTGCATCGCGAGCCTCTCGCTGCTCTGCCTCGAGGGCGTCGATCAACCGGCCTCTGCGGCACTGGCCTCGGACCGGGCGGGCGTGCAGGCGCTCCGCGAGGGGCAGGAGGCACTCCTGGCCTCCGCATCGCCGGTCGGTGCGCGCATCGTCGAGCGGCTCGGGGACGGCGTGCTCGTGGAACTCGGCCCGGAGACGGCTCCGGCCTCACTCCTGCTGATGAGGAGCGAGGCCGGGTGGCGCATCCGCGACTGGATCGCGCGGGACGAGGGCTTCTAGATGCCGAGCGAGCCCCGGAAGTCGCCCGCCTCGAGGCGGCTCTTGACGGCGCCGAGGAAGCGCGCGGCGTCGGCGCCGTCGACGATCCGATGGTCGTAGGACAGGGCGAGGTAGACGGTCGAGCGGATCGCGATCGCATCCGTGCCGCCCTCGCTGATCACGACCGGTCGCTTCACGACGACACCCGTGCCGAGAATCGCGACCTGCGGAAGGAACACGACAGGGGTGTCGAACAGCGCACCCCGCGAACCGGTGTTGGTGAGGGTGAAGGTGCCGCCCGCGAGCTCGTCGGGCTTCAGCCGGTTGTCGCGCGTGCGCTCGGCGAGGTCCGCGATCTGGATCGCAAGGCCCGCGATGTCGAGGTCGCCCGCGTTGCGGATGACCGGCGTGAGCAGACCCCGCTCGGTGTCGACCGCGATCGAGACGTTCTCGGTGTCGGGGTACACGATGGTGTCGCCATCGACGGTTGCGTTGATGATCGGGTAGCTGCGCAGCGCCTCGGCGGCCGCGAGCGCGAAGAAGGGCAGGAACGAGAGCTTGGTGCCCGTCTTCTCGAGGAAGACGCCCTTGACCTCGTCGCGCAGCGCGGCGATTCTCGTGACGTCCGCCTCGACGACGGTCGTGAGCTGCGCGGTCGAGTTCATGGAGACGACGGCGCGCTCCGCGACGACCTTGCGCAACCGTGTCATCGGCACGGTCGTGCCGCGCAGCGGTGAAACCTCGGCGCCGGCCGGCACTGCCGGTTCGGCGGGCTCGGCGGGGGCGTCCACGGCCTCCTCGGCGGTGCTGATGACGGTGGCGGCGAGCACGTCCTGCTTGCGGATGCGACCGCCGACTCCCGTGCCGGTGATCTCGCCGAGATCGACGCCCTTCTCGCTCGCGAGCTTGCGGACGATGGGGGTCACATAGCCGGCGTGCGAGGTCGGCGCGGGGCTCGCGGCAGGAGCCGGCTCGGCCGGCACCTGCGCTTCCACAGCTGCCGGCGCCTCGACCGCAACCGGTGCCTCGGCGGGCGCCGGAATCTCCGCGACGGGTACGGGCACCTCGGACGGTGCCTCCGCCTCGGCCGGTGTCTCGGCCTCGACGGGAGTCTCGGCGGCGGGAGCGACCACCGGAACCTCCGCAACCGGCGCCTCCACGACGGGTGCCTCGGGCGCGGGCGATTCCGCCGCGACAGCGACCAGGGGGGTCTCGGCCACGGGACTCTCCGCCACGAGAGCGGGCGCCTCCACCGCCGGGGGAGCCTCCTCGGCGGGAGCGGGTGCCTCCTCGGCGGGAGCCGGGGCATCACCGCCCGATCCGTCGCCGATGCGGACGAGAGGAGCACCGACCTCGACGGTCTCGTCCTCAGCGACGAGAATCTCCTCGATCACCCCGGCGACGGGGGACGGGATCTCGGTGTCGACCTTATCGGTCGAGACCTCGAGCAGAGGCTCGTCGACCTCCACTCGGTCGCCGACCTTCTTCAGCCAGCGGGTCACCGTACCTTCCGTGACGCTCTCGCCGAGCGCCGGGAGGCTGACGGATTCGCTCATAGGGGAAGCTCCTTATACAGCCGTGTCGTTCTAGCTTAGCCGTGCGTCTCAGCCGTGGAGGGGCTTCCCCGCGAGTGCCAGGAAGGCCTCGCCGAGCGCCTCGTTCTGAGTCGGGTGGGCGTGGATGTAGGGGGCGATGTCCTCGGGGTACGCCTCCCAGTCGACGACGAGCTGCGCCTCGCCGATGAGCTCGCCGACGCGCGCCCCGATCATGTGCACGCCGACGACCGGACCGTCGACGACCCGGATCGTCTTGATGACGCCCGAGGTGCCGATGATGTGGCTCTTGCCGTTGCCCGCGAGGTTGTACTCGACGGACGCGACGCTCTCGGCGCCGTACCGCTCCTCGGCCTTGGCCTGGGTGAGGCCCACGGATGCGACCTCGGGATCGGAATAGGTGACCTTGGGGATGTTGACGTCCTCGACCTTGATCGGGTCGAGCCCCGCGAGCAGCTCGGCGACGTAGATGCCCTGCTGGAATCCGCGGTGCGCGAGCTGGAGGCCCGGCACGATGTCCCCCACGGCGTAGACGCCGGGAACCGTGGTCTGCAGCTTCTCGTCGACGACGACGAAACCGCGGTCGAGCTGGACCCCGACCTCCTCGTAGCCGAGGTTCGCCGTGAGCGGGCCGCGACCGACGGCGACGAGCAGCAGCTCTGCCTCGACGGTCTCGCCGTTCTCGAGCGACACCACCACGCCCGTCTCGTTCTGCGTCACGCCCGCGAAGCGCACGCCGAGCTTGAAGTCGATGCCTCGTCGGCGGAAGGCGCGCTCGAAGTGCTTGGAGATCGACTCGTCCTCGTTGGGCACGAGGTGGGGGAGCGCCTCGATGATCGTGACCTCCGCGCCCCAGCTCTTCCAGACGCTCGAGAACTCGACGCCGATGACGCCGCCGCCGAGCACGGCGACCTTCTTCGGCACGAAGTCGAGCGCGAGGGCCTGCTCCGAGGTGATGACGCGCCCGCCGATCTCGAGTCCCGGAAGGGTGCGCGAGTACGAGCCGGTGGCGAGGATGACATTGGTCCCCGTGATGAGCTGGTCGCCGACTTGCACCGAGGTGGGGGAGACGAGACGACCCGCACCCTCGATCGTCGTGATGCCGCGGCCCTTGATGAGGCCTTGGAGGCCCTTCCACTTGCCGGCGACGATGCCCTCGCGGTACGCGGTCACCGCGGCGATGTCGATGCCGCCGAACCCGGCGGCGACGCCGTATCTGGCGGACTCGCGGGCGACATCCGCGACCTCGGCCGAGTGGAGCAGGGCCTTCGTCGGGATGCAGCCGACGTGCAGGCAGGTGCCGCCGACCTTGTCCTTCTCGATGAGGGCCACGGACTTGCCGAGCTGCGCGGCGCGGAGGGCCGCTGCGTAGCCGCCGCTTCCCGCTCCCAGGACGACGAGGTCGTAATTCTGCTCTGACACCGGTGAGACTCCCTTGCGCGTCACGTGTCGGAACCCCGCGTCATCGGTGGTGTCGCGGAGACGGGAACGGCACGCGATTTCGTGCCGTGTCGACCCTACTACGCGGTCGCGAGGTCCGCCGTCAGGGCGATGAGGGTGCGCACCGCCACCGCCGTCGGGCCGCGTCCGACCCCGCCGTATCCGGAGCCCGCGTTGTAGGCCGCGCCCGCGATGTCGAGGTGCGCCCAGCCGAGCCGCGCTCCGGGACCGGTGCCGCCGGCCTCGCCGGCGAACACCCGCAGGAAGTGCCCGGCGAGCAGCATCCCGCCCGCCGTGTGCCCCGGCTTGGCGTTCATCAGATCGGCGATGTCGGAGTCCAGCACCGAGCGCAGCTCGGGCGGCAGCGGCATCGGCCACATCGACTCGTCGGAGCGCCGGGCCGCGGCGAGCACGAGCTCGGTCGCCGAGGGATCCCCCATGACCGCCGTCGTGCGCTCGCCCATCGCGACCTTGGCGGCACCGGTGAGCGTCGCCACGTCGACGAGCAGATCGGGGCGCTCCGCCGTGGCCGCGGCGAGGCCGTCGGCGAGCACCAGCCGGCCCTCCGCGTCCGTGTTGGTGACCTCGACGGTCGTTCCGTTCCAGGTGCGCAGCACATCGCCAGGCCGGATCGCCGTGCCGGACGGCATGTTCTCGGCGAGGCACAGCCAGGCCGTCACTCGCACGGGCGTGCCGCGGCGAGCGGCATCCAGCACGACGGCGAGGGCGGTCGCGGCGCCCGTCATGTCGTACTTCATGGTGGGCATCGAGGCCGGGGGTTTGAGCGAGAGACCACCGGAGTCGAAGGTGATGCCCTTGCCCACGATCGCGAGGTGCTGCACGTCCCCCTCGGGGCGGTAGCGCACGACGACGAGTCGCGGGCCGCGGGCCGAGCCGCTCCCGACGCCGAGGATGCCGCCGAAACCTCCGGCGGTGAGCGCCCCGGGGTCGAGCACCTCGATCTCGACGGGCAGTCCATCGGCGAGCGCGCGCACGCGTTCCACGAAGGTCTCCGGGTAGAGGTCGGACGCGGGTTCGTTGACGAGATCCCGCACCAGATGCGTCGCCGTGGCAGTCGCGCGCGCGGAGGCGATCGCGGAGGTCGCGTCGAGACCGTCAGGGACGTGCACGGCGATGTGGGCGACGGGCTGCTTGGCCGCGAGGTCGCCAGTGGTGCGGTAGGCGAGATAGGCGTAGGCACCGCTCGCCGCGGCCTCGAGCACGAGTTCAGCGGTCGGCGCATCCGGCACGGGGAGCGCGAGCGTGATCGACGGCAGCCCGGTAGCGAGGCGCCCGGCGACTCCGGCGGCGGACCGCAGCGTCGCGCGGTCGGGCGCGGCGCCGAGCCCGAGAAAGGCGAGCGGCGTTCCTGAGCCGGGAAGGGTCGGTCCGCGGCGGAACTCGTCGGCGGCGCCCGTGACGCCGAGCGGGGCGAGCAGCTCGGCGACGCCGTCCGGTGCGTCGTCGATCGCGAGCCGCGGCCCGTCAGCGCCCCGGATGACGCCGATCACGAGCAGCGTGCCGGTCAGCTCGGCGAGCGGGGTGGAGGTGACGGAGAGCTCGGGTGCGGCCATGTCGCCAGGGTAGTCGGCGGCGAGGTGTTCGCTGTCAGCATGACCGGGGGCGGTCTGTCCTCCGAACCGGCGCGGGGACGCCTCGTAGACTCGGAGGCATGGATCCGAACCCGCTCTACGAGGTGGCCGGCGACGTCTCGGACGTCCCCGCCGGACTGCATCTCGTGGCGGGCCTGACCGGGTTCACCGACTCCGGATCCGCGGTCTCGCAGATCACCGAGCTGTTGCGGGGCATGCCCTCGGTGCGCGACCTCGTGGTCTTCGACAACGACCTGCTGCTCGACTACCGCGCCCGTCGTCCGATCATGTACTTCGACGAGGACCATCTCTCGGCCTATGAGCCAGCGCGGCTCGTGCTGCAGCTCGTCGAGGACGAGTTGCACCGTCCCTTCCTGCTGCTGACCGGCTACGAGCCCGACTTCCGCTGGGAGGCCTTCACGCGCTCCGTGCTCGAGCTCGTGGAGCGCTTCGCCGTCGCCGACACGACCTGGATCCACGCGATCCCGATGCCGACGCCGCACACGCGCGCCATCGGCGTCACGGTGAGCGGGAACCGGCCGGAGCTCACCGACAGCTACTCGATCTGGCGTCCGCGCACCCAGGTGCCCGGCAACGCGCTGCATCTGCTCGAGTACCGGCTGCAGGAGTCCGGGCATCCGACCGCAGGCTTCGTGCTGCTCGTCCCGCACTATCTCGCCGACACCGAGTTCCCGCTCGCCGCGGTCACCGCTCTCGAGAGCATCAGCGCCGCGACGGGGCTCATCTTCCCCACCGACGAGCTGCGGGAGCAGGGTCGCGAGTTCGTCCAGAAGGTCGAGGAGCAGGTGGCGGGCAACGCGGAGCTCGAGCGTCTCGTGCACGCCCTCGAGGAGCGGCACGACAGCTACATGCAGGAGAACCCGATCCCCTCGCCGCTCGTCGACGAGGACGGTGAGCTCCCCAGCGCCGATACCATCGCGGCCGAGCTCGAGCGCTTCCTCGCCACCCGGCGCGACGAGCCGGGCGCCTGATCCGGCGCCGGGGGACACGTAGCCTGGGGCGGTGAACTCCGCTCGGTCCTGGGTCGTGTTCTGCGGGGCTGCGTTCGCCTATGCCGTGGCCGTCATGCAGCGCACCTCGTTCGGCGTGGCCGGGGTGGATGCGACAGACAGGTTCGCGGTGAGCGCCGCGGTCATCTCGACCCTCGCGGTCGTGCAGATCGTGGTCTACGCGGCGCTGCAGATCCCGGTCGGCGTGCTCGCCGATCGCATCGGGGCGCCTCCGCTCATCGTCGGGGGCGCTGTCGTGATGGCGCTCGGGCAGGGGCTGCTCGCCTTCGCCGACAGCGCGGGCGTCGCGCTCGCGGCGCGCGTGCTGGTCGGCGTCGGCGACGCCGCGACCTTCGTGAGCGTCATCCGCCTGCTCCCCGGCTGGTTCGAGGGGCCGATCGTGCCGCAGTTGTCGCAGTGGGTCGGGATGACCGGCCAGCTCGGTCAGATCGCCTCCGCGATCCCGTTTGCCCTGTTGCTGCACGCGCAGGGGTGGACGCCCGCGTTCCTCGTCGCGGGGGCGGTCGGGCTGCTCGCGGCCGTCGTCGCCCTCTGGCTCGTGCGCCGCGGGCCGGAACGCCTCACGACCGGGGAGATCCGCGCGATCGATCCGGGCGAGTTGGGCCTCAGAGCGAGCCTGCGACGACGCGGCACGCAGCTCGGGTTCTGGGCCCACCTCCTCGGCGGCACCGTGCCGACGATGCTCGGCATCCTGTGGGGCTACCCCTTCCTGCGGGCCGGCCTCGGCTACGACCCGGCGACGGCATCCGGCGTCTTCGTGCTCATGGTCGTCGGCACCCTCGTCTCCGGCCCGGTCGTGGGGTTCGTGGTCGCCCGGCATCCCCTGCGCCGCAGCGACCTCGTGCTCGGCATCACGATCGCGATCTTCGCGATCTGGACGGTCGTGCTGGTCTGGCAGCCCCTCCCGCCGATCTGGATCGTCGCGCTGTTCTTCCTCGCGGTCGGCGCCGGCGGACCCGCCTCGCTCATCGGACTCGACGTCGCGCGCAGCCACAACCCGAGGCACTCGCACGGCTCGGCGACCGGAATCGCCAACTCGGGCGCGTTCGTCGGAGGATTCGTCTCGATGCTGCTCGTCGGGGTCGTGCTCGATGTGGTCGACGAGCTGCGCGTCGCGCGCGGCGCCGCCCCGGAGCTCTACAGCCTGGACGGGTTCCGGATCGCGTTCGTCACCGTGTACCTGGTCGCGGTGGCCGGAGCCGCCGGTCTGCTCGCGACGCGCCGGCACACGCGACGGCGGCTGTACGAGGAGGAGGGAATAGTCATCGCCCCCCTGTGGGTTGCACTGTTCGGTGCACGCGGCAGGAGGCGCCCTCCGCGTGTGCGAGAATAGACGACAGAGACCCGGTCGACTCCCCGTCTCGAGCACCACGGACAGGATCCGTCCCGTCCCGGATGCGCGGGGGACTTGACACGGGTCTACCTAGTGCCCAGACGCACCCTCCCACCCGCGAAAGGGGTCAGCATGGCCACCTCCCGCTCCACGCCGACCAAGGACGTGGTCACGGACGACCGCGCGCCGGAGAAGGCGGCCACGAAAGTCCCGGCGAAGACTCCCTCGAAGGCGGCGCCCGTCGCCAAGGCCGCACCCGCCGTGAAGGCGGCTGCCACGGCGGTTCCCGCGGCGAAGGCCCCCGCCAAGGCCGCGGCGAAGGCCGCACCGAAGGCCGCGGCGAAGCGGCCCACCGCATCCTCGGCTCCCGCGACCCAGAAGGATGTCGAGGTGGACGGCGAGCTTGAGCTCGACGAGGACGCCGAGCTCGAGATCGAGGACGAGCTCGAGGACGACGCCGAGGTCGCGGACATCGACGCGGACGTCGCGGAGGTCGCGGAGGCGGGCGATGACGCCGAGACCCCCGACGCGAAGGACGAGGACGGCGTCGAGGACGACACCGAGGACGAGGACGAGGACGAGTCGACGGGAAGCGATGAGCCGCTCCCGACGGGTGCGCTGCGCCTGTCGATGACCGACGAGGACGACGAGGTCCCGGTCTACTCGGCCGCCATCACGGGTGCCACGGCCGACCCGGTGAAGGACTACCTCAAGCAGATCGGCAAGGTCGCGCTGCTCAACGCGGAGCAGGAGGTCGAGCTCGCGATGCGCATCGAGGCCGGCCTGTTCGCCGAGGAGAAGCTGTCGCAGATGACCGACCAGGAGAAGCGCAGCC
>JASGGJ010000060.1:0-14689 GCA_047605085.1 Protaetiibacter sp.
TCGGATTGGTCACAGGCAAGCCAGACCCTCGCGTTGTCCACAGATGAGCGTCACGGGTTCCACGACAGGTTCCGCGATCAGATAAGACGGATCCATGACGCAGCCTGAACTCGACGTCGCCACCATCCTCGGCACACTTCGCCGCCACGACGTGCGCTACGTGCTCATCGGTGGGCTCGCGACCATCCACTGGGGTTCGCCGTTCCTCACCTGGGATGTCGACATCACCCCCGAGCGCGACCTCGAGAATCTCGACCGGCTTTCCGCGGCGCTCACTGAGCTCGGAGCACGGGTCCGTGCGGGAGACGAGACGTTCGAGTTCGCTCACACCGGGCGGTCGCTGGCGGATGCCGGAGTCTGGAATCTCCGCACGCCCTACGGCGACCTCGACATCTCGTTCGTCCCGAACGGCACGACGGGATTCGACGACCTCGACCGCGATGCGTCCGCGGAGAGCATTCATGGCGTCGAGGTGCGCATCGCATCCCTTGCCGATGTCATCCGTTCCAAGCAAGCCGCCAACCGCCCCAAGGATCAGCGCGTGCTGCCGACGCTGCGCGAGATCCTCGCCTCCCGCAACCCGCGCAACCGTGACTGAAGGCGAGCCGGTCGTCGACCGCGCGACCGTCTCGGCGGCCCTCCAGCTGGAGAGTCGGGGTCAGCCGCGCAGCGGACGGAGGCGGAGCGGGTCGGGCGGCGTCGCCGTCTCGACCATGTGGTACTGCGTCGCGAGGTCCTCGAGCATGAAGGTGCGGAAGGTGTCGATCGAGGCGTTGCGTGAGGCGAGGTTCCAGGCGAGCGAGGTGGGCAGCCGAATGCTCGGGCGCACAACATTGCGGTAGACGACGCCCTCGATCTGCAGCGTCGCGACCGCGCCGGGAATGAGGGCGATGCCGTAGCCCGCGCCCGCGAGGCCGATCTGGTCGACGTATCCCGCGCCCGCGGCTTGAAAGCTCGTCTCGATCGAGCGCGGCGAGAACCCCGCCTGCGCGCACGCCGCGATGATCGCGTCGTGCAGATCCGGCACCCCGCGGCGGGTCAGCATGAGGAAAGTCTCGTCGCGCAGCTCTGACATTCGCACGACGGGCTTTGCCGCGAGTCGATGCCCACTCGGAAGAACGGCGACGAAGGAGTCCTCGTACAACGCGATGAACTCGACGCCGTCGACCCCGCGGCCCGAGAACGTCAATCCGACGTCGATTCGCTGCTCAGCGAGCTGGTCGATGATCGAGGAGGTGTTCTCACGCTGAAGGGTCAGCTCGATATCGGGGTGCGCTGCACGGAAGCGGCGGATCGCCGCGGGGAGCGCGCTGTACATGAGCGACGGGGCGACGCCGATCCGGAGTTTTCCCAGCAGCCCCCTGCGGGCCCGCGCTGCCACTCCCTCGATCTCACCGAGTTCGTCGAGGATCCGCTGGCTCCGCTCTAACAGGCGCCGGCCCGCAGGGGTCAGTTCGAAGGGGTGCACCGAGCGGTCGATCAGGATCGCCCCGATCTCGGCCTCGAGACGCTGGATCTGCTGGCTCAAGGCAGGCTGCGAGATGAACAGCGCATCCGCCGCACGCCGGAAACTGCCCTCGCGCACGAGCGCCACGAAATACTCCAGTCGACGCGTCTCCATGGCTGCGGATTCTAGCGATGCGCGCTCAGGCGCCTCGAGCGAGCCGGGAAGCACGGCGGGCCCGCTGTCGCACCGGATCCGGAATCGGCACGGCCGCGATGAGCGCCTTCGTGTACGGCATCGACGGATGCCGGAGCAGCTGGGCCGTCGGCCCCTCTTCGACGAGACGCCCCGACTTCAACACGACGACGCGGTTCGCGATGCGATCGACGACGGCGAGGTCATGACTGATGAACAGACATGAGAACCCCATCGAGGACTGCAGTTCCAGAAGCAGATCGAGAACCGCGGCCTGCACCGAGACATCGAGCGCGGAGGTCGGCTCGTCGGCGACCATCAGACGTGGCCGTGTGGCGATCGCCCGAGCGATGCCCACCCGCTGGCGCTGCCCGCCGGAGAGCTCGTGGGGGAAGCGGTCGACCCACGATGCGGGGATGCGCACCCGCTCGAGAAGTTCGCCTGCGATCCGGTGCAGTTCGGAGCTGCGACGCTCGATTCCGGTCCATCGGAGCGGATCGGTGATGCTGCGTCCGATCGTGTGGCGGGGGTTGAGCGAAGAGCCCGGATCCTGGAAGACCACCGAGACGTCCCGACGCATCCGGCGCAGCTCGGGGGCGGATGCGCGAGCGATGTCGGTGCCGACGGTGCGCACGGTGCCCTCCTGGGGTCGCGCGAGTCCGAGGACGATCCGGCCGATCGTCGACTTGCCCGATCCGGACTCGCCCACGAGTCCGACGACCTCACCCTCTCCGATGCGGAGCGTCACGTCGTCGACCGCCACGAGCGGCTCGGTGCGCCAGCCGCGCCGGTAGCTCAACCGGACGTTCTCCAGCTCGGCCACCGGCGTGGCCTCGGGCGACGAGGCGGTGCGGGTTCCGGCGGAGTTCTCGTCGATGCTCGGCACGGCCGCCAGCAGTGCCTGGGTGTACGGGTGTTCCGGATGGGCGAACAACGCGCGCGACTCCCCCTGCTCCACGACCTCGCCTGCCGCCATGACGATCACCCGGTCGGCGACATCCGCGACCACGCCCATGTCGTGGGTGATCACGAGCACCCCCATGCCGAGTCGGTCGCGAAGACTCAGCAGCAGATCGAGGATCTCGGCCTGCACGGTCACGTCGAGCGCCGTCGTCGGCTCGTCGGCGATGAGCAGCCGCGGCTCGGCCGAGACCGCCATCGCGATCATGGCGCGCTGACGCTGCCCCCCGGAGATCTGGTGCGGGTACCGCCGCACGAACTCCTCGGGGTGCGGCATCTCGACCTGACGCAGCAGTTCGATCGCCCGCGCGTGGGCGTCGGACGCCGAGATCTGACGATGGCTGAGGATGGCCTCCACGAGCTGTGCGCCGATCGTGTAGACGGGGTTGAGCGCCGTCATCGGCTCCTGGAAGATCACGGCGATGTCGTCGCCACGCAGCGCCCGCATACGCGGTTCCGGAGTGTTGACGAGCTCCTCCCCCGCGAAACGGATCGAGCCACGCCGGCGCGCGTTCCGAGGCAGCAGATCGGCGATCGACATCGCGCTCACCGACTTCCCGGAGCCGGACTCGCCGACGAGCGCGACGACCTCGCCCTCGGCGATCTCGAAGTCGATGCCGTGCACGACCTCCGTCCACCCCTCGCCCGAGCGGAAATCAACGTGGAGCCCGCGGACCTCGAGCAGCTTCGGCGCGATCATGCTGACCTCCGGGTGTTCTTCGGATCGAATGCGTCGCGCACGGCGTCGCCGACGAGGCCGAAGGCGAGCACGGTCACGGCGACCGTGAGGCTCGAGACGACGAGCAGGTCCGGCGAGATCGACATGAACCGCTGACCGGATGCGACCATCGCACCCCAGGAAGGCGTGGGCGGTGTGATGCCGAGACCGAGATAGCTGAGCCCCGACTCCAGCAGGATGGCGGTCGCGATCGTCACCGGGAACTGAGCGATGACGGGCCCGGAGACGTTGGGCAGCACGACGGCGAAGAGGATCGTGGGGGTGCGCGCCGAGAAGGCTCTGGCCGCCTCGACGTACTCCGCGTTCTTGACCCCGAGGGTCTGCCCGTAGGTCAACCGAGCGAAGGCCGGCGCGAACAGCAGACCCATGATGGCGATCAGAGTCACCTGCCCACTGCCGTAGATCGTGACGATGAGCAGGGCGAGCACGATGGGCGGGAACGCCATGATCACCTCGACGCCGCGCATCGTGAGCACCTCGACCCAGCGGCCGAGGAAACCTCCGAGAAGCCCGAGCGAGACCCCGAGCACCATCGCCACGATGGTCGCCCCGAGCGCCACGACGAGTTCGACCCGCGCCCCGTAGATCAGGCGCGAGAGCACGTCCCGCCCGTATTCATCGGTTCCGAGCAGGTGCCCCGGGGATCCGATCGGCTGCAGCTTCCCCGGGATGTCCTGCGCGAGCGGATCGTAGGGGGCGATGAGAGGTGCGGCGATCGCGGCGACGATCACGAGCACCAGGAAGACGAGGGCGGCCCAGCGCAGCGGGGTCAGCGCCCCGAGAAGTCGCCGCTTCGTGCCCCGCCGAGGAGCGGGCGGCGCGGCCATCGGCACGGTTGCGGTCATGAGAGCCTCACTCGCGGGTCCAGGATGCCGTACACGATCTCCACGATCGTGTTGATCACGACGAAGAGCAGGGAGATCACGATGACGACGCCCTGCACGACCGGGTAGTCGCGACCCGAGACGCCGTCGATGAGCAGGGAGCTCAGACCCGGATAGTTGAAGACGCGCTCGACGATGACCGACGAGCCGAGGAAGGAGCCGACCTCGAGCCCGATGACGGTCGCGATGGGCGTCAGGGAGTTGCGCAGCACGTGCCGTCGATAGACACGTCTCGGGCTGAGCCCGATCGATGTCGCCGTGCGGACCCAGTCCCGTTCGAGTGTGTCCGCCACCGAGGCTCGCGACATCCGGGCGACGATCGCGAGGAAGCCGAGTGCGAGCGCGACCGCCGGCATCACGAGGCTGCGCAGATGATCGACGGGGTCGGTGAGCGGATCCAGGCCACCGGCGGGGAGCAGACGGAGCGTCACCGCGAACAGGTACACACCGAGCGCGCCGACGACGTAGACCGGCACCGCGAGCGCGAGACTCGTGAGCGCGGACATGGCGGCGTCGACGGACCCGCGACGACGCGCCGCCCATGCACCGAACGGCACCCCGAGGCCCACGGCGATGATCGCCGCGACCGCGATGAGCTCGAGGGTCGCGGGCAGCCGCTTCATGATCGACTCGGTCACAGCGATGCCGCTCGTGAAGGATGTGCCGAGGTCCCCCCTCAGGACCCCTCCCAGGTAGTCGACGTACTGCACCAGGATCGGCCGGTCGAGGCCGAGGTCCTGACGGATCCGCTCGATACCCTCCTCGGTCACACCGCTGTCGCCGCCTGCCAGCTGGTAGGCCGGGTCGCCGGGCACGGTGTGGATCGCGAGGAAGATGAGCGTGAGCACGGCGAAGATCAGGACGATCCCCGACGCCAGACGCCGGATCAGGAAGGAGACCATGAGGGGGACCCGCCTACTAGTCGGTCATCGACACGTGGATGAGGTTGTTGACCGAATACGGCTGCGTGAAGCCGGGCATCACGGTGAAGCCGGTCACCCGATCACTCACCCCATAGGACTGGGTGCGCTGGTTGATCGTCGCGAACGGCACATCCTCGCCGATGATCGTGTAGGCCTCGTCGAGCAGCTCGGACTTCGCGTCGGCATCGCTTTCGGCGAGCGCCTCCGCGAGGATCTCGTCGAGTTCGGCGTTGCTGTAGCCGAAGGACTTGTTCGCCTCAGCCGGAGCCTGCACGAGACGGGGCAACCAGGCCGCGGGGTCCTGCACGTTGCCGATGTTGCCCTGGATCATGACGTCGTACTCGCCCGCCAGCGCCTGCTCGGTGAAAGTCGCCCAGTCGGGGTTGGTGAACTCCACCGTGAATCCGACCGCCTCGAGGTCGGCCTGCACCGACAGCGCGAGATCCTGGAGGAAGGAGTAGGTCGAGTTGCTCGCCAGGTGGATCGACAGCTCGCCCGCGGAGTAGCCCGCCTCAGCCAGCAGCTCCTCGGCCTTCTCCGGATCGTAGCTCCACAGGTTCTCGCCCACTTCGTCGCTCCCGGGGATGCCGTAGAGCGACTCCCCGTAGCCGAAGAACGCCGCCTCCGTCGCGTTGTCACGGTTGATCGCGTAGGCGACCGCCTGGCGCAGTAGCGGGTCGGAGAACGGTCCGTCGACGACGTTGAAGAACACCGACTGGAACACGCCGTTGGCGCCCATGGTCGAGTAGCCGGAGGTGCCGTTGATCTGCTCATAGCTCTCCCACGGCACGTAGTCGATGAAGTCGACGTCGCCGCTCAGGAGCGCGTTCACCCGCGCCGTGGCGTCGGAGTAGAACGTCACGTCGATCTCGTCGAGCGTCACGTCGTCGGCACCGTAGTAGCCGTCGAACTTGGTGAGCGTGAGCCCGACGCCTGCATCCCAGTCCTCGAGCGAGAACGGACCCGCGCCGATCGTCGCCTCCGCGTCGGCTTCCAGCTCGCTCTCCGGCACGACGAACGCGGACGGGTCGGCGAGGTACTCGAGGAACGACGAGTTGGCGGTGGAGAGGTTGATCGTCAGGTGCGTGTCATCGGCGACATCGATCGACTCGATGTACTTCATGCCGGCATAGCTGCGTGCGGAGTTGGCCGGGTCGGCGTAGTGGAGCAGCGAGTTGCGGACGTCGTCGGCGGTGACCGCGGTTCCGTCCTGGTAGCTCAGCCCGTCGCGAAGCACGAAGTCGTACGTGGTGTCGTCGACCTGCTCGTAGGATTCGGCGAGCGCCGGCTCGACCGTGCCGTCCTCGCCGTAGATCATGAGTCCGCGGTGGACGAGGCCGTAGAGCTGGTACGAGACCGTGCTCGCGGTTCCGCCCGTCGTGCTCATCTTCGGCGGCTCGGCGGAGAACCCGAAGCGGAGCGTCTGCTCCGCTTCGGCCTCATCGCCGTCCGCGCTCGCGCTACAGGCGCTCAGTGCGAGCGCCGCGACGAGAGCCGCTGCGACGGCTGCAAGGGAGCGCGTACGTCGACGCCGAGCGGGATGCTGGGGTGTGTCGTGGTGCATGATGTGCCTCCGTGTCTTCGATGATGCATGATGCGATCGCGTCGTCCCGCGCGGGACGCAGGATCAGAGCTCGACGCCGTAGAGGTCGCGAGCATCGTCCGCGGTCAACCGCTGCTCGCGCACATCCCTGCGGATGTCCTCGAGCGGCCTCGACCGCGGATCCCCGTAGCCACCTCCTCCCGCCGTGAACATGGCGGCGCGTTCCCCGGCCGCAAGTGTGATCTGAACCCGGTCGACGACGACGCCGTCGACCTCGATCCGTGAGGAGGCTCCGGGTGTTCCGCCGAAGAGCCCCCACGGTCGGCTGCGCACGCGGCTCGTCTCGAGCTCGGCATGACAGTCGTCGTGATCGGCGCGGATCTCACGACGGATGCCGAGGCCTCCGCGCTGCCGGCCGGCGCCCGCGGATCCGTCGACGAGCTCGTAGCGCATCACCGTCAGGGGGTATTCCGTCTCGAGGCTCTCGACGGGCAGATTCGAGGTGTTGGTGATGTGCGCCTGCACCCCGTCGAGCCCGTCGCTCGAGCAGGTGCCGCCGAGGCCGCCGCCGATGCTCTCGCCGTACACGTAGAAGCGCCCGGTGCGCGGGTCGATTCCCGAGAACACCATGCTCGCAACCGCCCCGTTGGCGGCCGCCGCCACCCGCTCCGGAACCGCCTGCGCGAGCGCCCCGTGCACGAGGTCGACAACCCGCTGGCAGGTCATGGTGCGCACGTTCACGGCCGCGGGGCTCACGCAGTTCAGCACCGAGCCGAGCGGCGCATCGACCGTGATCGGCCGGTAGAGCCCCGCGTTGGACGGGATATCGGCCCCCACGAGGGTCTTGACGGCGTAGTAGACGGTCGCAAGGAGCGCGGTCTTCACGACGTTGAATCCGGCGCGCGCCTGCGGCGGTGCGTCGAACACGAAGCCGATCGTGTCGTCCCGGACGGTGACGACGACCGACATGTCGAAGGTCGTGTCGAAGCCCGTGTAGTCGAAGGAGTCGTCGAAGCGGTAGACGCCGTCCGGGATCTCGCGGATGCCCGCGCGGATCTTCCGCTCCGTGTAGTCGAGCAGTTCCCGGCCCGCCGCGTCGACGAAGTCGGCGCCATAGCGGCCGCAGATCTCGCGGTATCGGGTGACGGCGAGCCGGTTCGAAGCGGCCTGCGCATCGAAGTCGGCGATCCGCTCCTCCGGCACCTGCATGTTGGTCAGCAGGAACCGGAAGACGTCGGGCACGAAGGCGCCGTCCCTGATGAACCGGATCGGCGGGATCCGGAGCCCCTCCTCGAAGATGTGGTTGTGCTGCCGGTCGGCGAAGTCGGAGTGATGCGCGAGGTTCGAGGCCCACGCGCGCAGTTCCCCGTCGACGAAGATCGGCGTGACGAGCACGATGTCGTGCAGATGGGTTCCGCCGCCCTCGTAGGGATCGTTGCCGAGGAAGGCGTCGCCGTCGCGGATGTCCTCCGGCGGGTACAGCGCCATGACCCCCTTGACGATGCCCATGAGGGATCCGAGGTGGATCGGGATGTGCTCCGCCTGCGCGAGGGTGTTGCCCTCGGCGTCGAACAGGGCCGTGGTGCAGTCGCGGCGCTCCTTGATGTTGGGCGAGTAGGACGCCTTGACGAGGGTCTCGCCCATCTCCTCGCAGATCGACTCGAGGGCCGAGCCGATCACCTCGACCTCGATCGCGTTGACGATGCGCACCGAGGCGGGCGCGGGACTTGTCGTGGTCACGATTCTCCGTTCAGACGTTCTCGGTGACGATGGCGAGCGTCGGGTGCACGACGGCGCGCTCGCCCGGCAGAACGAAGGTGGTCGTGTCGTACTGCTCGATGACGGCAGGGCCCAGGATGGCGTGGCCCGGTCCGAGCAGCGCGCGGTCGTAGAGCGGGCTGTCGACGCGTTCGCCACGCTCGGGCAGATAGATCGGGCGCGAGCCGATGCGCGCGTCCTCGGCGCTGCCGCGGGCCGGCTCGTGCGGCGGGAACTCGGCCTGCGGCACCTCGCCCGCGGCCTCGACGCGCGCGGTGACCAGTTCGATCGGCTGCTCGGGCGAGTGGTAACCGTACCGGGTGTCGTGCGCCGCGTGGAAGCGTCGACGCACCTCCTCGACCCACTCCTCGCCGATGGCATCCTGCGGCACTTCGACGGTGAGCTCGTAGTTCTGTCCGACGTAGCGCACGTCGGCGATGTGTCGGCGCGAACGTGCATCCGGTGCGACTCGCTCCTCCTCGAACCAGGAATCCGCCTCCCTGTCGAGAGCCGCGTAGACGGCGCTGATCGACGGCGCCTGCTCGACGACGAGCCGCGACAGACGCGAACGCGTGAAGTCGGCGCGCAGTTCGGTCATGAGCATGCCGAGCGCCGACAGGGCGCCCGGTCGCTGCGGGATGACGGTACGTGGGATCCCGAGCTCGGCCGCGAGGCGCCCCGAGTGCAGGGGACCCGCTCCGCCGAACGCGACGAGCGCGTAATCGGCGGGATCGTATCCGCGCTGCACCGAGATCACCCGGATGGCGCGGGCCATGTTGGCCGTGACGACGCTGATGATGCCTTGCGCGGTCTCCTCCACTCCGAGTCCGATGCGTGCTCCGACTCGCTCGACCGCGGCGAACGACAGCGCGGCATCGATCGACATCGAACCGCCGAGCAGGTGCTCCTGGTTGAGGATGCCGAGCACGATGTTGGCGTCGGTGACGGTGGGTTCCTCGTTGCCGAGCCCGTAGCAGGCGGGGCCGGGATCGGCACCGGCGCTGCGCGGTCCGACCTTGAGATGACCACCGTCATCGATCCAGGCGATGGAGCCGCCTCCCGCTCCGACGGTGTTGATGTCGAGCATGGGGGCTCGGACGGGACGCCCGTCGAGCACCATGCCGTTGGCCGAGGTGGGGCGTCCGCCGCTCACCAGGGCGACATCACTCGAGGTCCCGCCCATGTCGAAGGTGATGATGTCGGGATGTCCGGCGGCGGCCGAGACCCGTGCTGCGCCCACGACGCCGGTGCTCGGACCGGAGAGCACGGTGCGGACGGGGAGGCGCTCGGCCATCTGGAACGACATGACGCCGCCATTGCTCTGTGTGACGTGCGGCGTGACCTCGAGGCCCTCCTCCGCGAGACGGGTACGCAGACGCGCCAGGTAGCCCGCCATGACCGGTCCGATGAAGGCGTTGATCATGACAGTCGAGACGCGCTCGTACTCGCGGAACTCGGGAAGCACCTCGTGCGAGATCGACAGGAACGCCTCTGGCAGCTCCTCCTCGAGGATCTCCTTGACCTGCTGCTCGTGTTTCGGGGTGAGGTAGCTGTACAGAAAACACACCGAGACCGCCTCGACGCCGGCGGCGCGGAGCTCACGCACCCGCGTGCGGACCTCGTCGAGATCGAGCGCACGCTCGACGGAGCCGTCGTAGCGGACGCGCTCATCGACGGTGAGCCGCAGATCGCGCGGCGCGAGCGGCTCGGGTTTGCGGGCGTCGAGCTGATAAAGCCGCGGGCGGCGCTGACGCCCCAGTTCGAGCAGGTCGCGGAAACCCTCGGTCGTGATCAGGCCGGCGCGGGCGCCGCGGCCTTCGAGCAGGGCGTTGGTTGCGACGGTCGTACCGTGGGCGAAGTAGACGATCGAGGACCACAGGCCCTCACCGGGCGCTTCCGCGGCAACGAAGCGGAGGGCCGAGCGCACGCCCTCGACGACCGCACGACCCGGATCCGCAGGAGTGCTGGACACCTTGGCGACCGTGATCGCCCGCGTGTCCTCGTCGTACAGGCACACGTCGGTGAACGTGCCACCCGTGTCGACCCCTAAACGCAATGTCATGTCCGAATGCCCCTATCCCGGTGGATTTCGTGGTTCATTCTGATGTCGACTTTCGGAAGCCGTCCAATATGAAGTTGGTCATCCGAAATAAGCGTTCCCCTATCGCGCGAATCGCAGATGATCCCCTCCGGATGTTTCAATCCGGTTTCCTGGCGGTATCGGATTCGTGGCGGATCCGCTCACACGAACGGGGGCCGCGGCGGCTACCGCGACCCCCGTGGAGACGCACTCAGAGCGCGATGACGAGCCGCTCCTGTGGCGCTTGACCGGCGCCACGATAGGCCGTGACTTCGATCTCCGCCTTGTACTCGGGCGCACCCAGCGGGCTGCACAGCACGGTGCTGGTGGGGTCGACGCCGCGGAACGCCTCGCCGACCGCGAGCATGACGGCGGGGGCGTCTTCGACATTCGGGATCGTCACGCGTGAACGTACGACGTCCGCGAGGCTCGACCCGACGCTCTCGAGAGCACCCTTGACGTTCGCGAGCGCCTGCTGGATCTGCTCCACCGCATCGGTCGACATCTCGCGCGTGCGGTAATTGCGTCCCGCGGTGTTGGAGACGAAGATCCAGTCGTCGACGACGACAAGACGCGAGTAGCTTTCGCGGTCCTCGAACGGGCTTCCGGACTTGACCTTGGTGATCTGCGGCACAGTGCCATCCCTTCGTGAGCGGCGACCGGGATGCCGCCGAAAGCCCTCAAGCTAACAACGGGCCGCGCAGCCGCGGCGCGTCATCCGGGAATTCCGATGGGCCGGGACGAGATGGCTATCGGCGCACGGCACGAACGACCGCAGTAGCGAATCAGGAGACCGCGGTGAAGGCCTCGTCGAGGATCGCGAGGGCGCGCAGGCACTCCTCGGCCGTGACGGTGCACGGCGGGACGACATGCAGCCGGTTGTCGGCCGTGAACGGCAGGTATCCGCGGCTCATGAGCTCGCTCTTGAGCACTCCGATCGTCGCGGCCGGCACGGGTTCGCGCGTCTCGCGCGAGGTCACCAGGTCGAGCGCCCAGAACACGCCGATGCCGCGCACCTCGCCGATCATCGGATGCGACTGGGCGAGCGCCGCGAGGCCCGGCCCCAGCACCTCGCGCCCGATCGTCGCGGCGTTCTCGATGATGCCCTCCTCCTCCATCGCGTCGATCGAGGCGACGATCGAGGCCGCGGCCAGCGGATGCCCGGAGTAGGTGAGCCCGCCGGGGAACACCTGATCGTCGAACGCCGCCGAGATCGACTCGGAGATGATGACCCCGCCGACCGGCACGTAGCCCGAGTTGACGCCCTTCGCGAAGGTCACCAGATCCGGCACCACGCCGTCCGGGTTGAGCTCCGGGTTCTGCCAGGCGAACCAGTCGCCCGTGCGGCCGAAGCCCGACATGACCTCGTCGACGATGAGCAGGATGCCGTACTTGTCGCACAGCTCTCGCACGCCGGCGTACCAGCCTGGCGGCGGCATGATGACGCCCGCGGTGCCCGGAATGCCCTCGAGCAGGAGCGCCGCGATCGACGCCGCCCCCTCGGAGACGATGACGCGCTCGAGGTGGTGCAGCGCGCGCTCGCCCTCCTGCTCGGGCGTCTCGGACCAGAACTCGGAGCGGTACGGGAACGGCCCGAAGAAGTGGGCGTGGCCGCGCGCGTACTCGTTGGGCACGCGCCGCCAGTCGCCGGTCGCGACGATCGCGGCGCCGGTGTTGCCGTGGTAGCTGCGGTAGCTGGAGAGGATCTTGTCGCGGCCGCTCGTGAGGCGCGCCATCCGGATGGCATTCTCGTTGGCATCCGCGCCGCCGTTGGTGAAGAAGACCTTGCCGAACTCCGGGCCCGCCTTCGCGAGGATGCGCGCGGCCGCCTCGCCGCGTACGAGGTTGGCGTGGGCGGGCGCGACGGTCGGCAGCACGGCCGCCTGCTGCTGGATCGCCGCGACGACCTTGGGATGCGCGTGGCCGATGTTGACGTTGACGAGCTGGCTCGAGAAGTCGAGGTAGCGTGTGCCGTCGTAATCCCATACCTCGCATCCGGAGGCGCCGGCGATGACGAACGGGGCGAGCGCGCCCTGCGCCGACCAGGAGTGGAAGACGTGGGCGCGGTCGAGGTCGAGGGTGTGCTGGTTGGTGCTCATATCTGTTGTTCCCTGGTTGGGCCGCCGGACGGCGGGGTGCGGGGCGGACGGAGGGCTGCTCCGTCCGCCCCGCGGGGTGTGCGAGTTACTGACCGCCCTCGGTGAGGGTGACGTCGATCGGCGTGTAGGAGCCGGAGAGGTCGACTCCCTCGGCCGTCAGCTCGTCGATCGCCGCCTGGATGTACTCGTTCGAGTAGGCGGATGCCGGGGGCTCGGTCGTGATGAGGTTCACGCCGTCCTGGTTCGTGGCCGAGAGCGCACCCGCGACCGTCTTGTCCCATGCCGCCGAGTCGACGATACCGAAGTCGGCTCCGGTCCAGATCAGCTTGTTGACCTCGTTCATCTGCCACAGCTGGTGCACGGGACCGACCGGGTAGGCGGCCTCGGCGTTGGCGGCGATGTCGTAGACGATCGACGCCGCATCCTCCGGGTTGTCCCGCGCGTAGAGCCAGCCCTTCGCGATGGCCTTGAGGAAGCGCACCGCGGCGTCGGCATAGGCCGGGTCGTCGGCGAGGCGCTGGGTGTCGGCCCATAGGGCGTCCTGCAGCATGGCGCCCTCGGTGTCCTCGTAGTAGATGACGTTGAGGTCGTCGAGCGTGTACAGCTCGCCGGTGTCCGGGTTGACCGTCTCGAGCACCTGCGCGAGCTCGTTGTAGGTCATCGCCTGGGCGGCGTCCACGTCGTTGTCGAGCAGGGCGTTCATGGAGAAGTCCTGCGTCGTGATCGACACGGTCGTGGAGTCGAGGCCCTCCGCCGCCATCGCGGCGAAGATCTCCCACTCGTTGCCGTAGCCCCAGGATCCGATCCGCTTGCCCTCGAAGTCGGCCACCGAAGTGATGCCGCTGTCCTTCCACGACACCTGGGTAGTCCCCGACGCCTGGAACACCTGGGCGATGTCGGTCAGCTCGACACCGCTCGCCTCGATGCTGCCGAGCACCTTCGGCACCCACGCGACCGCGAAGTCGACATCGCCCGCGACGAGCGCATCCTGCGGAACGATGTCACCGCCGGAGGGGACGATCTCGACCTCGTCGAAGCCCTCCTCCTCGAAGTAGCCCTTCTCCTGGGCGAGGTAGTAACCGGCGAACTGCGCCTGCGGCAGCCACTGCAGCTGGAGCTTGATGGAGGTGAGCGGCGTGAAGTCGTCACTCGTCTCGTCGTCGCCGCTGTCCGTGGTGCCGGAGCAGGCGGCCAGGGCGAGCGCCGCGACGGCGGCCGCGGACGCGAGGCCGAGGCCGCGTCCCTTGCTGAGTCTCATGCTGTTCCCTTTCGTTCTGTGATCATTCAGGTGGTGCGGGGGTGAAGCGGATGCCGGGTCAGCCCGGCGCGTGCCTCGTCACGATGCGTTCGAGGAACGCGGTGACGAGGAAGAAGACGAGCCCGATGATGATGCCGCCGCCGACATACGCCCAGGCGAGCGCGGCCCTGCCGGATTTCGCGTAACTGGCGATCGAGGTGCCGATGCCGTCGGAGGGACCGCCGAAGTACTCGGCGACGAGCGCCGCGATGACGGCGAGGGAGCTCGCCACCCTCAGGCCCGTCATGAGGTACGGAACCGCGGTCGGGAGGGTGAGCATCCGGAAGGTCTGCGAGCCGCTCGCCGCCGAGGCCCGCATGAGGTCGCGATGCACGGGCCGGGTCTGCCGGAGGCCGCGCAGCACGTTGACGAACACCGGGATGAACGCCGCGATCGTCGCGACCGCCTGACGGCCGAACTGGCTCGACGCTCCGAACATCGTGTTGAGGATGGGCGTGATGGCGACGATCGGGATGACCGCGAGCGCCGCGACGAGCGGGGCCAGCATCCCGTCGACCGGCCTGGCCGCGGCCGCGAGGCCGGCGAGCACGACGGCGAGCACCGTGCCGACCGTGAGGCCGATGAGCGCGTTGGTGGCGGTGACCACCGAATCGTCCCAGATGATGCCCCAGCGCAGTACGAACTCCTGGCCGATGGCGAGCGGGCTCGGCAGCATGCGGGGCGCATCACCGAACTCCACGTACAGGGTCCAGGCGACGAGCATGAGAATCCCGACGGCGACCGGGGCGGCCACCCTCAGCCAGGGC